>CAZCKC010000375.1:0-1508 GCA_964499235.1 uncultured Planctomycetales bacterium | reverse complement strand
TGATTGGTTCTCTTCGGTCGCGGAGGGTTGGTGGCTGCTTCCGCCAGGTGAGAGAACGGGGTCCGCTGGAGGCGGCCCAAGCACGAGGAGAAGCAGCCATGAAGTACTATGCCGGTCTGGACGTTTCGCTGGAAGAGACGGCGATATGCATTGTCGATGAGGCGGGCAAGATCGCCCGAGAGATGCGCGCGGCGAGCGAGCCTGAAGCGCTGGCGGCGACTTTGCAGGCGAGCGGGGTGACGCTCGAGCGGATCGGGCTTGAGGCCTGTTCGCTGACAGCGTGGCTTCACGACGGCTTGTGCGAGGCGGGGCTGGCGACCGTTTGCATCGAAACGCGGCATGCCAAGGCGGCGATGGGCGCCATGCCGAACAAGACCGACCGTAACGACGCGCGAGCACTGGCGCAGATCATGCGCACGGGCTGGTACCGCCCGGTCCACGTGAAGAGCGAGCAGAGCCGCCGCTGGCGCTCGCTGCTGGTGGCGCGGCGCACGGTGCTGAACGAGATCCGGACGATCGAAAATGTGGTCCGAGCGCTCTGCCGCGAGCACGGGGTGAAACTCGGCCGGCCGAGCCGGAAGGGCTTCGCCGAACGGGTGCTGACGATGACGGAAGATTATCCGGAGTTGAGAGGACTGGTCGCTCCGCTCCTGGCGACCCTCGACACGATGGGGCGCTCCCTGGCGACCCTGTCGCGACAGGTCGCGGTCCTGGTCCGCAAGGACCGGGTCTGCCAGCGGCTGATGACGGTACCTGGCGTCGGTCCCCTGACCGCCCTGACCTTTCGCGCGACCATCGACCGGCCCGAACGCTTCGCCCGCTCGCGGGATGTCGGCGCCCATCTCGGCCTCACGCCGAAACGCTATCAGTCTGGCGAGACCGACACCTGCGGCCGGATCAGCCGCTGCGGCGATGAACTCGCGCGCACGGCGCTCTACGAGGCGGCGCATTCGTTGCTGATCCGATGCCGGCAATCCTCTGCCCTGCGGAGCTGGGGCCTGAAGATCGCGAGGCGCCGCGGCATGGCCAGGGCGCGTGTCGCTCTTGCCCGCAAGCTCGGTGTCGTGCTGCACCGTCTGTGGGTGGACGGCACCACCTTTGAACCCGACGGGCGGCCCTTTGCGGCCTGATACCCGAGCAAGGAACGCAAACCACAAAGAGGAGAAGAAGCCCCCTTCACGAGATCCGCTACGGCGGAACGGCTCGTTCCCTTGGGGACGAAAGGTGGGGCGACCGCGTTGAGAGTCCGGAACCTGACGGGCCCGATGGCCCCGCCAAGGTCGCGAAACAGATGGCGGCGCTCCACCTTCCTGACCCCATCATGCGGCGCCCCAAGCGGCGACCGCGAAGAGAAGCGTGTGACCCACGGGAACGATCCGAATGTCGAACGGAATACAGAAGGCGGAAATCGCTTGACCCCAACCATACCAATCAGAGAAGACTCTGAGAGCCCGATCCAAAAAGAGTTGTGTGATTTCAGCGGCTTGTGATTCTCTGTGGTTGCGAAG
>CAZCKC010000374.1:0-1512 GCA_964499235.1 uncultured Planctomycetales bacterium | reverse complement strand
GCGACCACCGAGATCTACACTCTTTCCCTACACGACGCTCTTCCGATCTGGGATGGCGTGGCGGCGGGGGCGATCGACGCGCAGCATCGACCGGACTGAATCCGGCTGGCGTTGGGCCGGGGGTTCAGGCTGCCGGGAGCTTGGCGATGTGGGCCTGCAGTTCCTCGAGGTCGGCCAGGCCGGTGAAGTAGTAGCAGATCATCTCGTAGGTGCGGAGCGTCGGCTTGCGACCGGTGTACAGAGCGATGAGCAGGCTGAGGATGATCGCGGTGTAAGTCTGGATGGCGATCCCGTTCTCGCAATGGCTGAGCAGGTGGCGGCAGCCCAGCACGTGTTTGAGCGTGCGGAAGTACGTCTCGATCTTCCAGCGATGCAGGTACAGCAGCGCCACCAGGTCGGCCGACAGGTCGAGTCGATCGGTCGCCAACACGATGCGTTCGCCCTGGCGCGGGCCGCCGCGGCTGCTGTGACGCTTCCAGTGCGCCTTGTGCGGCGTGCAGCGAATCTCGATCACACGCATCGGTTGATCCAACGCGCCGCCGCGTCGCTTGCTGCCCAACGCCACCACCTGATCGCTGATCACGTTCAACGCCTGGCCCGCTTGATCGACGTCACGCGATTCGATCAGCGTCCATGCGGTGTTCTCCGGCATGCGACAGACCAGCGATGAGCCGGCGCCGATGATGTCGGCGAACAGGTCGAACCCCGCGTAGCCGCGGTCCAGCACGTACAGCCGACCCGACTCGATCGCCTGCTGCAGATGCGTGCGGTCGGCCACCGTCGCCGCGGTGCGTTGGGCCTTGACCGGCGCCGCCTTGAGCAGTTCGTAGTGCACGTGCAGTTTCGAACGCCGACGCATCGTGTTGTCCCCGCCGTGTGGCCCCAGCAGCATGCCCGTCAGCTTCGGCAACGCCGCCAGGAGCGTCGAGTCCACCACCGTCACCGTGTCCTTCAAGTCCGCCAGCGGCGTGTTCGAACTCAGTCGCGGCAGCTTCGCCTGCAACCGGTCGATCACCGGCAACAGCAACGCCGCATCAAACACCCGCGCCGCCTCGCTGAGCGAACCCAGCGACGCCCGCGCGCAGCCCAGCTTCCGCTGCACCTGCTTCAAGGTGCTGGCCTGCTGGATCGCCCGCAACGAGGTGACGATCGGGTTGAAAAAATACATCAGCAGCAACGCGATGTACTGGTCGTAAAACAGCCGCCGATTGCCCGCCCGGTCCCGCTGGGTCTGCTCCTCGGCCAACGACTCGAGCACCGGCAGCAGTTGCCTGAACATCGCCAGATGCTGCACCTGACCTTCCTTGATGTCCGGCCGTCGCGGATGAGCCATCGACCCATCATGCGCCAATCCCACCCCCGGCGCAAGTTGCGACTCCGTCTCAATTAGCCCGCCACCGCAAACGACGGGCCGAACAGGATTGCCTGCGCATCAGGGCGACGTTCGCGCCCTATATAAGGGGGGCGCTGTTTTTCGGCCGGTCGAGCGAAGGGCGAAGCATAAGAGATTAC
>CAZCKC010000373.1:0-1516 GCA_964499235.1 uncultured Planctomycetales bacterium | reverse complement strand
CTCCGCATCAGCCGCGCGGCAGGCCGATAACGGCGGCCAGCACGGCGACAAGCGAGCTCGGGTTTCAGCCCCCGCCCGATTTTCATCAGCCTAGCACGGCCACAACCGACACTTCAATGTTTTTGCGAAAATGCCATCCAGTTTCTATTGATCGCGCGGGGCGGCTGCGGCTACCGTCATCATCGGAGACGTCGTCCCCCCACCGCCGAACGGGTGCGCAGGGGGACTTGATTCGAGGAAAGAAGCCCGGAGAGGAAGACCAGCATGAAACGGCTTATCGTCATCACGGCACTCACCACGATCACCGGCGCTGCCGTCGCCACGGACCTGTCAACCGTCGACACCGAGGCCGGGCGCTACCTCAGCGTCCTCGGCAAGCCCAGTGGAAACACGATCATCAAGGACTCCCTCGTCCCCACCGGCATCCATGACATCGCCAACGCCGGCGGCAATGCGGGCTTCGGTTGGGAGATGGCTGACGGCGACCGGGCGCCCAGTAACGCCAGCAACACCTTCGCCGGGCCGGCCGGCCCGCACTATCAGGGCTACAAGTTCAAGAAACCGGCCCGGGTGACCAGCCTCGACTGGGCGAACTTCACGTTCCTCGATGGCGGCACCTTTGCCGCGACGCCGGACGTCGAGGTTTACGACCGCGGCACGGATACCTGGACCGCCGCGCCGGTCGCGTGGTCCCGCGCCTACGACCCGGCCTTCGGGGCGGGAATCCAGGAATACACCATCACCCTGGATACGCCCACCGTCGTCGACGGGGTCCGCCTCGTCGGCGCGCCCCAGCCCGCGACGCCCCCCGTCGCGCCCAGCCCCGCCGGCTGGATCGGCACCGCCGAGCTGACCGTCAACGGTGCGGTCGCCTGGGGCGTCGAACTCGGCAACGACCTCACCGACCTGCCCAACACGACGGCCATCATCACCCACCCGCAGTTCGGCGACCCGGGTCGGCTAATCGACAACGATCTGAGCACGTTCGAAACGACCGTGTTCGCCGAGGACAACGGCCTCGGCCCCGAGGACTTTGCCGGCGTGCTGTTCGATGAGTCGCAGAGCAACGTGGGCGGTCTCGGCGTCATCTTCAAGCGCTTCGGCGATGGCGGCGTCTTCGATTCGTTCACGATCGAGACGTATGATCTCGCCACCGATACCTGGGCCGCGGTCAGCGGTCTCGACACCGCGACCTATTTCGACGACTTGGGCTACATCACCACCGTCAGTGCCATCGGCACCGAGCTCGGCTACCTGTTCACGTTCGATGCCGTCGACGGGGTGGATGGTGTTCGCATCATCGGCGATGGCTGGGGCACGGCCTTTGATGGCTTCATCGCCGTCACCGAGCTCGAGGTCTTCCAGGTTCCCGAGCCGGCGACCGCGCTCCTCGTCGTGATCCCCGCGCTAGCCCTGATCCGGCGCCGCTAGCCGGCTTCCCGATTGCGTCAAGTTAACTGCCCCGCAAGCGGCGTCAGGCGACCCCTGACGCCGCTGCTGTTTGGTGTCAGTTCGA
>CAZCKC010000372.1:0-1520 GCA_964499235.1 uncultured Planctomycetales bacterium | reverse complement strand
CAGCTCCTCGGGTCCGCAGCGCACACGTCCTCCTCACGCCGCCGTCAGCAGCTCTTGTTCACCGGCTTCTGGCCGATGAGGGTGGCGGCGAAGTCGCCGGCGCCCGCGAGCGAGCCGTTGACGGTGACGTCCAGGCCGGCCTTGAGGCTCTGCCCCTTGAGCAGGCCCCGCAGGAAGCTGTTGGACGCGAACACGCTGACGTCGATGCCGTCGGAGTTCGACCACACGACCCGGTCGCCGAAGAAGATGCTGGTCACCTTCGCGCCGGACGCGGACCCGGTGAAGGTGATGTCCTGGGCACGGAAGTCGTGCTGGAGGCGGATCTTCACGCTGGCCGAGCCGGCGTCGGAGAGGGTGTCGGTGCCGCCCACGGCGGTCATGCCCCAGGTCATCCCGGACTCCTTCGGCTTGGGGGTGGTCGGACGGCGGCGGCGTCCGCTCGAGCGCTGACGACCGCGGGTGCGGCCACGGCGGCTGCGACGGGACCCACGGCGCCGGCGGCGCCGACGACGGCGGCGACCGAACTCGTCGTCCTCGTCGTCCTCGCCGAAGTCGAGGCCCTCGAAGTCGTCGTCCTCGTCGCCGAAGTCGTCGTAGTCACCCTCGAAGTCGTCGTCCTCGTCGCCGAAGTCGTCGCCCTCGAAGTCGTCGTAGTCATCGCCCTCGATGCCGTCGTCGTAGCCGAACTCCCCGGCGAAGCCGGAGCGGCGGAGGGAGTCGGTGTCGACCACCAGCTCGCCGGTGGCGGGGTGGCGGTAGACGCGGGCGTGGCCCAGGGGGGTGAGGTTGCGCGGCATGGTGTAATTCCTCGCGGTGAGAGCAGGTCAGGGAGTGGTGGAGATCAGTCGTCGTCGCCGGAGCGGACGAAGCGGTTGGGACGGCGGCGGCGCCGACGATGCGGACGGGCCGGATGGCCCTCGAAGTCGTAGTGGTGGCCCTGGACGGAGGCGTGCACGGGCACCGGCTCCGGGGTGAGCAGGACCTCGCGCACGGGCCCGGCCATGAAGGGCTCGGGGAGCATCGGCGCGCCCTGGCCCTGCATCGTGGTGGGCTGCGGGATGGCGGTCGGCTGGGGCTGCGGTGCCTGGGGCTGTCCGCGCTTCTCGGCGAGGGTCTTGCCGGCGTTGACCGCGACCGACGCGAGCCAGGAGCCGAACACCCCGTTGCCGAGCGCCAGGGCGTGACCGCCCGCGTTGCCCTTGCCGGACATGGTCTCGTACAGGCCGTAGCCCTGGGCGAGCAGCCCCACCGGAGCGCGCAGGTCGACGTTGCCGATCTTGAGCTTGTCCGGGCCGAAGTAGCCCTCGGCCATCGACGCCAGGAACAGGCTGCCCTGGGTCTCGGCGGTGTGGATGACCATCGCGCCGGTCTCGGCCATGGCCTCCTTGGACTTCTGCGCCTTCTTCGTCAGGCTCGAGATCTTGGTGACGGCCTGAGACAGCGCGCCCTGGGCCTGTCGGTCGGTGACCTTCTCGCCCTTGACGGCCTTCTGGAGGGGGGAGCTGCTGGTACGCGGCATG
>CAZCKC010000371.1:0-1521 GCA_964499235.1 uncultured Planctomycetales bacterium | reverse complement strand
AGTCCTCCACCACCTGCTTGAGCTGCGCGCGCCGCGTCTCGGCCGCCGGCACCTCGTCCAGCCCGTCCAGGAGGAGCAGGCCGCCCTGCTCCCGCAGGTGGCGCCAGAGGGGCGCGACGTAATCACCCAAGGCAGCCGCCGTCAGCTCTTCCGCGACGAAGTCACACAGGCACTGCGCCGTCCCGGTCTCGCCGGGCACGGGCAATCCACGCGCCGCGAAGTCGCGCAGGACAACGACCAGCGGCAGCAGGGGGCCGTGCGACCAGGGCTGCGGGTCCGGCGCCTCCTCGTCCTCCTCCGATCCGGGCAGCGGCGCGGTCAGCCGCGCCAGGTTGGCATCCTCCCGCCCCAACCGCTCGCCCGCCAGGCAGAGCGCCACGAAGTTGACGAAGGTGGACTTCCCCGACCCCGGATCGCCCAGCAGGACCAGGCGGTCGCGGCGATCCAGGTGATCCAGGGCGGAGAGGCGGCGCGCTTCTTTTTGTCGGTCCAACGCCGGGAGGGCGTCGTGGTTTTTCACCCGTTCGTGTTCCTCGGGCGTCAGTGTCAGCAGGGCCGTGTAGACGGCGTGCAGATCGATGCGGGTCTCGGCATCGCCCGCGGCCTTGCGGTCGATGCCGGCGAGGGAGACGTGGCCGACCGTCTCGAAGAGGTGGTTGAGATAGGCCTCCTGCAGCGAGGTAAGCGCCGTGCCGGTGAGCGGGGCTGCGCCCCATTGGTGGATGACCTGCACGCCGTTGACCACGTTGTCGGCCCGAATCGTCCCGGCCCGGATGCCCACCGGTCCCCAGTCCTGGGCCCGCAGCCGCTCGACCAGGGCGCGCACCTCGCCCAACAGCGCCCGCTGCAGGTGGGTCTGCTCCAGCAGGGTGCCGGCCCGGATGCGGTCCTGAAGCGCCGGCTCGTCGAGGGCGGCCTCCACGAAGGCCGCGGCGAAGGCTGCCATGCCGGCCTCAAAATCCAGGCCCGGCAGGGTCTCGGCGTCGTAGCCGGCCTGTTCGAAGAGGTAGCACAGCTCCTTCTGATCCGGCGGGCGGCCGCGCAGCAGCTTGCTCAGCTCATGGGCGACGAAGGCGTCGTCGAAGAAGCCGGTGACGATAGTCTCCAGCAGGTCCGTGTCCTCCGGTACGTCGGCGGAGGCCTTGGCGAGCAGGGCCACGGTGCCGGCCTCGACGCAGCGGTGCAGGGCGCGGGCCTCGTCGGTGCCCGCGAAGGCCGTCCGGACGCGCGAGCCGGCGGCGGTTAGGATCCGCTCGGTGAGCGCGGCGGTGAGGTTAGCGAGGTAATCGGCGGTGAATCCGTCCATGGGTGCCTCCTGTTGGTGCGAAAACGTTAACGATCAACGGCTGTGTTCCAGACCTTAACCCGTGAAGCCGGGGATTGCAAATCCCCTCGGAGCATTTGAACACACCGTTCCCCATCGCTCCAAGGAGATTTGTAATCTCCGGCCTTGACGCGAGATGTCTCAAATCCCAATCCGCTCGGAGCATTTAGAAACACCGTTCCCCGTCGCTCCAAGGA
>CAZCKC010000370.1:0-1528 GCA_964499235.1 uncultured Planctomycetales bacterium | reverse complement strand
GAGGACGCGCTGGAGGGCGCCGGCTAAGGCGCGCCAGTCGTCCTGCTGGGCGAGCCGGTCAAGCGCCTGGGTGACCTGCGGGCGGAGCTGGTCCTGCCCCTGGGCCAGGGCGATGACGCCGAGGACGAGCGGGGCCAGAGCGCGCACGGCGGGGTGAGGTGCGTCAGAAATCGGAGTTTCCGCTGACCTTCCGGGAAGTTCAGAACTTCCCGGAAGGTGGTCGCTGTCCTCCAGCGCTTCCAGGGTCTTGACGACGATGAGGTAATCAGTGCCATCCAACATCAGGCCCTCAGCCAAGGCCGCTGCGTCACGAGCACCTTCGAGTATATGGCGAAAAGCTTCCGCCAGATTGTGCCAGTCATCTGTTTGAACCATTTGAGCCATAAGATTCTCTACAGATTCTCGGGCTTCCTCATCTCCATGAACAGCACTGACTAAAGCATGTATACGCGATCCCCACTGCCGCTGTAGGCGCGCCCAGTTGCCGGGGAAGGCGACGAAGGCTGCGCGCTCCTTGCGGCGCCAGGCGCAGGCGGCGTCGGGGTCGTCCTTGGCTTCGGCGATCAGGGCCAGAATATTGTAGGTCGTCCAGGGTTTCAGTGAGAGATCGCCAATCGACTCATCGATCTCCACGGCCTGCTGCGCCCACCGTTCCGCCTCGACCAAGAGGTCGCGCCCGGCGAAGGCGTCGGGGCGGGCGGCTGCTGGCTGCCGGTGGACGGTCAGGAGCAGGTTAGCCAGGTTGTTGAGTACTTTGGCCTGAGCCTGAGGATCTTGTAACGCCTCGAATATCCCCAACGCCCGGCGGTACCAGCGCTCGGCGTCGGCGGGGCGACCGGCGGCCTCGGCGACGATGGCCAGCTGGTTGGCGCTTGTGGCCGCCAACGCCTGGTCACCGATGGCCTCCTTCAGGCGCAGGGACTCGCGGTAGGCATTTTCAGCCTCGTCCAGCAGGGCGGCGCGCTGCTCTCCCTCGGCGCGCGGCTCGCCTTCGGCGCGCTGGGCGGCCTCCTGGGCAACCGCGCCCAGCTGGTGCCAGGCGACGGCCTCCATGCGAGTTTCACCCAGCGCATGGAAGCGCTCCAGGGCGTCGCGGTAGCGCTCCTGCGCCTCGGCGTGGTCGCCCTGCGCCAGGGCCAGCTGGCCCAGCTGGCCGAGAATCGCAGCCTCGGAGCGTTCATCACCGATAGCACGCATGATCTCCAACGCGGCCTCGTACTGCTCCCGCGCCGCGCCGCAGCGCCCCTGCTGCCTGAGCACATCGCCCAGGTCGGTGTACCTTACGCCGGTCTGGCGGCGCACGCTCTCATTGTCCTGATCCAGCCCTGCCAGCAGCTCCAGCGCG
The DNA here is from genome assembly GCA_964499235.1 of uncultured Planctomycetales bacterium. Taxonomy (GTDB): domain Bacteria; phylum Planctomycetota; class Phycisphaerae; order UBA1845; family Fen-1342; genus JAFGRR01. The sequence continues at coordinate 183 of CAZCKC010000370.1, read as the reverse complement.
CGGCGGAGCTCACCCTCGGCGTCGGCGGGGCGGCCCTGGAAGCGCAGGCTGCGGCCCAGGCGGCCCAGCGTCTGGGCGCGGTCGTAGCCCGCCGCAAGCCCGCCGTAGGCCATGCCCGCGTCCATGCGCTGGGCCAGATCGGAAGAGCACACGTCTGAACTCCAGTCACGTGAAACGATCTCG
>CAZCKC010000369.1:0-1532 GCA_964499235.1 uncultured Planctomycetales bacterium | reverse complement strand
CGATGATACTCAGCGCGGCTATCCACACCTTCGTTTACATGACCGGGTTCTGGACGATTTCGGTCCGCGGCTCCTCATCGCTGGTCTACGCGGTCGCGAGTCTCTTTTCGGGTCTCCTTGTCCCGATTGCGTTCTTCCCCCCGGCGCTGAAACGGCTCGCTGAGTTCCTGCCGTTCCGCGCGATCTACGATACCCCGGCGCTCCTGTACAACGGGTCGATCGACCCGGCACTGGTCGCCGGCGCCCTCGCGCACCAGGTCGTCTGGCTGGCCGTGATCGTCATCGCCGGTTGGGTACTCGCCCACCGCGGGACCGCGCGCCTGGAGGTCGCGGGAGGATGAACCATTCGCTCTCGGTCTACTCCGCTCTGATAGGCGCGTCTATTCGATCGCAGCTGCGCTACAAGCTGTCGGTGGCGTTCAACGTCTTCGGCTACTTCGTCGTCTTCTGGTCCGAGTTCCTGGCGATCTGGATCATGTTCCGCCACTTCGGCCCGCTCGACGGATGGCGGCTCGAGGAGGTGCTCATCTGCTACGGGCTGGCGCACGGCTCGTACTCGGTTGCCGAGTTCCTGACGCGGGGTTTCGAGTTCCTGGCGCACATGACCCGGCGCGGTGAGTACGACCGGCTGTTGCTCCGGCCGGTGAACACGATCGTTCAGCTCGCGGGGCAGGAGTTCGCGCTGCACCGGTTCGGGCGGTTGCTGCAGGCGGGGATCGTTCTGGGCGCCGGGTTGGTTCTCCTGGGCGAGCGGGTAACGCCGCTCGGCGTGCTGCTTCTCCTCTGGGCCGTCGCGGGTGGCGCGGCGCTCTTTTCTGGTCTCTACATCCTGCAGGGCAGCGTGGGTATGAAGACGCTGCAGAACATCGAGGCGTTCAACGTCCTCACCAACGGCGGACCGGAGATGGCGCAGTTTCCGATGTCGATCTACCCGACGCCGATGCGACTCCTGTTCACGTTCCTGGTGCCGCTCGCCGGCGTCGTCTACTACCCGGCGGTCGCGTTCCTGGGCAAGAGTTCGGTTGCCGCGCCGGTGTTCGGCTGGATCGGTCCGGCCGGCGGTTTGGCGTTCCTGGCGGTATCGCTTCTGGTCTTCCGCGCGGTAGAACGGAGCTACGTGTCGACGGGGAGCTGACCCGTAGCGGCATCACCACTATTGCTTCCTAATAATGGTGATGCCATAGGGAATCGACGGGAGGCGACATGAATCCGTTCTGCCGCGGGTGCGTCGCACCCGTACTATGCCGAAGAACTCGCATTCTGCGCGAGCAGCGTGAGGGATCGTAGGGGCCCGCAGGGGCCGGCGCGGAGCGCCGGCGGAACCCCCGCAGAGCCCGACCCCGGCGCGGATCGTCGTGCCGATGACGAGAGGGCAGTGGTGCAGCGGGCATCGCGCACCGCGGCAGATCGGTTAACAGCCGCCGGGGGCACGCCCATCCGCCGATACCAGGCTCCACGCGCGCTGTCGGTCACGCGCCGACCGAGCGCTCGTGTTCGAGGAGCCACCGCTTGCGCTCCAGGCCCCCGGCGTA
>CAZCKC010000368.1:0-1545 GCA_964499235.1 uncultured Planctomycetales bacterium | reverse complement strand
AGTCCCAAAGATGACCCCGATGAAAAGGGGATTGTTACATCTAGTTTGACCGCCAGCTCCGGGTCTTCCTCGATGTCCCAAAGATGACCCCGATGAAAAGGGGATTGTTACCTTCTTCACAACCCGACAGCATAAGTGCTGTTACTACGTCCCAAAGATGACCCCGATGAAAAGGGGATTGTTACTTAAGCTCCATTCGCGAGCGAGCCTGAACGACCCACAGTCCCAAAGATGACCCCGATGAAAAGGGGATTGTTACCTTCTCGGGATCTCCTGACAGGACAAATGGCAACTGGTCCCAAAGATGACCCCGATGAAAAGGGGATTGTTACTTATCTCCTTCTAGTTCTATGGAAACACTCTTCGTATGTCCCAAAGATGACCCCGATGAAAAGGGGATTGTTACATAACTAGACCAATTAGGAATAGGTTTAGATGTTTGTGTGTCCCAAAGATGACCCCGATGAAAAGGGGATTGTTACTTGGAACTAGAAGCCCTACGGTTGCTAGTATTACACGTCCCAAAGATGACCCCGATGAAAAGGGGATTGTTACAGATTGCTCTATGGATCTCCAACCAGGTAGTGACCGGTCCCAAAGATGACCCCGATGAAAAGGGGATTGTTACACAGAATACTTTAATTCAAAGCATCTCCGCCAGTCATGTCCCAAAGATGACCCCGATGAAAAGGGGATTGTTACTTATTTTTTACCTAGAAGGCACAGCTTCAAGATCAACAGTCCCAAAGATGACCCCGATGAAAAGGGGATTGTTACTAATACAAACAATCCAACTACACCAATGACAATAAAAGTCCCAAAGATGACCCCGATGAAAAGGGGATTGTTACCGTACCAAATACCCCCTTCCCTATACCAAACAGCCCCCGGTCCCAAAGATGACCCCGATGAAAAGGGGATTGTTACAGACAACCACCTGCAAAATTTAGCGGGCTAGGAATCATGTCCCAAAGATGACCCCGATGAAAAGGGGATTGTTACTCAAGGCACCCCCATATGTTAGGGGGAATTATTACGAAGTCCCAAAGATGACCCCGATGAAAAGGGGATTGTTACATGTCCAGGTGTTCACACATGGTGCCGAAAGGATCAGCGTCCCAAAGATGACCCCGATGAAAAGGGGATTGTTACTTGCAGGCGTCGAACATGGACTGGGAAATGGTGATGGTGTCCCAAAGATGACCCCGATGAAAAGGGGATTGTTACCGATCAGGGGTTCCCCTTCGCCGAATTCGATGCAGTTGGTCCCAAAGATGACCCCGATGAAAAGGGGATTGTTACCAAACGGCCAGTCTCAGCGTCGCGCACCTTGAGGGTCCAGTCCCAAAGATGACCCCGATGAAAAGGGGATTGTTACTAATTGATCAGCCAGTTCTTCTTTGACCGGGGGAATGAGTCCCAAAGATGACCCCGATGAAAAGGGGATTGTTACATAACCAACACCAACAACACTAATCTCCATCCTATCTGTCCCAAAGATGACCCCGATGAAAAGGGGATTGTTACATAACCAACACCAACAAC
>CAZCKC010000367.1:0-1561 GCA_964499235.1 uncultured Planctomycetales bacterium | reverse complement strand
AACACCCTCGCACAGACCTACCCGCCCGGCCAGGAGGTGAGCTTCATCACGCGTAGGGCCTTCCACGACGCCCTGGCCGAGCACGATCCAGCCGCCACAACGAGCTTCGTCACCGTCCTCCGCCACATCTACGCCAACCCGCACTGGTATCGCGGGCGGCCGTTCGCGGCGGTCCGCAGCTTCGACCAGCTCGACCTCGCGGTGCACGACCACCGGGACCTGGCCCGCCTCAGCGCTCTGCTGGACGACCTGCCGCAGCCCCATTGGCACGTCGGGCTCGACGAATTCGCGCAGGCGGCGCGCGACCGCGGCCTCGCGGGCGCCACCGGCGTCTGAGCCAATCCCGGCGTTCAACGATTATTCAGGGCCAGCGGCAGGTCATGGCGGTCGGTCGCAGCGGTCGCTTCAGGACACCGGCGCGAAGGCCGGCTCACGCTCGCCCAGCATCCCGAGCAGCTCGGCGGCGGTGAGCTGCCACGCCGCGTGCTCGCTGGTGTAGGCGAAACCTTCCGGCAGCCGTTGGCCCTGCCGCAGCCACGGCTCGGCCAGCGCCGGCTGGTCCGACGGCAGCATGACGTAGCGGTTGCCGACGTCGACGGTTTGGCGAGCCTCGTCCGCCGACAACAGCGCCTCGTGCAGCTTTTCACCCGAGCGGATGCCGGTGAACTCCACCTCGGCCTCCGGTGCGATCGCCCGCGCGATGTCGACGACCTTCATGCTCGGCAGCTTGGGAATGAAGACCTCCCCGCCGTGCATCTCCTCGACGCAGCGAATCACAAAGCGGACGCCTTGCTCCATCGTCATCCAGAAGCGCGTCATCCGCTCGTCGGTAATCGTCAGCCGCCCGCTCGCCCGCTGCGCCTCGAACAGTGGCACCACGCTGCCGCGGCTGCGGACCACGTTGCCGTACCGCACGCACGCGAACATCGTCCGCGGCTGCTGGTTGTAGTGATTCGCGTGAATGAACAGCTTCTCCCCGACCAGCTTCGTCGCCCCGTAGATGTTCAGCGGCGCCGTCGCCTTGTCCGTCGAGATCGCCAGCACCCGCGGCACCTGGTTGTCCAGCGCCGCGTCGATCACGTTCGCGCAACCGTTGACGTTGGTCGCCACCGCCTCGATCGGGTTGTACTCGCAGGCCGGCACCTGCTTCAGGGCGGCGGCGTGCAGGATGACGTCGACCCCCCGCATCGCCCGTGTCAGCCGCGCGCGGTCGCGTACGTCGCCCAGGAACCACCGCAGCGAGGGGTGCTGCAGGCCGGCCGCGCGCATCGCATGCTGCTTCCACTCATCCCGGCTGTAAACGATGATCCGGCGCGGGTGGTACTCGCGGAGCAGCACGTTGATCATGTGCTGACCAAACGAGCCCGTGCCGCCGGTGATCATCACGGTCGCCGCTTGCCAGTCGATCACAACGGTCCTTCAGGGCATGCCGACGGCCACGCCGGGCGCAAATCCCGAGCCACACCGCCGAGGTTTCCCTAGCGTTATCGGGGACCGCGCCAGGGCGGCTTGAGCCCCGCGGCCACTCCCGCGCGGCCCACGCCACCTCGCGGCCGTTGCC
>CAZCKC010000366.1:0-1564 GCA_964499235.1 uncultured Planctomycetales bacterium | reverse complement strand
GCCGCAGCGCACCGTGCCGCCCGCGACCGACTGGCACCTGGTGACCAAGGCGACGCTGCTCCGCGCCCGCCACGGGACCAACGTCGTCAACGCGGGACCGACGATCGCGTACACCGATCCTTTCTCACTGACCTGGACCGACGAAGGTCCGGCGGTCACGGTAGAGGCTCACGGCGCATCGGTCTGGGTGGATTACGCGTGCGAGGGCGGGTACGCGCCGTCCTCCTATCCGGCGACGCAGCACGTCCGCGAGGCGGAGGGGCAGTGTACGCTTCCCGATTACGGACCCGTCGAGGTGGAGATGGACGTGACGGCGTACAATGCCGGGGATGCCATCGCCCGGGCGGTCACGGTGACGCTGGCGCTGCCCGAAGGTATTACGGTGACCGAAGCGACGCCGAACTGGCAGGTCGCGCAGTCCGACCGTGTGACCTGGGAGATCGGGGATCTGGCGCCCGGCGCGTGGAAGACCCTGAGGATCATCCTGAAGGTCGAGCCGACGGAGGGTCAGTGGGAGGAGGGGGCCGCCGTGCGCATGATGGCGGTCAACGCCTCGCCCGGCGACCGGTTGATGGGGATCCATCACAGTGACGGTGCGTTCATCGATGCTTTCAGCGACCGGCGAGTGCTTGGACAGGTTGGGGGGGCCTTCTGGTTCGATACATGGTCGCCGCCGCGTGTGCTCTATCTGCCGGTCCTGATGCGAAAGTACGATACCCGGCCCGATCTCGTCGTCGAGGCGGTGACGGTCGATCCTGCCGATCCGGTGGCGGTGGCGGTGACGGTGCGCAACGTTGGGCGAAGCGCCGCGCGGGATTTCTGGGTCGATCTCTATCTGGATCCCAGTGCGCCACCCGACGTCAATCAGCCGTGGCCCATCCTCTGCTATCCTTATGGGGCAACGTGGTACGTGGAGATCCTGGGCCCGGATGAGTTTTTGGTGCTGCGCATCGCGGATGGATCCTACCGGGCTGATTATAGCCGCTGGCCTGAGGCCTACCCCGGCGGCACTCACGAGGTGTGGGCCTATGCTGACTCCTGGGGGGATCCCAATCCCTGGGGCGGTGTCTCAGAGGTCTCGGAGGACAATAACCGCTACGGTCCGGTATCGTTCGAAGCGGTGGCATCGCTTTCCCATCGCGAACCGGATGGGTTGTCGTTCGATCCGATTCCCTCTCGCCCCCGTTATCCCGAACCGAAAGGAGCGTCCCGATGAGGATGATGCTACGATTCGCTGTGCTGCTATCGATGCTGCTTGTGCTGGGCGCGGGCGGGGCTGCCGCCCGATCGATCACGGGGATGGCGCGCGTCGCCGGCGTTCGGGCGGAGGAGGTGCAGCCGACCTCGACCCGCCCGCCGGTCCCGGCGCTCCCGACCGATACCCCGGCCCCGACCGTGCCTGTGCCGACATCCACGCCGGAGCCGGCGCCCCCTTCGGATTCCGATGATTCGGCGCCGCCTCCGCCCCCGCCAACCGCTACCCCCTTGGCGACGGCGACACCGGTCGTGCCGTTCTTGCCGGAGAGCGGGGCCGTCGGGCGAGGGGCCGGTCGCTGGGCTGTGG
>CAZCKC010000365.1:0-1568 GCA_964499235.1 uncultured Planctomycetales bacterium | reverse complement strand
CGACATCGATGTCGGCGTGGGGTTGGCGAACTTCACCGAGGTGCTGACGGACGAGCTGTTCTGGTGGGCGATGGCGCGGACGGCATATTTCGCGGCGCTGTCGCTGTTGATCCAGTTGCCGGTGGCGCTGGGGCTGGCGCTGCTGGTGAACCAGAAGCGGCTGGTGGGGCGGGGATTCTTTCGGACGGCGTTCTTCATGCCGATCCTGGTGGGGCAGGTCTTCATCGGGATCGCGTTCGAGCGGATCCTGGGGTGGAACGACGGGGTGCTGAACCAGCTCGTGGAGGCGGTCGACAACGCCGTGTTCGGTTGGCTGACGACAGACGGGGAGGGGATCTTTGAACCGATCAACTGGCTGGGCAACGCGGACGTCGTGATGACGACGCTGGTGCTGGTCGGGGTGTGGATCTTTGCGGGGTTCAACATGATCTACTTCCTGGCGGCGCTGCAGGGAATCCCGGAGGAGCTCTACCACGCGGCCTCGATTGACGGGGCGAACCCGTGGCAGCGGTTCAGGAACGTGACGGTTCCGGGGATCTGGCCGGTGGCGGCGTTTCTGATCACGGCGTCGACGATCGGGTCATTCGGGTTGTTTGACCTGCCCTGGGTGCTGACGGGGCAGGGTGGTCCGGGTGACGCGAGCACGACGGTGATGGTGTACCTGTACAAGCGTGGGTTTCTGGGCGGGGACATCGGCTACGCGTCGGCGATGGGGTGGGTGGTGACCGTGATTTTGCTGGTGATCGCGCTGGTGCAGTTGAAGCTCTCGCGGGCGTGGTCGGAGTAGGAGGCAGGCGATGACCAGGCAGATCATCAGGCGCCTGCCGTTGTACGTGCTGCTGGCGGTGACGACGCTTTTCTGCCTCGGGCCGTTCGTGTGGATCCTGTCGGGGTCGTTCAAGCTGCAGGGGGAGATCAACGACAGTCCGCTGGGGGTGATTCCGCGGGCGCCGACGCTGCGGCATTACGTGTTCCTGTTCGAGAACGTGCCGTTCGTGACGTACTTCGCGAACACGATCTACGTGGCCAGCATGACGGCGCTGGTGACGACGCTGGTGGCGGCGATGGGGGGGTACGGGCTGGCGAAGTTCGAATTCAAGGGGCGGCGGGCGGCCACGATCGTGGTGCTGAGCACGATGCTGCTGCCGCCGGTGGTGCTGCTGGCGCCGATGTTCCGGCTGGTGGAGGCGCTGGGGATGATCGACACGTTCTGGGCGCTGATCCTGCCGCCGGCGGCCAGCGGCTTCGGCGTCTTGATCATGCGGCAGTACCTGTCGAACGTGCCGGATGCGCTGCTGGATGCGGGGCGGCTGGACGGGGCGAGCGAGTGGCGGATCTTCTGGACGATCGTGCTGCCACTGGTGCGGCCGATCCTGAGCGCGCTGCTGATCTTCACGTTCTTGACGAACTGGAACGCGTACCTGTGGCCGTTGATCGTGCTGCGGGACGAGGAGAACTACCTGTTGACGGTGGCGTTGACGAACGTGGTGGCGTCGATCAACCAGACGGAGTACGGGGTGGTGCTGGCGGGGACGGTGATCAGCGTGGCGCCGATTCTGCTGCTGTTC
>CAZCKC010000364.1:0-1571 GCA_964499235.1 uncultured Planctomycetales bacterium | reverse complement strand
CTTCGAGCGGTTGCGGGCCATCCTGTCGCTTGAGCCCGCGGACCTCGCCGGCGAGCCAACCGAAAAGGAGGCAAAGCCGCACGACACCGATGAGGCCCCAGGACAGCGGCCAGCCCCGGGCGCGGCGCTCCAAGCACGCGTCCCGCCAGCCGCCTGGGAGGCCTTGATCGGCTACCTGCTTCCCGGGAGCGATTACGGCAGGGCCCTGGCGAATGACCGGGCGGCTGCCGACGACGCCTGGTCGACCCAGCTCGCGGCCGAGTTCATCGAGACTCAGCTCGTGCCTGGCAACGTCCGCGTGCTGGTCCGCGGCCGGTTTGAGCCGGACGAGGTCCTCGCGGCCGCCCGGCGCACGCTCGGCACGCTCGCCCGCCGGTCGCCGCCCGCGGACGCGCCCGATCCCGTCCGCGATCGCGAAACGCTGCCGCTACGCACGATTGAAACGAAGGTGGTGCCGAAACGCCCGGGCGCTGGCTCGAACCGATGGAACGCCCTGGTTGCCTGGGAGCTGCTCCCGATCGGCTTTTTCGAGAACGCCGGCAGCGACGCCCTCGCGCACTGGCTGACGAACCCGGTCGATGGTGCGTTGCGCGACCACGCCGTCGCGATCGAGCGGCTCGCCTTCACGGACGTCGGCCTGCTCGTGCTCTGGCTGCGGGCGCGGGAAGCGGACATCAAACCGGACGCCCTGCTCGAAGCCGTGGACGCCGCCTTGCGACGCGCCGCTGACGAGCAGTTCGACCCCCTGCCGCTTGAGCGTTCCCGCCAGCTCGCGCTGCGCGACGCCTACGCCCCGACACACGCCGGCCTGCGACGCGACGTCCGCGCCGCGCGCCGCGTCCTGCTCTCCGGCGATCCGCAGGCCGCCACACGCTGGATTTCCCGCCTCGAACGCAATGACGCCCGGCGCCTCGCCCGCGCGGCCAAAGACTTGCAGCGGGCCCGCCGAGCCGCGGTCGCGTGGCAAGCACCGCTCGATCCCATTCCGCGTGGCAGGCGTTCGCCAAGCACCGCCGAAATCGAACTCGCGGCCCGCAGACAACTCGCCGCCGTCGAGCAGCGCCGCGATGGATCACACGCCGAGCCGCTCGAGCTCTCCAACGGCCGCACGCTCACGTTGCACGTGCGCGACGATCCCACCGCCACCGCCGCCCAGGTCTGGCTGCTCCGAACTGATGCGCCGCCGACGCGAGCCCTGCCCGAAGCGCTGGCGGAAGCCGGCGTCAGCGTGCCCGACCTCGCCGACGTGCTCAGCTACAACGCCTGCGGCGTCGTGACGCTGCTGCCGAATGCTGATGACAAGCTGAGCGGCTGGTACGGCTGGGGGCCGCCGGACGTGTCCGAGCTGCTGCTCAGCGAGCTCTTCCTCCGCGCTATACCCGGCATCGCAGCAGGCGACGACGCAACCGAACTGCGCCTCGTCGTATCCGGCGCGCTCCCGGCTGCAACGTTCCACGCGGCCCTCGCCGAGGTGCTCGCCGCCGCGCGTTCGAACGCCGCGGCCGAGTAGCCTGTCTGCCGCCGCGCGTCGGGCGTATACTCCGATCTTTCAGCCGCCACACATCGTTGGG
>CAZCKC010000363.1:0-1617 GCA_964499235.1 uncultured Planctomycetales bacterium | reverse complement strand
ATGAGCTCGACCTTCATGGCGACGTCGTCGCCCGGCATGACCATCTTGACGTCCTCGGCTAGCTTGATGGCGCCGGTCACGTCGGTCGTGCGCATGTAGAACTGCGGGCGGTAGCCGTCGAAGAACGGCTTGTGGCGGCCGCCCTCCTCCTTCTTCAGCACGTACACCTGGCCGTCGAAGATGCGGTGCGGCGTCACCGAGCCCGGCTTGGCCAGCACCTGGCCCCGCTGCACGCGGTCCTTCTCGATGCCGCGCAGCAGGCAGCCCACGTTGTCGCCCGCCTGGCCCTGGTCGAGGAGCTTGCGGAACATCTCCACGCCCGTGACCGTCGTCTTGCGCGTGTCCTCGAAGCCGATGATCTCCACCTCGTCGCCCGGCTTGACGACCCCGCGCTCGATGCGCCCCGTCACCACCGTGCCGCGGCCCTTGATGCTGAAGACGTCCTCGATCGCCATCAGGAACGGCTTGTCGACCTCGCGCTCCGGCTCGGGGATGTAGTCGTCGATCGCCTGCACCAGCTCCTCGATCGACTTGACCCCCTCCTCCTTCTCCTGGAGGGCCAGCAGCGCCGAGCCGCGCACCACCGGCGCGTCGTCGCCCTCGAACTGGTAGGTGTTCAGCAGGTCGCGGACCTCCATCTCCACCAGCTCGAGCAGGTCCGGGTCGTCCACCGCGTCGACCTTGTTCAGGAACGCCACGATGCGCGGCACGCCCACCTGGCGCGCCAGCAGCACGTGCTCCTTGGTCTGCGGCATCGGGCCGTCGAGCGCGCTCACCACCAGGATCGCGCCGTCCATCTGCGCCGCGCCGGTGATCATGTTCTTCACGTAGTCCGCGTGACCGGGGCAGTCGACGTGCGCGTAGTGCCGGTTGTCCGACTCGTACTCCACGTGGCTGGTCGCGATCGTCACGATCTTCGTGTCGTCACGCACCGTGCCGCCCTTGGCGATGTCCGCGTAGGAGATCGCGTTCCCGCCGTGCTTGTCGCTCATCACCTTCGTGATGGCCGCGGTGAGCGTCGTCTTGCCGTGGTCGATGTGGCCGATCGTGCCGACGTTCACGTGGGGCTTGGTGCGGACGAACTTTTCCTTCGCCATCTCGCGCTCCTGTTCAGATCCGAATGGTGGGTTCGAGGGGTGTCTCGTAGAGCCCAGGATGAGACTTGAACTCACGACCTCCTCCTTACCAAGGAGGTGCTCTACCGCTGAGCTACCTGGGCGTATGATTCACGGGGTGACCGTCCGGAGACGGCCGAGAGCGGGAGACCGGGTTCGAACCGGCGACATTCAGCTTGGAAGGCTGACGCTCTACCAACTGAGCTACTCCCGCGGGTGGCGACCACGCTCGCGACGACGGCCGACGGAGCGAATGGAGGGTGCTGGACTTGAACCAGCGTAGGCACTAGGCCGGCAGATTTACAGTCTGCTCCCTTTGACCGCTCGGGCAACCCTCCGTAATCGTTGTGTGTTGCGCCCACTCCCGAGGTCGCTGACGAACCGCCCGCGACCCGCTCCGGCGACCGGCGTCGCTGAATCCGTCGCAACCAGGCGACCAGGCCCGGCGCGACCAGGCCCGGCGCGACCAGGCCCGGCGCGACCAGGCCCGGCGCGACCAGGC
>CAZCKC010000362.1:0-1620 GCA_964499235.1 uncultured Planctomycetales bacterium | reverse complement strand
GCAGGGTGAAGCCATTTACCGCTGCTGGGCGGTGGAGATGGCGTAGGGTGGGGCTACGATGGCGGGTTATTTGGTTGGCGTAGCTGCGCATCGCATTTTGGCCCCTTGATACTGGGAGTTGCGACATGGACGTCCATCCCTTGGGCGGTGTGCTGCGCCATTGGCAGTCGGTGCCGGATCCGCGACGCTTTAACGTGACTTACACGCTGGCTCAACTGCTGACCTGCACGCTGCTGGCGGTGTTGTGCCGCTGCGACGACTACGAGGAGATCGCCGGCTGGGTGGCGGCGCGTCACGGCTGGCTGGTGGAGGTGCTGGGCCTGCCCGCCGACCGCACGCCCTGCCGCAAGACGTTCGAGCGGCTGTTCCGTCGGATCGACCCGGCGGCGTTGAGCCGCTGCTTCACCGAGTTGACGGTTCGGCTGGCGGCGAGCTCACAGGGCCGTCATATCCCGATCGACGGCAAGACGCTGCGTGGTTCGTTCGACCACGCCCACCGTTCGCTGCCGATCCATCTCGTTCAGGCCTGGGACCACGCCAACGGGCTGACGCTGGGCCAGATCGCGGTGGATGAGAAGTCCAACGAGATCACGGCGGTGCCGGCGTTGCTGGAGCTTCTGGATCTGGACGGAGCGGTGGTCAGCGCGGATGCGATGCACTGCCAGAGCGAGACCGCCGCGGCGATCCGCGACGCCGGCGCCGACTACCTGCTGGCGGTGAAGGACAACCAGAAGACTCTGCATGAGGACATCAAGCTGTTTTTCGACGACGCGATCGAGCAGGGCGACGAGCAACTGCGGACACACACCATGGAGCCGGACAACGGCCACGGCCGACTCGATGAACGCCAGAGCTGGGCCAGCGGCGAGGTGGCGTGGCTGCGGCGGCGTCATCCCCACTGGCCGGACCTGCGCGGCATCGTCCGCGTCGAGGGCCGACGCCTGGACTTCGCCACCGGCAAGCAGACCCGCCAGTGCCGCTATTACCTGACCAGCCTCGACCCGCGTCAGGTCGGCGCCGCACGCCTGGGCGAGTTGATCCGCAACCACTGGTCGATCGAGAACCAACTGCACTGGTGCCTGGACGTCAGCTTCGGCGAAGACGCCAGCCGCGTCCGCAAAGACCATGGACCGGCCAACCTCGCCGCGGTCCGACGTCACGTCCTCGGCCTGGTCAAACGCTCGATCCCGAAAGCCAGCACACCGCTCAAGGCCAAACGCACCAGCCTCAAAACCCGACGATTCCTCTGCAGTCTCGACGACGACTACCTCCTCCGAACCCTCACCGCAGGCGATCAGCGGTAAATGTCTTCACCCTGGGATTGCCATCCCCGGGCTTGACGGGCCGATCAGAGCGCTTCGGGCCGGTCGCGGATGTCGCGGGCCCGGCGGCGGATCTGTTCCAGCTCGGCCTCATCCTTGCGGTGCAGGTTCTTGAGCTGGAAGTTCATGCGCGGGTTGCCGGCGAAGCGGTCGGCGTGGCGGTCGAGGAAGTCCCAGTAAAGCGTGCTGATCGGACAGGCGTCCTCGCCGGTCGCCTTTTTCGGGTTGTAACGGCAGCGGCGGCAGTAGTTGCTCATGCGGTGGATGTAGTTGCCGCTGGCGGTGTAGGGCTTGGTCC
>CAZCKC010000361.1:0-1624 GCA_964499235.1 uncultured Planctomycetales bacterium | reverse complement strand
ACCAGCCACGCCGCCGCGCTGCGGAAGACGCCCTTCACCGACGAGGCCAGGAAGGACGGCCCCAGCTCGTGCTCCGCGTCGCGGGTCTGCAGGTTGACCACCTGCCGGGCTCCGCGCCCGATCAGCCCCGCCGCCTGGGCCAGGTTCTGGCTGTACCCGGTCACCAGCGGCCCGGCGGGCCGCCAGTGCCATTGTAACTCTGCCGTCTTATGCATCGTTGTTCTCCTTTGCCCTCACGGTCGTCAGTACCTCGATCAGCCCCACCAGTTCCAGCAGCCGGGAGCTGTTCAGCAGAAAGCCCCCCAGGAGCTCCGAAAAGCCGTGCGTGCTGTTCGGCAGCCGCACGTCCTGGATCTGGAAGAGCACGTACCAATCGTTCGGGGGCAGGGCGTTGGGCACGCCGCCGTTCGATGCCCCCCAGCGTAGCAGCGGATCGGCCTTGATGTAGGCCCGCGCGTCGGCCGCCGTGGCGAAGGCCTTGATCCCCGCCCGGCTGCGCCAGGTGGAGAGCTCCCGCGCCTTGGTGTTGGAGCCGAACATGCGCCGCCAGCCCTTATAGCGGGCGTCCGCCATCATCTCCAGCCGCACCACGCCTTTGACGGTGAACTCGAACGTCGCCAGGTCGTCGGGCACCCGGTAGTTCTCGTACGGCGCCCGGTCCTTGACCCGCGCCAGCAGGTAGGTCAGCCCCCAGGCCTGGTTCTCCAGGATCGCGTACTTCACCTGGGCCTGGTGCGCGCGCCGGTCCGGGTCGCGCCCGGGTTTCGTGTTCAGTCTCGGTCTCTTGCTCATTCGATCACCACCTGTCCCCACCCCAGATAGGTCCAACTGGGATTGCCGACCCCTCCGATGAACCATGCCGCCGGGTCGTCCTCCGCCAGGAGGCGGAAGCGGCTCCGTGCCGGCACCGCCAGCACCGCGTCGCTCTCCCGCCCGCCGGGCTGGACGGCGTCCTCATCCTCCCACGTGCCCACCTCGACGCCCCGGGGATCGCCGAATGCCCCCGCCTGGGCGTCGTAGTAGCGGCCCGTGCGCCAGACCCGGTAGCGCCGCAGGCCCGGCATTATCATCTCGCGCCCGCGCCCCGTCAGCAGGGCGTCCGGCCCGCCGTTCCGCAGCACCAGGGGCGTCAGCAGCCGCACCCAGCCCGGTTCCTCTTTGCCGTCCAGCCACGTATCCAGCTCGGTGCGGAATTCCGCCACCGGTCGGGCTGCCGCGATTTCGGCCTCGACCAGGGAGAACTTGCCCCGCCCCCCGACGGGCATCATCGGGAAGAGCCGGAAGGCCCGCGCCAGCAGCGGCTGCAGCGACCGGTCGGCGAAGATAAAGCCGTAGTAGTCGAGCAGTGGGCGGTGCGTGCGCAGCACGAAGATCTGATCGCCGTGGATGCGCGCCGTGGCCCGGTCCAGCGGGGCGTGCGGCCCCGTGTGAAGGATCGTCCGCGCGCGGTCGTCGCCCGCCGGGGTGGATCCCGAGGACGGCCCCGCCTCGGCGTAGAGGGCCGCGTGCAGCCGCAGCGCCTGCGCGCAGTACGCCTGCGCCGAGCCCAGGCAGCGCTCCGCGCCCACCGGCAGCAGCGGGGTGAAGCGGAGCTGCCCCGCTTTGACCGCGCCCATCATCCGGT
>CAZCKC010000360.1:0-1638 GCA_964499235.1 uncultured Planctomycetales bacterium | reverse complement strand
ACCGCGACGGCTGCGCAGTTCACCGCCACGCCCTCGCCGACCGACACGCCGGACGCCCGCGCCACGTTCGAAGCTGAGTTCAACGCCGCGCTGACCGCGACCGCCACGCGCTGGACCATGACGCCGGCTCCGTCCGAAGCGCCGGACGCCCGCGCCACGTTCGAGGCCAGATTCAACGCCGCACTGACGGCGACTGCCACGCGCTGGACGGCGACACCACCCCCCACCGCCACCCCGGACATCCGCGCCACGTTCGAAGCCGAGTTCAACGCCGCGCTGACCGCGACCGCCACGCGCCGGGCCGCCGCCTGGGCCGCGGCTGCCGAGCCGGTCGCTTATGGCGATCTGGTGTCCGAGGTGCTGGCCCCCGGCGGCGTCGACCGCTGGCGCTTCACCGGGGCGGCTGGCGACGTGATCCGCATCGCCATCACGCCGCGCACCTTCACGGTCGCTTTGATTGGGCCGGGCGGTGATCTGCTGGCGCTGAATGCCCCGGACCAGCCGCTGGAGGCATTCGCGCTGCCGGGCGATGGGCCGTACATCATCCAGGTGCAGGGCGACGGCGCATACACGCTGCTATTGGGGCGAGAATCGTCTTGAATTATGCAAAAAATGAGGGGGACGCTATGCGCAAGTTTACGAACTGGTTACCGGTGATCGTGGTGGTTGTGCTGAGCGCGGCGCTTGGGCTGGCGGGCTGCGGCGATGATGCGGATAGCGACGACAGCGGCCCGTCCACTAGCGTCGCGGCGCAAGGCGACACGGTCACGGCGACCGGCGATGCCGCCATGCCGACCGTCGCGCGCTCCGAACTGCCGCCGACGTGGACGCCCGCCTCGCCGACGGTGCCCGGCCAGCCGACCTGGACACCTGCCCCCAGCGCCACGCCGACCATGACCACCACGCCCGGCGCGGCACCTACTCAGGACCCGCGCACGCCGACGCTGCCGCCGACATGGACGCCCGAGCTGCCGACGCCGTTCCCGACCGTCCCGGCGACGATCTGGCCGACCAAGACGCCGAGCTTCACGCCGACGCTGACCTTCACCCCGTCCAATACACCGCCCTCGCCAACGCTCACGCCCACCCAGCCCGGCCCGGTGTTGATCTTCACCACCGAGCAGCTTAACCAGGCCTTCCAGCCGGAAACGCAGAGCCAGGTGGGGACGGTCTTCGAGCGCGTGCCGCGTATCTTCTTCCGCGAGGGGCAGATGGTCATCGAAGCCAACGTGCTGACCACGCCCAATGTGCTGGAAAGCGCGCGGCTGGTCAACATCGAACTGCGCCTGAGCATCGACGGAGGCCGCCTGAAGCTGACCCCGACGCGCGCGTATTTCGTCGACAACAACGCCCTGTACGACAGCCTGATCGGGGATGCGCTGGTCGAGATCGCCCAGACCAAGCTCGACGAACTGATTGCCGCGCGTGCGGAGCGTTTTTACATTGCCGATATCCTGGTGAGTGAGGACGGGATCACGCTGCAAACGGTGCTGATCCCACAGTGACCGTGACCTGCCCCTCACGCCAGCCACAGGCAGCACCCGCGCCGGAAAAGCCGGCGGCGGGTACGCGCATCGTCGCGCTGCCCGGTCTGGGCAAATTCAATCGCCTGGTAAATGGACATGGTGCCTTATCTCC
>CAZCKC010000359.1:0-1671 GCA_964499235.1 uncultured Planctomycetales bacterium | reverse complement strand
GTGAGCGCGCTGGCGACCGATTCGGGAGAGTCGCCAACGCTGACCAGGTCGTCGAGCAGATGCAGGTCGGCCACCGGCGTGGTGACGACCGGCTTGCCGAGGGCGAGGTATTCGTAGAGCTTGACCGGGTTGGCGGCCCGGGCGATCGGGCTCTGGTCGAAAGGGATCCAGCAGACGTCGAAGGCCTGCATATAGGCCGGTACCCGGTCGTAGGGGCGCGGGCCGAAGAAGTGGATGTTCTCCCGTTGGCGGAGCGTGGCCACGTGCGGGTTGCCGGGCTTGGCTGGTCCGACGAAGACGAAGTCGACGGCCGGAAAGCGTTCGGCCATCGCGCCGATCAGCTCCCAATCGATCCACTCGTAGAGCGCCCCGACGAAACCGACGACCGGGCGATCGCTCGGAAGATCGTCAGGGCGCGGGGCGGCGGCCCGGGCCTGGAACACCGTCACGTCGACACCGTTAGGGATCAGCGTGGTCGGCTTATCGGGGTACTGCTCCTCGATCGCCTCGCCGAGGCGGGACGCGCTGACCACGACGGCGTCAGCCCGGGCGATCAGCTCGTCTTCCCACCGGGCGTAGAGGGGCGCGAGCCGGCGGGCGGGCACGTGGACGGCGAGCTCGTCGATGTAGTCGTAGATCACGCGGGCAAACGGGAGATAGCGGAGCCATGGTGTCCAGAGTGGCGAGACCACGACGGCCGTTGCTTGCGACCAGTTGAGTCGGCAATTCAGTCGCCGGCGGAGATCGCGGGCCTGGAGCGCGATCGTGTGTTCCGGAACTGCTCCTGACCCGCCGAGCCAGAACCGCGGCGGCACGTTCGGCCACGGGCGGACCACGTGAGCGGCGGCTCGGCGACGGTGGGACGTGAACTTTTCCAGGGCGGTCCGCAGTGAGGGGACCTGGACGAAAGTGGTCGGTTGGCTGGCAGTGAGCCAGGCCTCGGTGAGCATGCGGGTGCGGCCGACGAGCGGGAAGTCCCACGTCACCGCGCTCAGCGAGACGATCTGACCGGGCGGGGCGGCGACGGCGGCTTCGAGCGGGGTCCGGGGCATCCGGCCTTAATCCGAGGCAAACCAGGGGAACCACCTGACGTATAGCGGCGCGGCGAGGGAGCGTCAAAGCTGCGAGGGGCAGGGCCGGGCAGCCCAGCGTTGCGACCGTGGCAGGGTCATCGTATACTTCGTGATTCGCAGTGGGGCGTGGACGCTCACGCAGCGTGGCGCTCGCTGACCTGGGAGCGTGCCCGAGTGGCTAAAGGGGACGGGCTGTAAACCCGTTGGCGTACGCCTACGCTGGTTCGAATCCAGCCGCTCCCAATTCCCCTTTCACAGAACTTTCCCCGCCTTTCTGGCTGAAGACCGGCGTCCGGGCGATTGCCGCCGCGGTCGATTGGTCTGCTCAGAGTGCTTGGCAGAGGCTGGCGGTGCTCAGAACGCAACGGCCCTCGACCCAGGTCCGCGTGACAACCGGCTGGGCGTGGTGGCATTCGACGGTGATCAGGTCCGCCCGCTGGCCCGGCGCGAGCTGCCCGCGATCGGTGAGCCCGGCAGCGGCGGCGGGGTTGCCGGCCGCGAGCGCGACGGCCCGGTGCAACGGCCAATCGAGCGCTTCCTGCACGCGAAAGACGGCCGGCAGCATTGTGGCCGGGATGTAGTCACTGCTGACGCAGGT
>CAZCKC010000358.1:0-1691 GCA_964499235.1 uncultured Planctomycetales bacterium | reverse complement strand
ACGGCCTCCTGCATATCAGCGACATGAGCTGGACCAAGAAGGTCAGCCACCCCTCCGAAATGCTCAAGAAGGGCGACAGCGTCCGCTGCGTCGTCCTTACCGTCGACCAGGAAAAAATGCGCGTCGCCCTCGGCCTCAAGCAGATGACCGAGGACCCCTGGGTCCGCGCCGTGCCCGAACGCTATCAGCCCGGCATGGTCGTCCGCGGCAAGATCACCAAGATCACCAACTTCGGCGTCTTCGTCGAGCTGGAGCCCGACCTCGAAGGCCTGCTCCACGTCTCCGAGCTGGCCGAGCACAAGGTCGAAAACCCCCAGGACGAGGTCAAGGTCGGCGACGAGCTCGACGTCAAGATCCTCCGCGTCGATACCGTCGACCGCAAGATCGGCCTCTCCAAAAAGCGGGCCGACTGGGCCGGCGAGGGCGACGAAGGCGTCCCGGGCGAACCGCAGCCGCAGAAGGAACGCCGCGGCGGCCTCAGCGAGGACTTCGGCGGCGGGGGCTTCGGCGACATCCAGCTCCCCGGCGGCAGCTAAGCCAGCGCCATGCATCAGCCGATGAAACCAACCGGACGGCGGCGTCCCCACGAGCCGCCAACCACGTCGCGTCTGCCACCCGGGGCTAGGGCGCGTGACGCCGACCGTCTCGTCACGCGAGTTGCCCATCCGGCGGCGGTGCCCCCACAGCGTCACGCTGGTCGCGTGCGCGTCAATGACAAGGGACGCTCATGCGGCGGATCCTGCTGATTGCTCGCTCCTTCCCCCCGATCAACGAGGCCGGTACCGCGCGCCCGTTTTTCTTCGCCAAGTACCTGCCCGAGTTTGGCTATTGCCCCCACGTAATCTCGACCGCGAACACCGACGGCTACGCCGTCGACCCGAGCTGGCTCGAACGCCTGCCGGCCGACGTCACCGTCGATTACGTAGGACGCTCGCTCGAGCAGCTCCCCCTCGGCGGCCTCCAACGCTGCCTGCCCCCGCTGCTCGGCAAGGCGTTCCGGCCCGTTGCCCGGCTCGAGCGGAGCTGGCACGGCTGGGTCCTCCCGGTTGTCCGCCGCGCCCTGGCACTCGCGGCACGAAACCGCTTCGACCTCGTCTGGGCGACCGGGCCGCCCTGGGACACGCTCCACGCTGGCTACCAGCTTTCGAAGCTGTTGCGCCGCCCTTTCGTCGCCGATCTCCGTGACCCGTGGACCTACGGTCCGATGTGGAACCTGGTCCCCTCCGTCCGCCGACCCCGCGAGCTCAGCCGCGAACGCCAGATCCTCACCCACGCGACGCGGACGGTCTTCACCAGCCCGCTGACCACCGCCACGATGCAGTCCCGCTACCCAGCCGACGTGGCCGAACGCTTCGTGACGATCACCAACGGCTTCGACGGCGAGGCCCCGGCCAAGCCCGAACGCGCTGCCCCCGAGAACCGCTTCGTCCTCCGCCATCTCGGCGCGCTGCACCCAGAGCACCGTCGCCCCGAGATCGTGCTCGACGGCCTGCGGATCGCCATGCAAGACCCCGCCCTGAAACGCGACGTCTACCTCGAGTTCGTCGGGACGCTGGCCGGCATGGACGACGTGCTTCGGGCCGGCGACATCGTCAACCAAGTGATGCATCGCCCCCCCGTTCCCTTCGACCGCAGCCGCGCACTCATGCGCGGCGCCGATGCGCTCGTCATGCTCCAGAACATTTCCGGCG
>CAZCKC010000357.1:0-1699 GCA_964499235.1 uncultured Planctomycetales bacterium | reverse complement strand
GCGGCACTGTCGCATCAATTGATCTGGACGCGGCGGCTGATCGACCTGCTCGGCGCGAGCCACGCTTCGGCGGCGCGGGTGTTCGGATGCTTCTTCCTGGGGTTGGCGTTGGGCTCAGCGGTAGCGGCGTGGTGGTTGCCGCGGGTTCGTCGACCTTGGCGCTGGGTGGCGGGCGCGGAGTTGGCGGTCGCTCTGCTGAGCGTGCCGGCCTTGATGCTGCCGCACGGGACGGGCTGGCTCTGGCCGGCCGTGGGCATCGACGCGTTGGCGGCTTGGCCCGGCGGGCTGATCAAGGCGGCGGTCTCGGCGCTGGTGGTGATTCCCCCCGCCGTGGCGATGGGCACAACGCTGCCCTGGCTGGCGGCGGCCTTGCTGCACGGTAGGCGAACGCTGGGCCGCGAAGGGGTCTGGCTCTATGCGGTCAACACCGCCGGTGGCGTGATGGGGCTGGCCGCGACCGTGCTCGTATCGTTGCAGGCACTGGGGGCGGCGGGGTCGATGCTCGCGGCGGCGATGCTCAACCTGCTGGCTGCGGTGCTGTGTTTGGGGTTGGATCGGGCTTCGACGACGAGCCGGCCTGTCGAATCCATAAACGCCGCCGCTGTTGATCGTCCGGTCCTGCATCGCGCGCTGTTCATGGCGTTCTGCTCGGGGCTGGGCATTCTCGCGTTCGAGGTCGCGGCTTTACAGGTGTTGATGCTGGTCGCCCCGCTGTCGTTCTACGCCCCGGCGGCGATCCTGATCGTAGCGATCCTGATGCTGGCGGTCGGGGCGGCCGTGACGCCGACGCTGACCGCCTGGCTCGGTCGCGCTCGAACGCTGTTACCGTGGACGGCGGGCGTCACGGGCGTCGCACTGGTCCTGACGCCGGGCCTGTTTTTCTTGGTCGTCGAACAGTCCGGTGGCTTGCCGCCCGCTCCGGATTTCGGACAGTGGCTGCGGGCTTTGCTGCTCCTGGCCGTCATGGTGCTGGGGCCGGCGTTGCTGCTCGCCGGGCTCATCTTTCCGCTGACCTGCTCGATGCTCAGCCGGGACGGTGGTGATGCGTCAGGCCGGCGGTGGGGCTGGCTGCTCGCGGTCAATGGACTGGGCGGATTGGTCGGCGCGGAACTTACGTACCGCGTGCTTCTTCCACAACTGGGCCCCCACGCGGCCATCGGCCTGCTGGGAGTGGGCTACCTGCTCATCGGGGGCGGATTGGCGCTGTGGCAGCGTCGCCGCGTACTGTCGTTTGCCTTGCTCGGCGGGACGACCGCGGCGATAGTCACGGTCGTGGCGTGGGTGTGGCCCATGCCGGCGATCAATCCGCACCTGGATTTCAACGTACTGGAGCATCGCACCGGTCGAGAGGGCTCGGTGGCGGTGATCGAGAAAGACGGCTTCGGCCGCGCGATCCTGCTGTCCAATCAGTACATGCTCGGTGGGACCGCCGCGCGGTGGGATCAGGAGCGCCAGGCCCTGCTCCCGTTGGTGTTGCATCCACGCCCCACGCGGGTCGGCTTCATCGGCGTGGCGACGGGCATCACGCCCGGAGCTGCAATCGACGTACCAGACGTCGAACACGTCACGATGATCGAGCTTTCACCCATTGTCGCTGACTTCGCCCAGCGACACTTCGCCCAGTTCAACCACGGTATCGTGGGGCACGACGATGTTCGCCTGATCATCGACGACGGGCGTACCGCGATCGCCGCGATGC
>CAZCKC010000356.1:0-1705 GCA_964499235.1 uncultured Planctomycetales bacterium | reverse complement strand
AGGTCCTCGGGCGTGCTGATGACGGTAGCCGAGCTGGAATCGCCTGTCACCCCGACAAACCGGTCGCCCTGCGCGATGGCGTTGACGCCCAGCCCGCGGCTTGCCTGTCGGCTAACCTCGACGAAACGCACATCCAGCTTGACCTGCTGCGGCGCGGCGACGGTGAGCGCGTTGGTAATCTCGGCTGGCGCGATCTGCTTGGCGAACGCCTCGACGCGCGAGAGCGTCGGCGCGTCCGGCACGACGCCGGTGAGCAGGATCTTGCCGTTGACCGAGCCGACCTCGACGTGGGCATGCGGAATGTGCTCGCGGATTCGCGCGCTCAGGCCTTCGATATCGTAGGTGACCTCGACATCCACCGTGCCGATCACCCGCTTGCTCGCGTTCAGCATGGTGATGCGCGTGACGCCGACCTTCTTGCCGAGGATGTAAACCGAGCGGTCGGTGAGCGGCACGACGTCAGCCACCTCGGCGTTGCCGACCAGCGCTTCGGCGAAAGGCTCGTCGAGCCGTATCGTCTCGGATTTGTCGAGCGTGATCTTGACGTCGATCCGGCTGCCGTCGCTCTGGACCTGGTAAACCGATGTCACAGGCTTGAGCGGGCGCGTGTCCACTGCCGTCGCGTCTTCCTGCGCTGCGGCCGTGAGTGGCGCCAGCACGCACAGAGCGAGGATGCCCACGAGCAACCGCGCTGCGCTAACCTTGCGCCATGGCGTGATGCGCCGGCCCTCGCCGCCACTGTATCCCTCATTCGCCAATAACCGTTTCACCCTTTGCCCCCAATCTTTGTCTTTATGACGCCGCCCCGTTTTGCCCCCGCTGAAGGCTGGCGTCGCTTATTGCGCCGGACTGTACCGCAACATCCGTTGCTGCCAGATCGCGCCGTCGTCCGGCTTGACCTTGTATTCGGTGCGCTCGCCGCCGCGCACGATCGTGACCGGGGTGCGCTCATCGGCTGGCACGTCCGCCGTCGGCTCGATCGGCTTCGACAAATCAGTAATGACCACGGGCCGTGTATTGTGTTGCGCCGCCACGCCCGCCCGGCGCAGCGCCAGCGAAAGCTGCCCGATCGAGGCGGCCAGCGTCAGCTTCTGCGCGTCGAGCGTGGAAACTTCCACCGTCACCGCTTTCGGCGGCTGCGCCTTGCTGCTGCGCTCGGTCACCTGATCCACCGCGAGCACGCGCACGCCTTGCAGCAGCACCACCGTGTAAGCCTTCGTCTCCGCCGGGTCGTCGCCGGGCGCGCGCTCGTTGCGCGTCAGGAAGATGTCCACCCGGTCATCCGGCTGGATGAACCCGGCCACGCCGAGAATATCGTTGACGCGGATGGTCACCGCCTTCATGTCGGCCCCGATCCGCGCGGCGAGCGTTGCGTCCTGCCCGCTGCCGGTCACCTTGTGCGCGAGGATCGGCTCGCCCGGCGCGATCTTGACGAGCACCGTGCGGTCCCCGCCCGCGCCGACCAGCGCCTCGGCGTCGGCGAATGCGCCCTTCGGCAGCGCGTCCTTGGGCCAGTCCACCGTGCGGATGTCCTCCGCGCTCAGCTTGTGGCCGAATTCGAGGTCCTTCGCCGCGACCAGGATCGGCTGGGTCTCGGCGTCCTTCTTGATGTCCTGAATCACGACAGGGTCCGGCCCCGGCCGCCCTTTCAGCGCGGAAAACACCAAAATGGCGGCGAGGCAGGCGCAGGCCAGCGCCACGGCGA
>CAZCKC010000355.1:0-1731 GCA_964499235.1 uncultured Planctomycetales bacterium | reverse complement strand
AGCGGTCGCGATTGGGGGCCTCAGATCCCCCAAGTCAGCGCAAAAACCGCCTAGCGCGCAAAAAAACGGGTGAGAGCCGACAACCGCGTCCAGAGGGGTTGGGTTTGAGCGAGGGGGTCACCAAGGTGCGCGAACGCACGGCGAGTGGTCTTGATGACCTATGGACGCTGTTTTTTTGTCGACCCCACCCGGAAACGCCGAAGGGGGCGGAGCTGCATTGCTTGGTGTGGGAAGCCGTCGAGAAAGGCGGCATCGGCGAAGCTTCCCTTCCTAGCCGATGCCATCGGTCGTTTTGGTGCTCTTCCCTGAGCCCGAGACCGGGATCCACAACGATTAGCCGCATCTGAGGGAAAGCGTTCTTTCCTATCTTTCCACAAAGAGATGCTTGCCTGACAGTTGGGAGAATAGCACCGACTTTATCGCCCCGCAACCCTGTTCCAACACGATATCCACCTGCTGTCCACAGAAAGCCACGTGCGCAGCCCTTCAGGCTGGCTAACGTCCATCGCGTGGGCTGGTGGCCGTGTGAAACGTCAACATATTGATGTGAAATACCGGATCAAGTCGAACTGAAATGCCGGAATTCGCGCTAAGAACTTTCCAGACCTGCTGGAATTCCCAGTTATCCAAAAAAGCGCTCGCTCGCGTTAAGGCCGCAGGTTTCCATTGTCGACCCGCTGGATGACTTTTCGGAGCAGGAGGTAGTTTTTGCCGCGATAGCGGGTCACCTCGCCGGAGATCGTGAAGTTGGTCGCCCCTTGCTTGGCCTGCCGCTCCAGCAGCTCGCGGAGGCTGCTTTCCAGCGGCTCCAGCGCGAGCGTCCGCTCGCCATCGGCCAGCCGAATCACCAGCCGCACACTCTCAGCGCCGGTCTCGAGCTCAGCCGGACGCTCGACGATCATTGTCCCCTCGACGAGGAGCTCGCGACCGTCGTCGGGCCCGCGGGTCGCGAGGTCGTCCGGCGTGCTGGGATCCTGCTGTGGGATCGCCTTGGGCGCTTCCTGCTCGCGGAGGAGCTGCATGAGGATCTCGTCCTGGAAAGGCTTGCGGCGGGTTTCAGCCTCGGCTTCGGCTTCGGCGTCGCCGTCTGCCTCGGCCGCGGCAGCGTCGGTGGTTGCCTCGGCGGCGGGGTTGTCGGTGGCGCCGTCTTGGATCAGCGGCGCGGCCTGCGCGACGAGCCATCCGGCCAAGATAAGCGACATCGAAAGGAGCAGGATCTGACGCATGGTGGGCTCCGGGGAGGGTCGAGACAAGGAGTTGATGTCGCCGACTGGCGGGCGACGGACCGTTGGTTTCCGGTGTTTATACCTGATCGCCGGCCGATAGTTTCATTATGGCTGCCACCGATCGCGAACCAGCCGTCATCTATGGCGCCGGCGGGCTCGGGTTGATGGTCCGGGACATCCTGGCGGCGGGTGACCGCTACCAGCCGCTGGCGTTCCTGGACTCGGACCCCGCGCTGCACGGCAAGCGGGTTGATGGCTTGCCGATACTGGGCGGGTTGGACACCTTCGCGACGCTCCGCTCGCAGGGGGTGACGAACCTGGTCGTGGCGATCGGCGACAACCGGGTGCGGATCGACCTGGCGACGGCGGTGGAGCAGCACGGCGGTCGGTTGATCTCGGCCATCCATCCGCTGGCGATGATCGCCGGGTCGGCGCGGCTTGGCAAGCACTTGATCGTCGGCGCCCGCGTGACCGTGTGCGTCCATGCAGAAATTGGCGATCACGC
>CAZCKC010000354.1:0-1738 GCA_964499235.1 uncultured Planctomycetales bacterium | reverse complement strand
GTCCAGAACCCGGTCATGTAAACGAAGGTGTGGATAGCCGCGCTGAGTATCATCGTCAGGAGAACGCTCACCAGGAGGAGCGGAAGGTAGTCCAGGTCCGGCGCGCCCATCGTGTAGCGCGAGAGGCCCACGAGCGGCAGGACAACGAAGAGAATCACCACTTGAAGAAATGAGCGCGTGCAGAGGGCGGTCGTCTTCTGACCCAGGACCCGGGCGAAGTAGAAGCCGTAGAGCGAGACCGGTCGGGTGAGCCGGTACGCCACCTCCCCCGATCGTATCTCCTCGGCGTCGGCGCTGAAAAGACCGACGATCGGCAGGACGCTGAAGAGCACCTGACCGAACCAGAGATAGCTGTAGAGCTCGGGAAGCGTCATCGGCTGTACCCCGCCTGCGGCGCGGTAGAACGCGGTGAGCAGGAAGATCCGGAAGAAGCCGAACGCGATGTTCGTGAACGCCCCCGCGATCGCGGAAACGCGGTACTGCAGGTGCTGCTGAAAGACCGTGGAGAAGAGCGCAAGGTAGCCCCTCACGCGCGCACCTCCCGGTAGAGCCTCGCGACGATCCGCTCGATCGGTTCCCACGCGGCAACCAGATCGACGATCCGGCGGGTGCTGGTGACCGCGGCGATGATCGCATTGATGTCGGTCTTCCGCGGGTCGTAGAGGAAGGTGAGCCGAGCGTCGCTCTCTGACATGTCGGCTCCCGGAACCGGCTGCACCTCGCCGTCGCCGCTCGTCTCGATCACGAGCTGCCGCCGTGCCCCGGACTCGACGCGCAGCCCGTCGACGTCCCCACGGTAAATGAGCTCGCCCTCCTTGAGGACCAGGATGCGATGCGACAGCTCCTCGATGTCGTCCATGTCGTGCGTCGTGAGGATGATCGTAACGTTGCGCCTCTGGTTGTACTCCCGGATGAAGTGACGCACCGCGATCTTCGCCTCGGCGTCCAGGCCGATCGTCGGCTCGTCCAGAAAGAGGATCCTCGGCGAGTGAATGAGCGAAGCCGCAAGCTCGCACCGCATTCGCTGGCCCAGCGAGAGCTGACGGACCGGCACCGGAAGGAGCTCGCCGAGCGAGAGGAGCTCCACAAGCTCATCCAGACTCCGGCGGTACGACGCCTCGGGAACGCGGTACATCCGCCGCAGGAGCTCGAACGACTCGACAGCCGGTAGATCCCACCACAGCTGCGTCCGCTGGCCGAAGACGACGCCGATCCTCCGCACGTGCTCGACCCGATTCTCCCACGGCACCATTCCGCCCACCACGCACTCGCCGCCGTCGGGTCGCATGATGCCGCTCAGGATCTTGATCGTCGTCGACTTCCCGGCGCCGTTCGGGCCGATGTACCCCAGGATCTCACCTTCCTCCACGGCGAACGAGACGTCGCGGAGCGCCCAGATCTCCTTCCGCTCGCGCGCGACCAGGCCCTTGAGCGCGCCACCCAATCCGCGGCCGCGCAGGGCGAGCTTGTAGCACTTGTTGAGCCGAGAGACCGAAATGCACGCCATGCGTTCTCCTCGGCGCGGTGCGGAGGGGCGCCCAGAACAGGATCGTTGAGTTCCTAAGAATAGATGCGATCTCTTTCGGCGTCAAGATCGAGCGGCGCGGTGCGGCGGCTCTGGACTACGCCAGGAACGCGTAGAGGCTCATCAAGGCACTCAACAGCCGAAGCCGCGCCAGGGATCCGGAGGGCCCGAAGGGGTCACGGCGAAGCCGGGACCGCAGCGAAGCGGAGCCCG
>CAZCKC010000353.1:0-1739 GCA_964499235.1 uncultured Planctomycetales bacterium | reverse complement strand
GGCACCCGCGCCCGCCGGCAATAGGCCGCCACGGACAACCCGCTGTCAGCCTGCCCCCGCACGATCTCGCGACACCGGGCGGCCGCCCGCGCTTCGATTGGCTCACTCATGGACGCCAGCATCGCGGACCAACGACGCCGCGCGAAGACGGGGTTCACTCAGCGGACACGATTGTTCAACCGCACTGCCCATGTCACCCGCCGCCGGTACTGGACAAGCGTTGTCTGCGGCAACGATTATCCGGGGCGGTGAGTTTGTGTAAAGCGGGCGGACCCGACGAAGTGCAGTCGGTGCGGACGGGCGAGATTACTTCTTCTTCGATTCCTCAGCGGCGGCCGCGTACTGGCGGCCCTTGATGAAGACGGCCACCAGCCCAATGACGCCGCCACCGCCGATGATTGAGCCGGTCCACTGTGCCCCCATGGTCGAAGCCACCACGCCACCGACGATCGCAGCCAAGCCGATGATGAGCGCGAATACCTGTCCCAAGCGGGCTTCCATGCGGTCGCGTTTCAGGTCGTCTCTTTGCGCATCGAGCGTTTGACGCTCCATGTCGTGGCGGTGCGATTGCTCATCTTCCGCCATTTTCAAGATGCGCTGGGGGAAAGTCGGGTCAACGTCGCCGTAGCCCTTGAGAATCTGCGGCGGGGGAATTGGGCCACTGATTTCGAATTGCTGATGGACTAACGCCTGTTCTTCTGGTCGGTAAGTTCGCTTGCTGGGAACGATGGGACGGTCCCCCTCGCGCTTCCGATTACGTCGCCGCTTTCGTTTGCCCATTGGACGCGGATTCGGCCTTCACTTGTTCGGCCGACGCACGAATGTCGCCGCCGACGCGCTGCCAGTCACCGCGCACCGCTTCCGCGTCTGACCGACCGCGGGCCGGGTTCACAATCTGAACCTGTCGCGGCGCAGGGGCGATATCGACGACAGAACCCACGCCCCGAATGATGTTCCGCAGAGTGCGCGTCATAGCTCTGTGTGCTCCACTTGACCTGTTGATCATAGCTTATGGATCGGCCCCTTCCAAGAGGCGGTTGAAGCCGATCCGGTAGTATCGTTTACGTAACCACGCTGGCCGGGCTCGCGTGCATTCGCTCAGGCACGATTGCCGCCAGACAGCCGCCAACACCGCCGGATTCCGCCCAAAACTGGCAGAACCGCTTCCGGGCGAGAAAACCCCGCCCCCTACGCCGCAACCGGCGTCCACGGGGCCGACAGTTTCAAGCCCTCAATCGCCACGGGCAGCGGGATGCCGCCGATTTCCTTCGGGTCCGGCGGGTCGGCCGTGTCCAGCCGGTCCAGGGCGGCCCGGACGCGCTCGTAGTAAGACGTCCGGGCGTCGCGGTCCGGCTCGCCGTCTGGGGCATCGGCCGGGAAACTCAGGACAGCCACCATTTTACGCCTCCCTAAACCTCCGCGCAGCCCCCGCCGGCCATCGCCGGCGGCCACCCAGGCCCCCTGCGCCGGCCGCCCCTTAACCGCCACCTATTCTCACTCTCCGAGATCGAAAAAGAAAGCCCCCGCCCAAGATGCAATCACAGCACCTGCCCGACCCTGCAGCCCATCCCAGTCACCAGGAATGGCGGCGTCACCAGCCGCCAATTCCCGCCAATCACCGCCAACCACCAACGACCACGCGAAACCAACTTGATCGCCCCCGAACCCGAGCTATTACTTCTAATGCTCACGCAGTCCCACGGCTGCCTTGACGGCGAAGCGCTGTTTACCAGCACGGG
>CAZCKC010000352.1:0-1745 GCA_964499235.1 uncultured Planctomycetales bacterium | reverse complement strand
TCTCCATTGCCGAGGGGGCGCAGCCATGAGCTCGGGAGTGTTCGACGATCTTCCGGTGCAGGCTGCACCGGTGCGTGAGGGTGGCGGTCGGCCTCGTCTGCGGACGGCCGAGCGGGGCCAGGTGGAGCTGCGGTTGGTCAGCCTGGACGATCTGGTTCCGGCGGACCACCGGGTGCGCCTGGTGTGGCGCGTCGTCGAGGGCCCGGAGCTGTCGGCGATCACGGCGGAGATCAAGGCGGTCGAGGGTCGCCCGGGTCATCCGCCGGCCGATCCGCGCAGTCTGATGGCGCTGTGGCTGTTCGCGACCATCGAGGGGATCGGCAGCGCCCGCGAGATCGCCCGGCACTGCGACGACAGGCTTGCCTTCCAGTGGCTGTGCGGCGGCGTGGGCGTGAACCACAAGACGCTGTCCGACTTCCGGGTCGGGCGCGCGGCGCTCCCGGACGGCCCTCTGGTGGACAGCTTCGCGGCGCTGATGGCGTCGGGCGTGGCCGGTCCGGAGCGGGTGGCGCAGGACGGCATGCGGGTGCGGGCTTCGGCCGGCGCGGCCTCCTTCTGCCGCCATTCGACCCTCGAGGCGTGCCGCCGACGGGCCAAGGCGGACGTCGCGCGGCGGCGGCGCGCAAACGGTCGGCCGAGGACCGCGAGCGCCGGGTCGACGCGGCCCTGGCGGTGACCGCGGAGCTGCGGGCCATGCAGCAGGACAAGGCGCGCAGGCGGGCCGAACGGACCGGCGAGGACCGGCCGGGTGGCGGCAGGACGGCAAGGCAGGAGCCCGCGGAGAAGGCGCCGCGGGCCTCGACCACGGACGCCGAGGCCCGGGTCATGAAGATGGCCGACGGTGGCTTGCGGCCGGCCTGCAATGTCCGGCTCGCCGCCGACACGAAGAGCGGCGCGGTGGCCGGGGTCGCCGTGGACAATGTCGGCTCGGACATGGGCAGGATGGAGCCGATGAGCGCGGCGTTGGAAGCCGCCTACGGCCGGCGGCCGGCCGACCATCCGGCCGATGGCGGGTTTGCCGCGCCGGCCGACATCATGGCCCTGGCCCGGGCCGGGGTGACCCCCTTCGTGCCCGTGCCGGTGCCCGGGGACAAGACCCGGGACCGCTTCGCCCCCCGGCCGGACGACCCGCCGCAAGTCGCGGCGTGGCGGCGGCGCATGGCGAGCGATGAGGCCAGGGAAATCTGCAAGGAACGCGCGGCGACGGTGGACTGCGTCAATGCCCAGGCCCGCAACCGCGGCCTGACGCGCTTCCTGGTGCGCGGCCGGGACAAGGTCAAGGCGGTCGCCCTGTGGCACGCGCTGGCCCGCAACATGGTCCGTGGCTGGCGCCTGTCGCCCGCATGACAGCTCGCCAGACCCGTCCCACCACCGCCCCGAGAGCAACACCTCCCCACCGACCCGCCTTCCGCCACACAGGGTCGCCGCCGCCACTCCCGCAACCAAGACCCCCGCCGAACCAAAAGGGCCTTCGCCTCATCAACCGATATGCCGACGGGGACTCGATTCATTTGCAGGCTCTGAGTGTCGGTCGGCGGCGGCGCGGCGCCTGTAGCTTTCGCCGTTCATCTCGAGGATGGTGGCGTGGTGGACGAGCCGGTCGATGGCGGCGACGGTGACGGCCTGGTCGGGGAAGATGCGATCCCAAGCGCTGAAGGGCTGGTTCGCGGCGATGGCGAGGCTTCGGGTTTCGTAGCGCCTTGCGACGAGTTCGAAGAGGACGGAGCTCTCGGCCTGATCCTTCT
>CAZCKC010000351.1:0-1751 GCA_964499235.1 uncultured Planctomycetales bacterium | reverse complement strand
TTGTGAGTGAGTTTTGGCTCGGGCAGCGGGCCGAGGGCGTGATGCGTGAAACCCGAGAGATACTGCGGTCCGCACGGTGCACCTTACCAGATTCATCGGGTTTCGGGGTCGGTCCTATACGCGAGTTACGGGCCTCGAATGCCGCCAGCATTCGCCGCGCAAGGGCCGAGCTCGCATCCGGAGGCCGAAATGGGTAGGCTAACGATCAGGATGTTCGGTAGCGTTGCCGGGCCACGTTTATTTGGGGAATGTCGGACTGAAGGAGCCTAACGTGCTTGAACGTGTCATACCCGCTTTGGCGATGGTCGCCATCGCGACGGCGGCATTCGCCGCGTCGCCGAAGCTCAAGCCCGAGAACCTTCCCGCCGACGAGACGATCTGGCCGAATCAGACCAGCTATCGCAACTCCGACCCGTGGCTCGTGAAGAACCATGAGAAGATCCGCCGCATGGAGCCGCGCGTGCTCGTCATCAACTTTACGAACACGCACACCATGGAGCAGATCGCGGCCTCGACCGACCAGTTCATCAAGGCCTTGGCCGAAAGCTCGCGCTATCACGGCTTCGAGAACCCCGACGCGCCGGCGTTTCTCAATTACAAGGTCGCCAAGTACGTCGACATGCGCGATCGGCCGATCCCGTCGGAACGGGCCAAGCGCAACAGCGCGTATTTCCCGTATTTGCCCAAAGACCGGCCGTCGCAGAACTTCGACTACGGCGCGCTTTACAGCGCGGAGTTCGCCAAGCACTACGGCTTTCAGGATCCGGACGATTACACGCGCTACCTTACGCTGGCCGAGTTGATCAACGCCGGCATCGTCCACGAGTTGTGGTTCCACGCGCTGCACGATGACCGCGGCTCGCCGTGGGAAGCGATCGAGGACAAGCAGTATTACGACGAGCGGCTCCGCCCGATCAAGGGCAAGCACGGCCCGGCGGGCAACGGTCACCACGAGTCGATGCCCTGGGTCGGGCGCAGCTTCCGCATCACGTTCATGAACGCGCAGCGCGGCGTCGGCTGCGCGCTCGAGAGCGCCAGTCACGCGTTCGAAGGCATCGCCAATCACAACGCGATCGCCTGGTTCAAACCCTATTTCGACGAATTCGCCGAGCTCGATCTAAAGGATCGCTATCCGCAGCTTCCGAACCGCAGCCTTTACGGCACGCTGTGGGGCGAGGAGAACTACGCGGAGTATCCTGACAAGACGACGATGGTGATCCATAGCAAGGGCCAGACGTACCGCTGCGAGGATTACATCTGCAAAGGCGGCAACGTGCACTTCCCGCCCGGCGCCCGCAGCGACTATGACATGAGCTCGCCCTTCGTCGTCAAGACCGTCATCGAAACCTGGCGGCAAGGCGACAAGCCTGGCGAAGACGGCCCGGCCCACGACTTCGACCGCAGCAAGTTCGAGCAATACGCCGACGTCGCGCCGGATTGCATGGGCAAGTGGTTGGTCTATTGGCGGCAGTGCATGCCGGGGTTGGACAATAACATGAAGGACGACAAAAACCGGCCGATGAAGAACTGGTGGCCGCTGCTGTTCTACTAATCCGGGATTATTCACCAACAAACTGACTCCTGCATAACGCGTGTGACGGGGGCATTGCAGCGCAACGTCGAGACGCGATCGCCCGCAGATAGGTCCCGGGGCCGCTCGGCGGCGAGACCGCCCCCTTGCCCCCACGGCCCACACGGGGTCGGGGAGGGTACCCGACGATCCGTTCTACGAGGACTTCGGGTATAACGAC
>CAZCKC010000350.1:0-1755 GCA_964499235.1 uncultured Planctomycetales bacterium | reverse complement strand
AGCTCGCCCAGCGGGACGACTTCCAGGCCGTCGTCCGGCAGGCCGAGCGGCTGCTGGACGAGCCCCTGCCCGAGCAATCCGACGAGCTGTTCCTCGACTACTCGCAGACCGGCAACCGAACACGGTGGCAGCGGGTGGCCTGGGAGCGCCGCGGGCGGATCAAAACGCTGGCGCTGGCCGAGTGCGTCGAGAACGAGGGGCGGTTCCTGCCGACGCTGGCGGCCGTCGTGCGGGCGGTGTGTGCCGAGCGAACCTGGGTCTACCCGGCCCACGACCGCGGCCTGCGGAACTTCAAAGGCGAGCAGATCGACATCGACCTGGGCTCGGCCTACTTCGGGGCCGAGCTGGCGTTCGCTCACTACCTGCTGGGCGAGAAGCTGTCGCCGGAGGTGCGGCGGCTGATCGAGCAGCGCGTGCACGAGCGGATCCTGGCGCCGTTCCGGGCAATGGTGACGGGCGAGCGGTCGGCCAACTGGTGGCTGACGACGACGAACAACTGGAACTCGGTCTGCCTGGCCGGCGTGACGGGGGCAGCGCTGACGCTGGTGGAGGAGCCGCGGGAGCGGGCGTTCTACGTGGCCGCGGCGGAGTCGTACTCGCGGAACTTCCTGCGCGGGTTCACGGCCGACGGCTACTGCTCGGAAGGCCTGGCCTACTGGAACTACGGCTTCGGGCACTATGCCCAACTGGCCGAGCTGGTGCGGCGGGCGACGGGTGGTGAGCTGGATTTGCTGGCCGTGGAGGGGGCCCAGGAGCCGGTGCGGTTTGGTCGGCAGTCGGAGATCGTCGGGGGCGTTCACATCGCGTTCTCAGACTGCCCGTTCGGCACGCGGCCTGACCCGAGGCTCTTGAGCTACCTGGACTGCCGGCTCGGCGGCGCGGAGCAGAGCGACCGGCACTATCGCGGCAACCCGCGGAGCGGGAGCCTGGCCCGAGCCATCGCGTTCGGGTTTGCCGAGTGTGCGCAGGGGCGGGCGGCCACTGGCGACGATGGTGACCAGCCGCTGCGGACGTGGTTCCAGGACGCCGGCGTGCTGATCTGCCGGCCGCATCGCGAGAGCGAGCCATCCTTCGGCGTTGCGCTCAAGGGGGGGCACAACGCCGAGCATCACAATCAAAACGACGTCGGGTCGTTCATCGTGGTCGTCGGGGACCAGGCGGTGCTTGTCGATCCCGGCACCGAGGTCTACACCGCCCGCACGTTCAGCCGGCAGCGGTACGAGAGCGACGTGCTCAACTCTTATGGTCATCCGGTGCCGGTGGTGGCCGGCCAGCTGCAGCGGACGGGCCGCGAGGCCCGGGGCCAGGTGTTGAGGCAGAGCTTCACCAACGCGGCCGACACCATCGTCTTCGACCTGAGCAGCGCCTACGACGTGCCGTCGCTCGAGCGGCTCCAGCGGGCATTCCGCTACGACCGCACCGCCGGCGGCCAGCTGACAGTCACAGATACCGTCGCGTTCTCCGAGCCGCAACCGTTCGAGACCGCCCTGATCACCTTCGGCGACTGGCAACAACTCACCCCGAACCGCCTCCGCATCTCAGACGGCGGCCACGCCGTCGACATCGAAATCGACGCCAGCGGCGCCGCCCTGAAGATCCGGGCCGAGACGATCGACGAAGACGTCCGCGGCCCGGGCAAGCCGACGCGGATCGGGATCGCCTTCGCTGAGCCAGTGCGCGAAGCCGAACTGACCCTGCGAATCACGCCGGTGGCCGAGGAGAAGGAGCAGTGATGGTGACCGTTGCCCAAAGCCC
>CAZCKC010000349.1:0-1772 GCA_964499235.1 uncultured Planctomycetales bacterium | reverse complement strand
CAGGGACCGCTATTGGCGTCAGAATCCTATTAATGCCCGTAAGGGCATTACGACCCATTCATCCGACCCTGGATCGTGACGTACGATCCCGTCAGAATCCTATTAATGCCCGTAAGGGCATTACGACGGGGCTGAGGTTCGGACAATGTATCGCTGCCACAGTACGGTCAGAATCCTATTAATGCCCGTAAGGGCATTACGACTTTTTGAAACAGCTGAGGAAAGCATCCCCACAGTGCCCGTCAGAATCCTATTAATGCCCGTAAGGGCATTACGACCCAGAGCAGTGGAAGCAACAGTATCACGGTATGCACAGGTCAGAATCCTATTAATGCCCGTAAGGGCATTACGACTCAGCCCAGCGCAGAGCGGCGTCAACACCCTCATACTTGCGTCAGAATCCTATTAATGCCCGTAAGGGCATTACGACCCATTACCTACCTGACCTTGAACAGACAGCTGGGTCTGGGTCAGAATCCTATTAATGCCCGTAAGGGCATTACGACATATACAGCGTATACGTACGCTGCACCGAGTGTGGGTCAGAATCCTATTAATGCCCGTAAGGGCATTACGACACATGCTGATTGCGAACAGGACGATCATTTTGTGAAGTCAGAATCCTATTAATGCCCGTAAGGGCATTACGACTAATAGGCAACGATACGACAGCACTGACTGCGCCGACGGTCAGAATCCTATTAATGCCCGTAAGGGCATTACGACCTATTTGCCAGGGGTCTCGAACTCATAGTACCCTACGTCAGAATCCTATTAATGCCCGTAAGGGCATTACGACTCGTCCTTTACCACCACCCCAGCAATTAACGCATTTTGCGTCAGAATCCTATTAATGCCCGTAAGGGCATTACGACCCTGTTCAAGGTCACCGGCGTCGTTGGCGAGGTGGGCGTCAGAATCCTATTAATGCCCGTAAGGGCATTACGACTCTTGGTAACTGCGATTGTGGCTGTATCCCATTGTTTTCGTCAGAATCCTATTAATGCCCGTAAGGGCATTACGACGCGCTCTGGCGCGCTTGATGATTTCTTGATCGTCTGGGTCAGAATCCTATTAATGCCCGTAAGGGCATTACGACATCATGCCGTCAATGTCCCCCGCCTCGTATGCCTCGGCGTCAGAATCCTATTAATGCCCGTAAGGGCATTACGACGCCAGAGAAGCCTGCTCCTTGCTAACCCTGTCATTCTGTCAGAATCCTATTAATGCCCGTAAGGGCATTACGACATCGACCACTCGCCCTTCTTCGTCGATCGTAACACAACGTCAGAATCCTATTAATGCCCGTAAGGGCATTACGACTGAATCGGTCGTGCGCTACCGGCTCCCATCGGCCGGTCAGAATCCTATTAATGCCCGTAAGGGCATTACGACTTCATGTACTCAGCGATCCGTAGAGCTTGGCGGATACGTCAGAATCCTATTAATGCCCGTAAGGGCATTACGACTCAAGCAGAGGATGCACTGAGTACGGAGTTTCCACAGACGTCAGAATCCTATTAATGCCCGTAAGGGCATTACGACCCCGTGATGATCCGTCCAGGGTGGGAGGTTGGGCAGCTGTCAGTCAGAATCCTATTAATGCCCGTAAGGGCATTACGACCGTTCGCTCGAGGCCTTTCCTTCGACATTTCGGATGGGTCAGAATCCTATTAATGCCCGTAAGGGCATTACGACCGCGACCATCTGACGTCAATGCCTCACCAATGACGAAGTCAGAATCCTATTAATGCCCGTAAGGGCATTACGAC
>CAZCKC010000348.1:0-1774 GCA_964499235.1 uncultured Planctomycetales bacterium | reverse complement strand
CTACCGCCTTCGAGAAGACGGTGATCTCGTCTGTCGGGTTCAGGCGGATCTTGGCTGCGCATTCCGGGCTCATCCGGTCAGGCGTTCCGATAACATCCGGTCAGTGATTCCGATCTGATCCGGTCGCGGATTCCGGGGCATCCGGTCACCCGGTGCTCCGGCCGAGACCAGCGCCGCTGGGTGATCGTGCAGCGGGATAGCCTTGCGCCCTTCAAGCAGGTGCAGGGACCCCGAGATGAGACGATTGCCGATGCGCAAGATTGCAGAGGCCCTCCGATTGAGGGCGGCCGGGCTTTCGACCCGGAAGATCGCGGCGAGCCTGTCGGTCGGACAGTCGACGGTCTGGGACTACCTGAAGCGCGCCGATCGCGCCGGCCTGTCCTGGCCGCTGCCGCCGGGCGCGAGCGACGCGGACATCGAGCGCCGGCTTTTCGCTCCGACCGGCGGCCAGACGCGGCGCGGTCTGGCGCACCCGGACTGGCCTGCGATCCACCGCGAGCTGCGGCGCAAAGGGGTCACGCTCTCCCTGGTCTGGGAGGAGTACCGCGCCGACCATCCCGAGGACGGCTACGGATACAGCCGGTTCTGCGATCTGTATCGCCGCTGGGAGGGTCGGTTGTCGCCCGTGATGCGCCAGCATCATGTCCAGCATCATGTCGCCGGCGAGCGGGCCTTCGTCGACTACGCCGGCGACACGCTGGACATCGTCGACGGCGCGACCGGCGAGGTGCGGGCGGCGCAGATCTTCGTCGGCGTGCTCGGCGCCTCGAACTACACCTACGCCGAGGCGACCTGGACCCAGAGCCTGCCGGACTGGATCGGCGCCCATGTCCGGATGCTCGCCTTCCTCAGTGGCGTCCCCGAACAGCTGGTCTGCGACAACCTCAAGGCCGGCGTCACGAAGGCGTGCTTCCACGAGCCGCGGATCAACCGGACCTACGCGGAGATGGCGGCGCATTACGACACCGCCGTGATCCCGGCGCGCCCCTACAAGCCGCGCGACAAGGCCAAGGCCGAGGTCGGCGTCCTCGTCGTGCAGCGCTGGATCCTCGCCCGGCTGCGCAAGCGCCGGTTCTTCTCGCTCGCCGAGGCGAACGCCGCGATCCGGGAGCTGCTGGAGGCCCTGAACGGCAAGGTCACGCGCCATCTCGGCGCCAGCCGGCGGGCGCTGTTCGAGCAACTCGACAGGCCGGCGCTGAAGCCGCTGCCGGCCGCGCCCTTCGAGTATGCCGAATGGTTCGAGCGGCGCGTCGGGCTCGACTACCACGTCGAGGTCGAGAAGCATTACTACTCCGTCCCGCACCAGCTTCTGAAGAAGGCGCTCTGGGTCCGCGTCGCCGCCCGGACGATCGAGATCTTCCATGACGGCCGGCGCGTCGCCTCCCATGTCCGGACCTCGGGCGATCGCAGGCACACCACCGTCGCCGCGCACATGCCCGCCAGCCATCGGCGCTACGCCGGGCTGACGCCGGGCGAGTTGCGCCGCCGCGCCGGCGCGATCGGCCCGGAAACCGAGGCGCTCGTCGATCTGATCCTGCGCGCCAAGCCCCACCCCGAGCAGGGCTTCCGCGCCTGCATCGGGATCGTCGGGCTCGCTCGCGCCCACGGCCGCGACGCGCTTGAGGCCGCCTGCCGGCGCGCCCGCGAGATCGGCGGGCTGTCCTACAGCTCCGTGCGCTCGATCCTCCAGAACAACCTGCATCGCCGACGGCCCGAGACGCCCGCGGAGGGGCCGGCGATCACCCATCCCAACATCCGCGGCGCCAGCTACTTC
>CAZCKC010000347.1:0-1783 GCA_964499235.1 uncultured Planctomycetales bacterium | reverse complement strand
CGTCATTCCGAGCGACCGGAACGCGCGTAGCGCGTGGAGGGAGTCGAGGAATCTCCGCCCGGCCTAGTCTCACGCTGCCATAGATGCTATAATAGGCCTATGAAAAGTCGCAACGTCCCCCAGAACACATCGCCCCGCATGGCCCAGGTCGCCCCGCCACGCGTCTACCTGGTCGCCACCGGCGGCACCATCGCGATGCGGCAGGACCCCAACCAAGAGGGGGCCGCGCCGGCCGTCACGGGCGCAGACCTGATCGCGGCCATGCCCGACTTGCCCCAGCGCGCCCAAATCCGCGTCGAAGAGTTTAGCAATATCCCCAGCGAGCACATGACGCCCTCGGTGTGGCTGCGTCTGGCCGCCAGGCTCAACGAAATCGATCGGGCCGCGCGACCGGATGGGGTCGACGGCATCGTGGTGACCCACGGCACCGACACGATGGAAGAGACCGCTTTTTTCCTCGACCTGACCGTGCCCGGTGACCACGCCATCGTGTTAACCGGCGCTCAACGCCCGGCCTCGGCACCGGACGCCGACGGTCCGTTCAACCTGCGCGACGCGATCCAGGTGGCGGTCTGCCCGGACAGCCGGGGACGCGGGGTGTTGATCGTGATGCACGGCGAAATCCACACCGCGCGCGAGGCGCTCAAGATGGACACTGAAGACCTGAACGCGTTCGGTTCGCACAGCGGCACGGACCTGGGCCGGGTAGAAGACGAGCAGGTCACTTTTACGCGGGACGTCCCGGCGCGCATGATTTTGCCGCTGCCCGAACGCCTGCCCCGCGTGGACATTATCCCAATGTACGCGGGCGCCGACGACGCAGCCTTGCGCGCGGCCCTGGACCGAGGCGCCTCCGGCCTGGTGATCGCGGCCGTGGGGGCGGGAAACGTGAACCACGCGCTATTTGACGGGATCACCACAGCGTTACGCCAGGGCGTGGCGGTGGTCATTGCCACGCGCGTGCCGCATGGGTTGGTGCGCCCCCTCTACGCCTATACAGGCGGGGGCGTTAGCCTGCGCCGGGCGGGGGCCATCATGGCCGGCGACCTGACGCCGCAAAAAGCCCGCGTCTTGTTGATGCTGGCGCTGGCCACCGGTCATACAGGCGCGGCCCTGCGCGAAACCTTTGAAAGGGACGGCGCATGAGCGAGATCCGTTTGTTGACGGCCCGGGATGAGCGCCTATTACACGCCTGGCTGATGCATGATCCACTGTACAACCTCTTTATGGTGGGTAACCTGGAAGTGCTGGGCATAGACGCCGAGGGCCTGGACTTCTGGGGCGAGTTTGCGCCTGGCGGCGCGCTGATCGGCGTGGCGATGCGTTACCACGGCGGTTGGTGCTTTGACCTGGGTGACGACTGTGTCTGGGATCGCTTTGCAGCGCTGATAGACGACGATCCGGACAGCCAGGCCGTCAACGGTCACCCGCGCCAGGTCAACCCCATCGTAGCCCGGCTACAGCGCTATACCGTGCACGAGACCCACGCCTCGTATTACTGCCAGCTGCCGCTCGACGCCACGCTGCCCGACCCGGCCTGGCCTACCCGGCACGCGACCCTCGACGACGTGGACGCCCTGGTTGAACTGTACGCCACGGCCGGCATGATGCAGCGCGACGCCGCGAGGATACGCCGCACGCTGGCTGGGGGGCGCATCTTTGTCACACAGGTCGAGGCGCAAATCGTTTCGGCGGCGTTGACCAACACCGAGGCCAGCGCGGCGGCGATGATTGGCGGCGTGTTTACGCCGGCGCCGTGGCGGGACCGGGGCTATGCCAGCGC
>CAZCKC010000346.1:0-1797 GCA_964499235.1 uncultured Planctomycetales bacterium | reverse complement strand
GAGTCTGCGCCGGAAACGCGTAAAATCGCGATTCCGAGTCGTGAGAGGGGGTCGATCAACGCCGCCGGTGAGCACCGCATTGGACGGGGAGCACCGCGGTGGTGGCGGGCAACAAAGCCTCAGGGCGGCCAGCGAGCCTCCGGGCGGCCAGCGACGCGACAACAGCCCGGCGGCGTAGGTGCGGTAAAGGGTCTTCGAGGTAGGGAAGCGATGGATCATGTCACGACACTTGCACGGCACCCGCAGCCGGCCGCCGAGCGACCCGCGCACTTCGGCGCCCGGCCTTCGCCGCTGGCGGGGCTGAGCGGAGAATGGTGGATCCTCCACACCCGCGCCCGCAACGAGAAGAAGGTGG
Organism: uncultured Planctomycetales bacterium; assembly: GCA_964499235.1. Classification (GTDB taxonomy): domain Bacteria; phylum Planctomycetota; class Phycisphaerae; order UBA1845; family Fen-1342; genus JAFGRR01. Next base: position 1,442 of record CAZCKC010000346.1, on the reverse strand, counting down.
CCGAGGTTCTCGCGACCCGGGGCATTGGGTTTTACCTCCCCCTGGTCGGCGTCCACCGCACCTACGAGAAGCGCAAAGCCAGCTTTCAGATTCCGCTTTTTCCCGGCTACGTCTTTCTCTGCGGGGACCGCGAAGCGTGCCTGGCCGCCTGGAAAACCAACCGCGTCGCGCAGATCCTGCAGGTCTCCGACCAGGACGGACTCTGGCGGGAACTGGAGAGCATCGCGGTCGCGGTCGAGTTCGGCGCATCGCTCGAGCTCTACCCGGCTTTGCAGCCCGGGCGGCGTTGCCGGGTGACGCGGGGCCCGCTCAAGGACGTCGAAGGGACTGTCCTGCGAAAGGGCACGCGGGCGCAAATGTTTCTCGCCGTCACGCTGCTGGGGCAATCGGCGGTGGTCGAGGTCGACGCCGCCCTCCTGGAGCCCCTCAGCGGCGACTGAACCGGCTCGCTTCAGGGGAACGAGGCTGAAGAGCACATGACGAACGCAGCCATCACCACGCCGAACCGGCCCGCGAGGCCGACCGGCGGCCGCCCGGGGACCTACGTCGCCATCACCGCCCTGGCCGGCTGCTTGCTGTGGAGCTACTGGCCGGTGCTGGCAGAGCTCGCGCAGTTCTGGTGGCGCAACGACGACTACTCGGTCGGCGCCCTGGTGCTGCCGGTGGCGCTGTTTTTGGCGTGGGGGCGGCGGGAGCAGCTTGCGCGGCTCTACTCCGGACCGGCGCTGCTCGGCGGGCTCGGGCTGATCCTCTTTGGCGAGGTCACGCGGCTCGCGGGCGTGCACTACGGTTCGGCCACCGGCGAGCGGTACGGCTTTATCTTCAGCGTCGCGGGCGTGGTGCTGATGGCGGGCGGCTGGCGGATCTTCTGGAACCTGCGGTGGGTGCTGGTGTTCCTGTTCCTGATGGTGCCGTTCCCGGCCCGCGCCCACGAGCTGATTGCCGGGTCGTTGCAGCGGGTCGCGACCAACATGGCCGTCTTTATGCTCGAGCTCCTGGGCTTCTTCGTCATCCAGGAGGGCAACGTCATCCGCCTCGGCGACCAGGCGCTCGTGCACGTCACCGAGGCCTGCAGCGGTCTCCGCATGCTCACCGCGTTCATCTTCGTCTCGGCCGTCGTGGCGTTCATCATCGAGCGGCCGGTGTGGCAGCGGATCACGCTGCTGGCGATGAGCGTGCCGATCGCACTGCTGTCGAATGCCCTCCGCGGCGCCCTCACCGCGATCTTCGTCTACTACTCCGATAGCCGCGAGCTGAACGAGCACTTCCACGACATGGCCGGCCTGGCGATGATGCCGCTGGCGCTGGTGCTCGTCTTCGCGATCCTCCAGCTCATGCACTTGATCACCAAGCCGGAGCCGCCCCGGGCGGAGCTCGGCGCGGGCCGCGTCAGATCGGAAGAGCGTCGTGTAGGGAAAGAGCGTAGATCTCGGTGGTCGCCG
>CAZCKC010000345.1:0-1812 GCA_964499235.1 uncultured Planctomycetales bacterium | reverse complement strand
CTGTAGACGGCCACGCCCTTCCGCGTAAAAACGACGCGACCGTCGCTGTTGCCTCGCCCTCACCCTACCTCTGCTTCCTCTGTCTCCAGGACTCCCCCTCGATATCCATCACGTGACAGTTCTCGGTGAACCGGTCGACGAGCGCAGCGACGCAAGCGGCGCCAGGGAAGATCGTGCCCCACTGTTTGAACGGCAGGTTTGTAGTGATGACGGTGGACCGCTGCAAATGTCTCCGGCTGATGATGTTGTAGAGCAGGTCGGCCGCCCTCGAGTCGCACGGCAGGTAGCCGATCTCGTCGATCACGAGCAACGACGGGTTGGTGTAACGCCTCAGGCGCCGCTCGAGCGCCGGCAAGGACTCCTGCTTGAGCAGGTCGGTCAGCGCAGCGGCGAGGGTGGAGAAGCGGACGGTGTGACCATGCTGCAGTGCGGTCAGGGCGAAGTTCTGGGCCAGGGTGGTCTTGCCGACGCCGCTGGGACCGCGCAGGAGGACGTTGTCGCCCTGAGCGAGGAAGTCGAGGGTCAAGAGGCGTTCGCAGAGCTGGCGGTCGATCTTGCGTGGGTGGGAGAAATCGAACTGGTCGAGCGTCTTGATGCGGCCGAGGGAGGCGAGCTTGGTGCGCCGGGCCAGATTGCGGGTGTCGCGCTCACGCCGTTCGAGCAGGGCGAGTTGCTCGAGGGTTTGCATGGGCGACAGGCGGGTCTTGGTGGCGTGGTTGACGAACGCCGCGAGCACGTCGGCGGCGGTCCGCCAGCCGAGGGCGTGCATGGTGCCGGCCAGGTCGCTGGTAGGGTCAGTCATCGTAGTCCTCCAGGGCATGCGGGATGACGTCGCGGTCGGGCACATGACTGCTCAGCGGCACGTCCAGGGGGACGGGCCTGTCCGCGGCACGGCGCATCTGCTCGCAGATCTGGCCGAGGGCGCTGACATCGCGCAGGCCGCGGTTGATGAGCTCGCCGGCGGCGGCGGTGAACAGGTCGTCGCCGTAGAGGTCGAGCAGCTTGATGGCGCGGGCGGTCAGGCTGCCGAGATTGTGGCCGCTGTCGAGCCAGACGGTGTAGAGCTGGTCGATCTGGGGGCAGACCGCGCGTAGTCGGTCACGGCCCTTGAGGTCGGCGGCGCGGCGCTTGTGCTCGAGGATGGCGGCGCGGTGGGCAGGATCCTCGATGAGCTGCCGGCGGCCCCAGCAGCGCTCGTGGCTGGCGACCTGAGCGCTGCCGGCGAGCACGCGCACGCAGGTGTCGCTGGCGGCCAGGACAAGGGTCTTGCCGACGTGCTCTGGCGGGACGGAGTAGGTGTTGGTGTCGAAGCGGACGCAGGCGGTCTTGTCGACGGCGACCGGCCGGACGAGGTCGGTATCCGGGGTGGTCGCCGGCAGAGGCAACAACCGCTCGCGCTCGTCTGCGAGCACCTGGCCGACGGTCCGGCCGGCGATGGTCGGATGGGAGCGGGCGAGCGACGTGGTGGCCAGGAACTGGAGCAACTGCTCGTTACCGGTGTGGACGCTGGTGATGATGCGGCCGCCGAAGTGGCGGTCGCGCAGGTACCTGACGGCTCTCTCGACCCGCCCCTTTTCGTTGGCCTTGCGCACGTTGCACAGCCGAAGCTGGGCGCAGTAGTGGCTGGCCAGCTCCAGCAGGTCCGGGTGGAAGCGCGCGGCATCCTGGTGGCGCTCCAGCACGACGGTGCGGGGATTGTCGAAGAGCCACTGCCGGGCCGATCCGCCGAACCAGGCGGCGGCGCGCACCAGGGAGCGGCGCAGGGAGTCGCTGGAGAGGTCCAGGACCAGCTCGCCCCAGATGGCCCGGGAG
>CAZCKC010000344.1:0-1815 GCA_964499235.1 uncultured Planctomycetales bacterium | reverse complement strand
ATTCAAATCGTTCCCACTCGTTTTTCGCTTCATCTGTATGCTTCCAAAGGAGATGTGCTAATTTTCAAAATCAATGACCGGACAGTAGTGATACCGGATTATTCATCATGCCTGCCGGATAGGGTCTCGAAACCGGGCCTTGAATCTGTAAAATAGGGGCAGACCGCGAGTCCGACCAAAGATTCGGAGGCCCACCCCATGAGTGAAGACCGAATGCAAGTTTTCCGGCCCGATTTCAACCGTTCCGTCGTGGTCGAAACCGTCGACGATTCGCTCTCGGCCAACGCTGGCGTTCTGCTCCTTCGCGAGGCGGATCACAAACTCGCCGTCACCGACGACCTCGGCGCGGCGTTGATCGATCCGCGTGATCCCAATCGCACGCGCTATCCGCATGCCGAATTGTTGCGCGAACGGCTCTACGCCTTCGCCTGCGGCTACGCGCATCAGGATGACGCCGACGAACTCGCGCACGATCCTGCCTTTCGCGCGGCGGTCTGGAACCGCGCGGGCGACGCCGTCGCCCGAGAACGTCTCGGCAGCCAGCCGGGGCAGTCGCGGCTCCTCGACCGCCTGGCGATGCCGGAGAATCTCGAAACGCTGCGCCGCTTCGTCGGCGAACCCGTCATCCGCCACCGCCGCGTCCGCAGCGAACGCAAGGTCAAGTCGGCCACCCTCGATATCGACCCCTTTCCCGTCACCGTCTTCGGCAAGCAGGAGGGCGCGGCGCATAATGGATATTACGGTCGCACCGTCTACACGCCCATCGCCGCCCACGTGTCGGCCGCTGGAGACATCGACAATTCGCGCGGCGTCTCGGGCTTCCTGCACGCGCGACTGCGCAAGGGCGACGCCGCTCCGGCCGAGGGCGGACTCGACTTCATGCTCGAGGCCCATGCCAAGGCGATGGAATTCTGTGAGAACGCCGACATCCGCGCCGACGCCGCCTTCGCCATCGGCGAGATCCTCGACGAGCTGACTGACCGGGATATCCATTTCGTCATGCGAATTGGCAACAACGCGGCGCTCAAACGGATCGCGGCGGAGCACGTTCGCCGCCCCGCCCATCGTCCGCCGTCGGGCGGGTACGAGTGGGCCTTCGACATGGGGCCGTACCAGGCCGCTTCGTGGAAGCATCCGCAGCGATTGATTCTCGTCATCGTCGACAAGCAGGGAGAGGACGGCCATCTCAAACTTTTCCCCGACTATTTCTTCCTCGTCACCAGTTGGCCGAAAGCGCAGCGCGATCCGTACGCCCTGCTGGATCACTATCGCCAGCGCGGCACCTTCGAGGACCGGTACGGCGAGATGAACCAAAGTTTGCGCGCGCGTTTTTCCTCGCCCGCGTTCGCGGAGAACGAGGCGACGATGCTGCTGTCGTTCCTGGCGTACAACCTGGCCGAAACGCTGCGGCGCGAGACCGAACTCGCCACCGGTAACGGCTGGGATCTCGGCCGGTTCCAGCGGACGGTGCTGCACGTCGGCGCGCGACTCGCGAAGGGCTCGCACCAGTTGCGCTTTCTGCTGATGCGCTCCTTCGCGTCGATCTGGAAGACGGTGGCGGCCCGTATCGGGCGCTGGAGCGACCGCTTCGCGAAACGGATTCCGCGCGGCCGTCCGCTCGCGCCGCCGCCAGCGCATGCCTGGCTTTCCTACCACCCGCGGCTCTGACTCCGGCAGTCCGGTTCGATGCCGTCCCCCGTACTCACAGGCTCGCCGGGGGAAAGGGGGAGGTGTGTCCGCAACCAATGAAATCCGCGCGGATGCCGGCACAACCGCCCGAATTCGAGGACTCCTGGTTTCGCCGCCGCCTTCGTG
>CAZCKC010000343.1:0-1818 GCA_964499235.1 uncultured Planctomycetales bacterium | reverse complement strand
TCTTCTTCTTGGCGGTCTTCTTCGTAGCCTTCTTGGTCGCCTTCTTCTTGGCCTTGGTGGTCGTGCTGGCGGCCGCCCGGCCGACGCGCTTGGCCACCTTGGCCCGTTTGGCCGCCTGCTTGACCCCCGGGCTCGCCGGCTGGTTGCGGGCCTTGCTCGAGGCCCCCGGCGACCGCGGCAGCGTCTCATCCTCAATTACCGCCTGCGCCGCCGCCAGCCGCGCGATCGGCACCCGGTAGGGCGAGCAGCTCACGTAGTCCATCCCGACCCGGTGGCAGAACTTCACGCTCGGCGGATCACCACCGTGCTCGCCGCAGATCCCGATTTTCAGCTTCGGGTTGAACGCCCGGGCCTGCTCGATGCCCATCGCCACCAGCTTGCCGACGCCTTCCTGGTCCAGCGCCTGGAACGGGTCGTCCGGGAAGATCGCCGCCTTGCTCTGGTCCACGTAGTCCGGCAGGAACCGCCCCGCGTCGTCGCGCGACAGCCCCATCGTCATCTGCGTCAGGTCGTTGGTGCCGAAGCTGAAGAAGTCCGACACCTTGCCAACCTCGTCGGCCGTGATCGCCGCCCGCGGCGTCTCGATCATCGTCCCGACCATGTACGCCAGCTTCACGCCGGCCTTCTGGATCAGCTCCTCCGCCACCGCCCGCGTGCGGTCGGCCAGCAGCGCCATTTCCTTCGCCGCGATCGTCAGCGGGATCATGATCTCCGGCAGGACCTTCTTGCCCGCCTTCTGCACCTCGATCGCCGCCTCGATGATCGCCCGCACCTGCATCTCGAGAATCTCGGGATACGTCAGGCTCAGCCGGCAGCCGCGATGTCCCAGCATCGGGTTCGACTCGTGCAGCGACTCGCTCCGCCGCAGGATCGCGTCCACCGGCATCCCGGTCACGTTCGACAGCTCCTGCGCCTGCTCGCGCGTCTTCGGCACGAACTCGTGCAGCGGCGGGTCCAGCAGCCGGATCGTTACCGGCCTGCCCGCCATCGCCTCGAAGATGCCGACAAAGTCCTCCCGCTGGTAGGGCAGCAGCTTCTCCAGCGCCTTGCGCCGCGCCGCCTCGCTGTCAGCCACGATCATCTCCTGGATCGCCAGCTGCCGCTGCTTGGTGGCGAAGAACATGTGCTCCGTCCGACAGAGGCCGATCCCCTCGGCCCCCATCTCGAGCGCCTTCAGCGAATCATCCGGCGAGTCGGCGTTCGTCCGCACGTTCAGCGACCGCCGCTTGTCGACCCACTCCATCAGCGTGTCGAACTCCGGCGGCGGCACCGGGTCGATCAGGTCGAGCTGGCCCGTGAAGAACTCGCCGGTATTCCCGTCGAGCGTCACGTAGTCGCCCTGCTTGACCGACGTCCCGTTCACGCTCATCGACTTGTTCGGGTAGCTGATGTCCAGCACGTCGGCCCCGACGATGCAGCACTTGCCCCAGCCGCGCGCCACGACCGCCGCGTGCGACGTCTTGCCGCCGGTCTGCGTCAGGATCCCCTTCGCCGCCTGCATCCCGCCGACGTCCTCCGGGCTCGTCTCCTTACGCACCAGGATCACGTCGTCGCCCTGCGCCGCCAGCTCCTCCGCCTCCTTGGCGCTGAAGACCACGCGCCCGTACGCCGCGCCCGGCACCGCGTTAATGCCCGCGCCGAGCTTGCTCCGCTCGCGGTCCTGCTTCGAGACCTTCGGATCGATGATCGGGTAGAACAGCCGCTCGATGTCCTGACCCGTGATCCGCGCGATCGCCTGGTCCTTGTTGATCGCCGGCCGCGTCACCATGTCGATGTAGCGCTTCGGCAGGTAGCCCTGCTTGTGCAGCCGGTTCGCCT
>CAZCKC010000342.1:0-1821 GCA_964499235.1 uncultured Planctomycetales bacterium | reverse complement strand
CGGCAGAGGTGCGTCGGGGCGAGCAGGTTGTCGGGGCCGGTGAGGCAGAAGGCGAGCTGGTCGAGGTCGCCGGCCTCGACGTCGCCGCTGGTGTTGAAGTCGCCGGCGCAGTCGATTTCGAGCAGGACGGACTGGGGCAGCCAGCCGACGGCGCCGTCGAAGTCGCAGCGCCACCAGTTCGCGTCGGTGGCGCGGACGCCGGCGAGGTTGTCAGCCAGGATGGTGCCGGTGGTGGCGACGGGGACGGTGGTGTGCGTGGCGTAGTTCGTCCCAGGCCCGATGCGGGCGAAAACGCTGGCGGAGGTGCGGACCTCCTGCTCCGGGGTGTAGCGGCTGGTTTGCTCACGCGGCTTGACGGCGGCCATGAAGACGCCGTTGGCGACGGGGCGCTCGGTGCCGTCGGAGGGGACGTTGACGACCTGGCCGTTGATCCAGAGGGTGGAGGAGCCGCCGCCGTCCTGGTTGATGGCGTCGGTAGCGCCGAGGATGTTCAGGCAGAAGTCGCCGAGCTCGGCCATGTTCATGCCGACGCTGATGCCGGAGCGGCCATCGACGACGACGAAGAAGATGTAATCGTCGTTGAAGGCGATGGCGGTACGGGGGTTGCGGATTGCGGCGCCGAGGTCGTCGAAGGATTGCACAACGCCGCCGGCGAGGAAGTGGTAGTTGCCGCCGATGCTGGCGTAGGTCTTGGTCCAGTCGAAGGGGCGGGGGGTGCTGCAATCGTGCTCGTAGTGGGTGATCTCTTGCGAGATCCGGATCTCAGCGCCGAGGGCGACGTTGGCGAGCAGCTTGCTGGCGTTGCTGCGGGAGGCGGAGAGGACGACGTGATCGAAGGGGATGACCGTGCCGCCGGCGTTATCGAAGATGCCGACGACGGTGCCGCTGGCGTTCGCGGGCGTGGGGAGGATGAGCGTGGGGCGGTTCATTTTGACGAGGACCTCGACGCCGCTGGCGTCGGTGGCGGTGTTGAAGTTCCAGTGGTGGGTGTAGAGGATCAGCTCGTCGCCGCCGCGGTTGCGGTTAATGCCGTTGATGTTCTGGGTCTGGCCGGTGGCGGGGTAGCTGACGAATTGGCGGTTGTTTCGATGGCGGACGCAGCCGCCGATGAAGGCGTCGCGGTCGAGCTGCCAGGCGAAGCCGCTGCCGCCGGTGAAGTCCTCGAAGCGCTTGGCGTACCAGCCGCCCTGGATTTGGCCGCTGACGGGGATGCCGCCGGAGTAGAAGTCGCCGTTGATGGCGGCGGCGACGTCGTAGCGGTCGCCCCACTGCTCGCCCCAGTAGCTGATGGCGTCTTCGCGGGACGCGGCCATGGAGCTGACGGTCTCGGTGCCGCCGAAGAGGAGGCGGTCCTGGCCGAGCATGGTGTCGAGGGTCACGTCGGGATGGTTGCGGTCCATGCGGGCGACGAAGACGTTGTTGGGGCCGGGGGCGGCGAAGGGCTGGTAGTCGATACCGGGGGCGATGGCCTGCCACTGGGCGGTGGCGGGGGTGGTGAGGGTGAGCGCGAGGGTGGCGAGCACCACGTCGTACCGCAGGAACCGTGCGCGCGTGGCGCGTGTTGCATGCGGCTCCGTAAGAGCCTGTTGGCGCGGCGAACGCATGATTTGCTCCCAGGGCTGGAAAGGATTTGTGGGCGACCGCGTTCCCTCGCACGAACGGCCGGTGCTGCACTTCGCTGCGCGCGGGTTGATCCCGCGAACGAAGCGCCATTGGAGCCATTGTATCAACTCGATGGCCCAGTCGAAGCGCTGGCATGAGTTATGCGTACGGGAGGCGCAAATGCTCGAGAATGGGAGATGGGCGTTACAGGACTCGAAC
>CAZCKC010000341.1:0-1821 GCA_964499235.1 uncultured Planctomycetales bacterium | reverse complement strand
ACGCGGCGTACTGCGAGCTGGTGGAGAAGCTGCAGGTGAAGTTTGCGGAGGTCGAGCAGGCAACGCTGCGGCGAAAGCTGGCGCGGCAGGCGGCGCGAAGCGTGCTGCCGAACGCGACCGAGACGAAGATCTTCGTGACGGGCAACGCGCGCGGGTGGCGGCACTTCATCGAGGCCCGCGGGAACGAGCATGCGGAGGTCGAGATCCGGAAGGTGGCGATCACGATCCTGCGGCTGTTGCAGAAGGAGTCGCCGTCGATGTTCGGCGACTACACGATCCAGAAGCTCGCGGACGGCAGCGAGGTGGCCGAGACGCCGAACGCGAAGGTGTGATTCGCGGGCGGCGCGGTGTGTCGGGAGGTCCGGCGTGAGTGGTGCGCGGTGGTGTGGCTGGCGGGCGGCGGTCGGGTGGGGGCTGGTGGTGCTGCTGGCGGCGAGTGCGGCCGGCGAGCTGGCGAAGGTGCACCTCAAGGACGGGCGGGTGCTGGAGGGTGACGTCGCGCTGAGCGCGGCGTACGTCTTTCTGCGGACGGACGACGAGCAGTTCAAGATCGCGCGGGAGGCCGTCGCGCGGGTCGAGCTGCTGGGCTCGGCCCGGGATCTGGTGGCCGAGTATCAGCGCCGGTTCGAGGCGTTACCGCGCAACGACGTGGCGAGCCACTTCGCCCTCGCGCGCTGGGCGTACGACCAGGACGCCTGGACGATCGTCGTGCGGCAGTGCAACTACGTGCTGTCGCTGGATCCGCAACATCACGAGGCCAAGCTGCTGCGCGGGCTGGCGGAGAACCGGCTCGAGCAGGCGGAGCGGGGCGCGGAGCCGGTGGTTGAGGCCGGGAACGTGCCGCTGCTGGGCGCGAACGATATCAACCGGCTGAAGTTTTACGAGCTGGGGGAGCAGCCGCCACGCGGGCACAGCGACCCGCGCATGCGGCTGCGGCAGGTGCGGCGGCGCGACCAGGTCGAGAACGAGATCCTGGCGGCGCTGGAGGCGACGGCCGAGAACGCGGTCGACGTGAAGCGGCAGTACCGGCGGGGCAGCGCGAGCGAGAAGCTGCGGATCCTGGTCAAGCACACGGGAGCGCAGTTCGCGGACCGGGTGAACGTGAGCGGGGATCCCTATCCGCTGACGATCTTTCGGCGGCAGGTGATGCCGTTGATCGCGCAGGGGTGCATGACGTCGGCGTGTCACGGCGGCCAGGACGTGCCGTTTCCGTTGCCGCGGGGGTCGTGGGGCAACGATGACGTGGCGTACACGACGTTTTTGCTGCTGAGCGCGGCGACGATCGACGGCAAGCCGATGTTCGACCGCGCGCAGCCCGACCGCAGCGCATTGATCGATCTGATGATGGCCGAGCAGTCCGGGCGGATCCAGCACCCGCGGGTGGACGGCGAGCCGATCGCGCCGCTGATCACGCGGGCGGGCGACACGCGCTACGAGACGATCTACCGCTTCGTCGAGGCGCTAAGCGACGAGCAGCCGCGGTACGACCTGACGTACGAGGTTCCGGCGCTGGACTTTGAGACCCGGGCGGCCGGCGGCGGCGAGACGGGTGCGGCCGATGACGACCCTGCGGATGAGGGGTCGTAGGCGCAGCGTTCGACCAGCGTGCCGCCGGCGGCGGTAGCGTCGATGGTGTGGATACGGCCACCGACGCTTTCCGCTCCTCCTGCTGCGGTCCCCATCTTTCGCGGGCGGGGACGCCCGCCCCACCCTGAAGAGACCAGCGTGCCGCCGGCGTCGGTCAGGCCGATGACCGCGCCCAACGGGTCGTGGACGTAATAGAGCGCCTCGGCCGCCCCGACCGTTGCAACCGCTCCCGCG
>CAZCKC010000340.1:0-1828 GCA_964499235.1 uncultured Planctomycetales bacterium | reverse complement strand
GCCACGAACAGATCTTCCTGCCACCGCTCTTGTCGTCCTAACACGCGCCGCCTCCAGGCGGCCCCATTTCAGCGCAAGTGCGCTCGCGCTGCACGGGTTTTTCAACGGCTCCGCGGTCCGTCATTACGCGAAGCACCGTGGTTGGTCGGTCGGGGGTGTGGACTTTCAGCGGCGGCCGAATGGGACGATTCGCGGCCGATCGGCGGTTGCCCGACCGGCATCGGCGAGGTGCGGCACGGTAGCGCTATCAGGGCGAGAAGAGGCGAATTGGGGGGGCAGTCACCGCGAGTGTCGAATGTTCCTGGCGCCGCCGGGTGGTCACGCGTCAGTTGGTCGGCACCGGTGGGGTGCGCAGGACACGCGTCCAACGTTTGTCGGGCCAGTTCCACCACATGTCGGGGTGTTGTCGACAATGCGCGTCCATTGCATGGCCGAATGCGACCATCGCGTGCTGCGCTTGGCTCATCCGGTCGCCGCGCCGCTCCAGCCAGAACGGCGCTGCAAAGCGTACGTGGTATTGCTCGTCCCGATACAGCCAGTGGGCGAACACGACCGCGGCGCCCGTGCGCAGCGCCATGATCATGACGCCCGTGGGGAAATAGACCCGTCGCCCCCAAACCGTGACCGGGACACCTTCGCTGGGCTTGCGCGGCAGGTCTGGGGTGACGTACAGCGCACGGCCCTCACGCAACACGCCAAGAGCCACGTTCAGACGCGCCGCGGGAGAGGCGTCGGCCGGCGGAAACACGAGGTGGCCACCGCCGGCCGCGCCCACCAGAAGATTAAGCGAATGCTTGCCGGCGTGTGGTGAACGCCGCAAGTAAATGCTGCAGGGGACGTGATCGGCGAGGACCCGCGGAAAGATGGGATAGCCGCACAGGTGGGGGGATAGGACGAGGATCCCTCGGCCGGCCTGCTGCGCGGCGCGGAGCTCGTCGAGGGTGTCGTCGAAACAGAACCGCCCGGGAACACCGGAAGCTTCAAAGCCCGCCCGGACGATGTGCATCAGCATTCCCAGCTGATCCGTAGCCCGAGCGAAGTATTCGTCCTCCAAGCCGGGGCGATAGACGCCGGCCTGCTTCATGTTATTTACGACGAGCCGACGGAGCGGTAGGGCTACGCGCGCGATCCCACGCGAAGCGTGAACGAGCCGCTCAACGCCGCCACGGCTTGTCCGCCGCGCCATCGCAACGCCCGATTGGAGCCCGGCGACGGCGACAAGCTTCCGCAGCGGCCGCTTAGCAAGCCACGTGCCACCGATCAGCACCAGGACTTGCAGCATTAGCTGAGATCCCGGCCACACGAGGAACCCCGCCGCCAGCAGGAGCCCTGTCGCCTGAAGGGCGCCCAGTGTTTTCTCGCCCCAGCGTCGACGTCCCACAAAATCACGCAGCGTGAAGAACGCCGCGCTGCCAAAAACCAGGGCAATTGCCCACGTAGCAAACAACAGGACGCCTAACGACAATGGTGATGACGCCAACAGGTCGCACTCCTCGTAGTGGACCATTACTTGCGCCGGTGCGCGGGGCGGCTGCATTGTTGCCGTTAATCCATCGCGGATCCAGCCTGCCATCCCGACGGGCGACCGACGCCCACGCGGCGGCCCCCGCGCTGGTTGGTCAGGCTGCGGTGTTACTCGCGCGGCGCAGCGCGTCGGCGTGGGGGCCGCAGGCGACGGGGGCTGGTTGTTCGAGCCCGAGTTCAATCGCGCGATCAAGCTGCGGCAGGCCGATCCGCGGATCACATCCAACGCCGGCGCGTTGCTGCTGCGGGAGGTCGATCACCGCCTCGGCCTGACCGCCGACCTGGCCGCGCAGCTCACAGACTC
>CAZCKC010000339.1:0-1869 GCA_964499235.1 uncultured Planctomycetales bacterium | reverse complement strand
CTCTGCCGAATCGCTCACCCCAGCGACGCCCGGCTGCTGCTCGGCCTCAACCGCAACGCGCTCCGGCGGGGCGAGCGCATCCTCAAGCCGGTTGGCGGGGCACTGACCTACGACCCAGCCGCGCTCCCGTCCGCCCTCACGCCATCCCCCGAAGACCCCGCGAAGGCCGAACTACGGCTAACGCTCCCCGCCGCTCAGGTGGCGGCCTTCGCGGCCTGGTTCGCCACACGGGCCGGGCGCGAAACCTCACCCTGGCGCGAACTCCGCGAGGAACTGGTGGACGAGTACGGCGTGCTGCCCGTACTCGGACGCGACGACCTCACGGTCACCTACGACCACACCATCAGATCGCAACGCTTCTCCGACCGGATCGGCGCAACCGGTGTGCTCACCCACAGCTTCCAGGAGATCTTCACCGTCCGCGCCGCGAATCCCGACGTGGCCCGGCTGTTAACGAGCGCCCCACCAGCCAGTGGGGTATACTGGGTCAGCGCGGCCCAAATCCGCGCCGGGCGCTACGACGACACCACGACCATCCAGGCCCGCACGCTGCTCGACTAACCGTAGGAGACACCCCACCATGCCCATCACGCTCCCCGACACGCCCATGCCTGCCGACTACCAACGCGACGACTGCCGCTTCGTCTATCGGAGCCTCCAGGCGGGTGAAAGCTGTTCACTCGTTGGCATCGGCAGCGTCGGCAAGTCCAACCTGATGCAACACCTCACCCGCGACGACGTGAAAGCCCACCATCTGGGCAAGGCCGACGCGCCCTACGCCCTCACCGTCTACCTGGACCCGCACACACTGCTGCACCTCAGCGGGGCGGCACGAGAGCAGGCGGGCGACCTGTGGCCGGGCTATGAGCTGTTACTGTCGCGGCTGCACCGGACGTTGCTCCACACGGACAAAGCACACAAGAAGAAGGGTGAGGGACTGGCGGAGGCCGTCGCGCTGCGGGTGGATAAGGTCCGGGCGTCCGATCCGGTCACGCGGCAGAGTGGCCTGCGGCACCTGGAGGATGCGGTCTATACCGTGCTGGCCGACGATGACCGCTGGCGGGTGGCCTTCCTGCTGGACGAGATGCGCGATTTCGCCGCGCTACCGCCCACCTTCTTCCAGTCGCTGCGCGGCCTGCGTGACCAGTACAAGGGCCGCGTGGTCTACGTCACGACGAGCCGCACCCCGCTCGACGGCTGGCTCAACGACTACAACGGCCCCGACCGGGCGACGCTCAAGGCGTTCACCGAGCTGTTCCGCGACCACACGCGCTACATCTCCCCGCTGGACGCCGACAGCGCCGGGGCCGTCGTGGACCGCTTCATCGCCCGCTACGAGGCCGACTTCAGCATCTACGAGCAGGGTGAGGCGTTTCTGAAGCGGGACGTATTCGAGATCACCGGGGGCCACGTTGGGTTGCTGCGGCGTAGCTTCCGATCAGCGGTCCAGTACCTGATTGACGGCTCGCCGGGCGACCTGTCGGCCTACCTGCTCGGAAATCCCAGCATCGTCCGCGAGTGCGAGACCATTCTCGCCAGCCTGACCGAAGCCGAGCGTCGGGTGCTCCACCACGCGCTCCAGGACGGCAGAATTGACGATATGACGGTGTGGCGCGGTCTGTTCGAGAAGCATATCGTGATGGAGGTCCAGCGCGGGGCGGACTTCCGCTCGCCGTTGCTGGGCGCGTATGCCACGCACAACCCGGATGTGCTGGTCGGGCGCGCCAGCCGTAAGTAGTTAGGGAGAAAGACCATGTACGACAAAGAACTGGTAAACGACATTGAGGACATCCTGCGACCACAGATGGGGAGCCGACGCTCACGGGAAACGCTGGTGCAATCGGCGTTATGGGGCTGTGACGTATTAGG
>CAZCKC010000338.1:0-1897 GCA_964499235.1 uncultured Planctomycetales bacterium | reverse complement strand
TTAACCGTCGCCAGCGGCCAACGCCGACGCCGTGTCGCGAGACCGAGCACGCGGGCGACGACCACCAGTTCGCGTGCTTTGAAATCGACCACCGTCACTTGAGAAAACGTCGCAAACCACAATCCGGCCAGCGTGATTACGCTACTTCCGAGCAGCCACAACACGATTAGCGCGCCGAAAGCGATCGCCTCCCCCCAGCTTTCGTCCTCGAAGGGGAAGCGTTCGATCCAAGCGCCGGCGAGAAACACACCGAAACCCAAGCCGATCAAGCCAATCACCGCGATGAGCGTTGTCGCAGCGCGAACCTGAAATTCCCACCATCGATCAGGATAGAAGTCGATCTTCAGCAGGCCATTATCGACTGGGCGCGCCGTGACTGGGGCCACCCGCTACTCCTGCTCGGTACGTACCAACGCCGGTCCCGCGCCGTCTACCCGCCGCCCCCCCTGCTGCCGCTCTGAAACGACGCCTCCTCGTACGGCTGGATCACCACGAAGCCGTCGCCGTTGAACTCCATCTGGACGGCCTCGCCGCTGCTGCGCCCGAAGAACGTGCCGATCGTCAGGTCGGTCTTGAAGTTCGGCGTTAGCGCGCCGCTCCACGCGACCGTCGCGTTGGGGTCGGTGTAGATCGGCTGGCCGGGCTGGACCCGCAGCGTGACCGGCTCGTAATGCGTCGTGATCGCGATCAGCCCGGTCCCCTCCAGGCGAACGTTGAACAGCCCGCCGGCCAGCATCCCGCTGATCTTCTTCATCAGCTTCACGTCCCAGTCGACGGTCGGCTCGAAGCACAGCAGGTCGTTGCCGTTGACGAAGAGCGCGTCCTCCTCGAGGTGCAAAATCGAGATCTTCTTGCCCGCGTCCGCCAGGTACAACCGCCCGTTGCCCTCGGCCTTCGTGAGCGCCGCCCCCTCCCCGGAGACCGCCTTCTTCAGCAGCTTCCCGATCCCGTGCTCGAAGATCCCCTCGCGGGTGAACTTGATCCGCCCGACGTAGGCGGTCATCGCGCCCTTCTTCATCCAGACCAGGCCGTTCAGGTTGACCTCGAGCAGCCGCTCGGTCTCGAGCTCGAACAGGCCCTCGCCGCGGTCCTGTTGCGCAGTCTGGCTGATGAACTCATCGAGCGAGTAACGTCGCATGGCGGGTCTCCTGTCGATCGGTGGCGCCGCGGCGCGGCCGCTGGCCGGCTATTGAAGTGTGCGCAGCGTGCCGCAAGAATGCGCGTCCGTCAAACTGGAACTCCGCAACCAACCGCCGACGCGGCGGGGAGGTGAGCCGTGGCCGAGTATTTCCCCGAGGTCAGCCCGATCGAGTACGAAGGGCCAGACTCGAAAAACCCCCTGGCGTTCAAGCACTACGACCCGACCGAGGTCGTCGGCGACAAGCCGATGGCCGAGCACCTGCGCTTCGCCGTCTGCTACTGGCACACGTTCAAGGGGCTCGGCAGCGATCCCTTCGGCCCGGGCACCATCATCCGCAACTACAACCAGGACGCCGACCGCGACCCGCTGCTGACCGCTGAGCGGACGATGGTCGCGGCCTTCGAGTTCTTCCAGAAGCTCGGCGTGAAGTTCTGGTGCTTCCACGACCGCGACATCGCGCCGGAAGCCGAGACCCTCAAAGAGACCAACGCGCGGCTGGACAAGCTCGTTGCGCTCGCGAAGCAGCTCCAGGACGACGCCGGCATGGAACTGCTCTGGGGCACGACCAACGCCTTCTCGCACCGCCGCTTCATGGCCGGCGCCGCGACCAACCCCAGCCCGGCCGTCTTCGCCTACGCCGCGAGCCAGGTGAAAAAGGCCATGGAGGTCACGCACGAGCTGGGCGGCAACGGCTACGTCTTCTGGGGCGGCCGCGAGGGCTACGACACGCTGCTGAACACCGACCTGAAGCGCGAG
>CAZCKC010000337.1:0-1899 GCA_964499235.1 uncultured Planctomycetales bacterium | reverse complement strand
AATCCATTTTTCCTCCTAACCTGGACGCAGCGGCCCGTCGCACTTGCACACTTGCACACTTGCCTAATCCACCTGCCAGACGTGGATCACGGGCTTGGCCTCGTCGGCATACTGCTCCAACACGTACAGCAAGCCATTCGCTCGGTCGTAGGCCACCGCGCCGATACGATAACGGCGCTGGTCCCCCCATCCCACACCCATCTCATCACATTCTGGGGGATCGAGATACAGGTGCTCGTCGATATCGATGGTGGCGTAAGGCTGCGGCTCCCAGGATTCCATCGTCCCGGCGGCGACGCGGGCCAGGTCGGCCGGATCGTAAAGGATGAACTGAGCGTCGAAGCGCGTCGTCCACCAGCCACGTTGTGAAACACAGGTGCCTTCACCATCGTCACAACAGCCGTCGAAATCCCCGACCGGGCAGGAGGAACCATCAGCCATCCGACAGGTAGGGAAATCGGTCACGTCGGTATCTACACATGGATATTCAGGCCCATCGGGATGAATGAAGCCATACCAATACTTCGTCCCATTGCTCTTGGTGCCAGCGAAGAGCACCGCCGATTTACCTGAAGGCGTTGTCATCCACGCGCCGCCCTCCCACTCATCAGGGTGCTGATAGCCTTCCAAACAACGAGTGATATCGGGCGTTTCGCGAACATTTGCATAGAGCAACAGCGTGGTCTCATGCAAGCGCATCCCCGATATCGGCGTGCCGCCTGACTCCCAAGGCTGATAGGCAAAGATCGTCGGACCCATCCCGCCCTGACCGCCGTCGCGCATCCGCCCGGTGGCCAGGGGACGTCCGCTGGCGTGGGCATCGGCCCAGGCGGACGGAATGTCGAACATATAGCCGGTGGTGCTGTAGAGGTTCTGGTCGCCGATGAACCACACGCCCTGCAAGTTGGGCCCGTCCAGGTTGGCGCTGAACCAGGCGTGGGATGGCTCGTCTGGCGGCTGGAGATGCTGCCCCCAGCAGAGATGGATCAGCGGGCCGGTGTCGGCGTGATTCAGGTACTGCATGCCCAGCTTGGGGATCTCCTCCATCCCCGTGAAATAGCCAGCGGTCGCGTCGTGGAAGTCCTGGAGAAAAGCTCCCTGAGGTAGATCGGCGGGATTGCTCTCGATGGCGGGGGTGGGGATACTGACCTCGGCCACCTGGTCGCCGTCGGGGAGCGCGCCCCAGGCCTGGCGGTCGTGGCCGCTGAGGAAGAGAGAGCCGGGGTAGGCGTCGCTGTTGCCCGGGTCGCCGTCGGGATTGAAGGTCATCGCGTTGCCGCCATAGGCGAAGGTCAGCGGTGGTGTGTCCCCGCCGGGCAGCCGAAACGCGCCCAGGTAGCTCAGATCGCCCGGCTGGACGAGGTCGCCGGAGGGGGGTGTCTCGGTGATGGGATCGCTGATGGCGACGTCGGTCAGCGGTTTGGGGCAGAGCTGCGGCGGGGCGTAGTTGTTCAGGACGAGCGGCAGGTAGACAGTGCTGGTGGTCGTCTCGCTGGGCTCGTACAGCTCGAAGGCCGCGCTGGTATCGGAGATGGTGGCGCTGATGCTGCTCTGGACGCGCACCCGCGCCGAGGTGGTGGCGGTCGGCGGCGTGGTCCAATCGTAGCTACCGGTGTTGGCGACGTTCGATTCGATGGGCGTGAAGCCATCGCCCAGCGAATAAGAGAGGTCGACATCGGTGATGGTTCCGGTGGTGGTCCACTGGATCTGCTGCGTGCTGCTGACGGGCCAGCGCGTGGCGCCGGTGGGCGCGGTGAGCGCCAGCGTGGGCGCGGGCGCGCCGCTGGTGTAGGTGACGACCAGGTGGGGGCGCAGCCTCGGCGTGTCGGCTTCGCGGCTGTGGTAGTAGTGGTAACCGCCGCCGCTCATTGGTCTGAGCAACAGGCCGTAATTGTCTTC
>CAZCKC010000336.1:0-1903 GCA_964499235.1 uncultured Planctomycetales bacterium | reverse complement strand
GCACCTGCTGACCCGCATGGGCTGGTCGGCCCAGAAGCCCGAGCGTCAAGCGCGCGAGCGCGACGAGGACGCGATCGCCGCGTGGCGGAAGAAGGACTGGCCGCGAATAAAAAAAACTACGCCGGCAAAGCTGACTGGAGCGATTGGGGGAGGTTTTTCGATGGGTTTCGATGGGTATCGATGGTTTTCAAAGCACAGGGAGGTGCGTGATGGCCAGGAAGGTCTCGAAGCCGGAACCGACGGTAAGCAAGCAGTTGAAGCCGCAGCGTCGGAATTGTCCGACGTGCGGGCAACGGATGTGGATGCACCACGACAATCGCCGAGTGGTGGTGACGCTGAATGAGGTGGTGGAACTGACCTTGAAGGTTCGCTGGTGCGTCAATGCGTCGTGCGAGCGGTATCATCGGCCTTACCGGCCGGAATCGGAGGGCCGCTGGGCATTACCGGAGCACGAGTTCGGTCTGGATGTGATCGCCGCGGTGGGGGCCTGGCGTTACCGCGAGCATCGCAGCGTGCCTGAGATGCATCGGCGGTTGCGTGACCGGGGCGTGGCGATCAGCGAGCGGAGCGTGACGAACCTGCTGCATCGCTACGATGAGTTGATGGCGTTGTCGGTGCTGGACGTGGAGCGACTGCGTCGGATCACCGGCGAGCAGGGCCGGGTGATCCTGGCGCTGGACGGGCTGCAGCCGGACGTGGGCCACGAGGTGCTGTGGGTGCTGCGTGATTGTCTGTCGGGCCAAGTGCTGTTGACGGCGAGTCTGCTGTCGGCGTGTCAGGCGGACCTGGCGGGCCTGATCGAGCAGGTGCGTGACGCCCTGGATGTGCCGATCGCCGGGGTGATCAGCGACGGCCAGCGTTCGATCCGCAAGGCGGTGGCGGCGACGCTTGCGGGGGTGCCGCATCAATTGTGCCAGTTCCACTATCTGCGGGAGGCGGCCCGACCGATCTACGAAGCCGACCGTCACGCCAAGAAGCTGCTCAAGAAGCAGGTTCGCGGCATTCGCCCGATCGAGCGTGACCTGGAAGGTCGCCACGATGCGCAGGCCCAGGCGGTTCGCGGCTACTGTGCCGCGGTACGCAGCGCCATCACCGATGACGCCCGGCCGCCGCTGGTCGCGTCAGGCTTGAAGTTGCACGATCGGCTCCGCCGCATCGACGCCAGCCTCGACCGGGTGGCGAAAAAGGGGGATCGTCACTTTTGAATCGGCTGCACACGCTGGTGCGGCGCGGCCTGGAGGCGACCGCCGAGCACTGGC
Source organism: uncultured Planctomycetales bacterium (assembly GCA_964499235.1). Lineage (GTDB taxonomy): Bacteria > Planctomycetota > Phycisphaerae > UBA1845 > Fen-1342 > JAFGRR01. Next base: position 644 of record CAZCKC010000336.1, on the reverse strand, counting down.
CGCCTATCCGACGGGCCTACCGCTGGGTCCACGCCGCGGCACGGATCCTCAAGAATGAATCGGGGCACGACGCGGCCAAGGTGCGCCGACGCCTGCGGGCGCTGCTGGGGGCGATCAAGCGTCATCGACACAAGGCCGGACCGCTGGCCGATGCGATCGATCACTTCATCAAGATCACCGGCAGCTACTTCCCCGGCCTGTTCCACTGCTACGACGTGGCCGGACTGCCGCGAACCAACAACGATCTGGAGCAACTGTTCGGCTCCCACCGCTACCATCAGCGCCGGGCCACGGGCCGCCACGCCGCCTCCCCCATGCTCGTCGCACGCGGGCAAGTCCAACTCGTCGCCGCCACCGCCACCCGGCTCGCTCCGCCCAGCCCGGCCGATCTTCAGCCCCGATCCCTACTGCGTTGGCGCCGCCTGCGGCAGGAACTGCAACAACGCACTGACAAACGCGCACAGCGCACCCGCTTCAGACGCAACCCCGACGCCTATCTGAACCAACTCGAAGAACAACTCAACCAATCAGCTTTGCCAGCGTAGAAAAAAAACGCAATTGAATGCGAACTATTGCAAAGCAATCGTTGTGATGATTGCAAAGCAATCGTTGTGATGTAAGGTGCTTATCCGCAGATGCCTCTG
>CAZCKC010000335.1:0-1904 GCA_964499235.1 uncultured Planctomycetales bacterium | reverse complement strand
ACGACGCCATCCTGAACCCTGCCACGCCACGGACAGACCCTGCCCGCGGCGCAGAAGGTCGTCCAGCCGGTGGAGGTCACCCACCCCGCGAGTCGTGAATTGCCACCCACGTTTCGGCGAAGGCAAATTCGCGTGGGCGAAGGTCTTTCCCCAGCTGACGATCGCAACCGCGCTCAACCGCGCACCCCGCCCCCGCCGATACTCAAGCGCAGCCGAGCATGACCCTCACCCAAGGATGCGCCCGTGTCGTCCGCGCCCGCGAACACCCGGACCACCAACGTGCTCGCTTCACTGCAACGCGTCCTCGCCGGCCACGGGCTCAACGGCTTCCTGCCCGCCGCCTTCGTCGGTCTCGGACAATTTCGCGCCTTTCCCGATCTCACCCGACTGACCATCGAGACGCTGCTCGCCCACGGGCTCGGCGGCCCCGCCCGCGAGCTCGTCCAGCTCCGCCAAGGCGACCTGCCGCCCGCCAAAATCGCGAATTACCACGAAGCGCTCGCCACCACGCCCGCCGGCCGCGTCCCCTGGCCAGCACTGCAAGCCAACTTCGACGCCAACATCGCCGCCCTCGCCGGGCGCGATCCCACCTGGCAGGATCGCGCGGTCGACCTCGCCCGCCAGGTGCGCAAGATCCACCTGTTCGAAACCACCGCCGGCCTGCGGCTGCTCAGCGAACGCCAGGCCGGCGCCCTACGCACCTGGTGGCCGTCGCCCGCCGGACCCGACCACCGCATCGACGAGCTGCTCCCCGCCCGCCCTGACATCGAGGCCGTCCTGATCGTCGGGCTGAAGACCGGCCGCCTGATCCGGGCTGCCTGGGAACGCACGGCCGACCACTTTCTCGGCTTCAGCCACCCGCTCTACCTGCTCGAGCCCGACGAGCGCGCCCTGGCCGCTTGGCTCTACCTCGAGGACGTCGGCGACCTGCTGGCCGACCCGCGCGTGTTTCTCTTCGCCGGTCCCAGCGCCAACGACGCCCTCCGCGGGCACCTCGTCAGCACGCCGAACCTCGGCCTGCCGCGTACGCTCGTGAACCTGCGGGCTGAAACTGAATCCGCCCAGACCGCCCTGCGCACCGTCGAGCGCGCCGGCGACGACCGCAGCCGCGAGTTGGCCGACCTGGAGTCCCGCCTCGCCGCCCGCTACGCCGACCGGGACGCCGCCTACTGGTCACGCCGCTGGCAAACGCCGGCCAATGTCCTCGCGTTCACGTCGCGGTTCAGCACCTTCGTCCGCTACTCGACGCGCGACACGCTCCGCGCGCTGGCTCAGATGGGCTACACCCACCACACGATGATCGAGGAGACCACCTTCCACCGTACCTCGACCCTCCAGATGCTGAAGCTGATCTGGGAGCACGATCCCGACTTCGTCTTCGTGATCGACCACCTCGCCCACGAGTACGACGGGCTGCCGACCAACCTCCCGTTCCTCTCCTGGGCCCAGGACCCGCTCGAAAACCTGCTCCATCCTGACGCCGGCCGCCGCTGCATGCCGTTCCAGTTCGTCTGCGGCTACTTCCGCCAGCCGGCGATCGAGCGTTACCACTATCCCCCTGACCGCTACTTCGGCGCGTTCATCCCCGTCACCGACGCGATGTTCGCTCACGACGAGCTGGCCGCCGTCGAGCCCGACACCGACATCTGCTTCGTCAGCAACGCCGCCGAGCCGATCGCCGCCTTCTACGACCGCTACCGCGCCGAACAGCCCCCCGCCGTCCAGCCGCTGCTCGAGCGCCTCTATGCCCGGGTCACCACCGTCCTCGACGAAAACACCTTCCTCCGCGAGGAGGAAGCGCTCGAGCTCGTGCACCAGGCCTCCGCCGAGCTCGGCCTCACCTTCGCCCCCGACATCTGCTTCGTCAGCAACGCCGCCGAGCCGATCGCCGCCTTCTACGACCG
>CAZCKC010000334.1:0-1910 GCA_964499235.1 uncultured Planctomycetales bacterium | reverse complement strand
AGGCGGGTTGGGTCGCGGCCGAGGCCGTCGAGAGCCCATTGCCGGTCGCCGAGTTGCGCACATTCGTGGGGCACTAGCGGGTGACGGGGGTGGTTCATAGTGCGCGCTTTTACGGCGCTGAAGCGCCTACTACGAACCCGATTGTGCACGGCGCATGCCCGTTCGTAGTGCGTGCTTGAGCGCGCTTTTCACGGCGCTGAAGCGCCTACTATGAACCTGATTGTGCGTGGCGCATGCCCGTTCATAGTGCGCGCTTGAGCGCGCTGGGGTGGCGCTGGCACAGGGTGACGGGGGTTTGGCAACCCCCTTTGAGCAAGAGAGAGCGACGGGGGCGTTTCGAAAACGAAACGCCCCCGTTGTGGTTATGGCGCCCGGTGGTCTCGCAGCACCAGTGGCAGGTACAGCTCGCTGCCCAGGTGTTCCAGGACGGTCACGGGGTGTGTGGCCGTGACGGGGGGGCCGCAGGCGCCTGTGGCGGTGAGCGTCACGGTATAGAGGCCCTCGGCCGTCCAGGTATAGACCGCGCGGCTGCCAAACGTGCCATTGTCCCAGAGCAGGCTGACGCCGCCGGTGATGTCCTCGGTGGCGGTATAGTGGCCATAGAGCGTGATGGCCGTCTGTGTGAGCGTGCTCGTCGGGCCGGTGATGCGCGCCGCGTCCACCACCGGGCAGACGACGGCGACGGGGTGGGTGTCGCTCACGACGCCCTCCCCAGCGTCGGTGGCGGTGACGACGGCGGTATACTGTCCTTGCGGCCAGACATAGGTGACGCTGTCGCCGCTGCTCCCGTCGCCCCACACGAGTTCGACGCCGGTGGCGTCGGTCGGGGTATAGGCGGCCTGCAGCGTCGCCGGGGTGCCGGTGAGCACACGGGTCGGGCCGTCGATCGCGACCGACTGCAGCGACGTATAGGTGGCGGTCACCAGGTATGGCCCATCCACGCTGACATTGCCGGCCCGGTCATAGGCCTCCAGCCACAGGGTATAGGCGCCTGGCGCCGTGGGCCGGGGCGTATAGCGCCAGGCGGCGCCATCGACGGTCGCCGCGTCGCGATACGAGGCCCCGTCTGGCGGGTCCACGCGCAAGTAGACCGCTTCCACGCCGCTCCCATCGCTCACCGTGCCGCTCAACACCGGCGTCGGCGCCGCCAGCGCAAACTCGGTGAGGGCGGTGCTGACCGTCAGCGCCGGGTCCACAGTGTCCAGCCGGTAGGTCAGGCTGAGGGGCATAGCCAGCCGGTTGCCCAAAGCATCCAGGCTGTGGATAGTGAGGGTCTGGGTGACGCCGTCCATCCCCTCCGGCGTGGGCAGCCCATAGGCCCACGTTCCGGCCGAGGAGAGCGCGTTGCTCTGCGGCGTCAGGCTCAGGCGGGCGCGATGGTAATCGCCCTGATTGACCGGTGGCAGCAGGTCGCACACGCGCAGCGTCCACGTGCCGCTGACCGGCTGGCCGTTGAACGTGCTCAAGGCCCCGTCAGGCCGGGCCGCGCGGTCAAAGTAGGGCGCGGTGACGTCGTCGTCCGCGCTGTTGTGCAGTTCACCGCCGGCGGCGTCATCCAGCCACACGTCATAGTCCATGTAGGCGTTGGCGTCGTGGCCTAGCCCGGCGATGAGGCGCGCACTCGTCCCGGCCGGCGAAAAGAGGTCCAGCACCAGCTCTTCGCGGTTCGAGATGGCGGCGCTAAAGCCCAGGTCCACGTCACCGGCAAAGAAACGCTCGCTGACGGTAAAAGTACGCGTCAGGCACGCGGCACCGGTGATGGTGGTGCCGATGGCGACGGGCGTGCCGGGCACGTCGTCGTAAAGGCGCGCCGTGTTGCTGGGCGCCTGGGTGCTGAGGATGGTAACCGCTGGGACACAGCGCGTGCCGTCCGCCGTGTCGCGGCAGACGGAAACGCTGCCCGCGCTGTG
>CAZCKC010000333.1:0-1916 GCA_964499235.1 uncultured Planctomycetales bacterium | reverse complement strand
GACGACCCGGACGCGCGCAGCCTGGTGCGGGCGCTGGGGGCCCAGCAGTCGATCAAGGTCGATATCATCACCGGCAAGGTGCGCGATGGCGATCACCTGGTGCTGTGCAGCGACGGGCTGACGCGCTACGTGGACGCGGACGAGATCGCAACCACCGTCACCCGCCACACGCCGGACGAAACCGTCACCGCGTTGATCCAGGTGGCCAACGCGCGCGGCGGCGGCGATAACATCTCGGTGATCGTGATGCACCTCTCCGAGCCGGAAGAAGACGCCGCCCCGGCAGGTGCGGCGGCGACAGCGCCCGTGCGCGCCGCTGCGCCCGAGACGGCAGCCCCGGCCTCTGGTCGCGCGCCGTCCCCCGGCGAATCCGCTGGCGACGACGCTGGCGTCGACCTGGACGACTTTACGCTGCCCGGCGACAGTCCGCTGCACAACGTGCTGCATCTGCTGCAAAACAACGTGGTGATGACCGCCGCCGCGGCCTTCGTGCTGCTGGTGGTGTTCGTGGCGATCATGCTGCTGCTGGCCAACTTCGGCGGCGATGAGGACGACGGCGGCCCAACGGCGGCCCCAACCACCCTCCCGGCACTGCTCCAGACCGGGACGTTTGAGGCCGAAAGCCGCGTCGCCACCCAGACCGCCGCCACTGCCCAATACCAGCAAAGCCTGTTCGTGACCGCCACCGCCCAGGCAGGCCAGACCGCCACCGTCGAATACCTGATCGAAAATCCGCCGCCCCCCGCCGGGCCGCAGATGGACGAAGATGTGTGGTTCCTGGTGCTGGATGGTCCGCCGATCCCGGCCTATACCGCGCCGGACCGCGCATCCGAGGTGGCGGCCCCGCTCGAAGCCGGGGGCAAGTTCCGCATCAGCGATAAGGAAGAGGAAGGCTGGTTCACGCCCTGGTACCTGGTCACGCATACCAGCGGGCTGGGCGGCCAGCGGTGGGTCAGCGGGCCGGACCTGCACCAGCGCGTCACGCTGATCAACCCGGACAACAGCGAACCGCTGCCCGACGAACTCCAGCCGACCGACATCCCGCCGCTGGACTTCACCCCGCCCGCCCCAACGCCGACCGCGTCACCGGAAGCGCCGCCGTCGCTGACACCCGAACTCACGGCGCAGGGCACGCCGGATTATCCTGAAGAATTGTGGCTGCCGGGCACGATTGTCGTCACTGCGCAGGACCTGATCTTGCGCGAAACACGCGACACCGACGGGGCATCCGCCGGCGAGGTGGGCGCGGGCGTGCGGGCGCGCGTGCTCGAAGGGCCGGTCCCGACCGCCGATCACTGGTGGTGGCGCGTCGAGATCGTCGACGATGACCGCGAGGGCTGGATCGCGCAGCCCTTGCTGCGCTTCTCCGAACTACCGCCGGAGTAGGGGGGAATTGGCCGCTTGTTGCCCTCACCCCTCCACCCTGGCGGGTGGTATCCCCTCCCATAGGATGGGCGAGGGGGCCGGGGGGTGAGGGGCAGTTATCGACTGACCATCACTCAATGTGAAACACCAGACTCGAGTCGCCCAGCCTGATCTGATCCCCGTCTTGCAAGCGCTGCGCCAGCACGTCCTCGCCGTTGATGCGCGTCCCGCGTGAACTCTCCTGGTCCTGCAAGAAGAAGCCCCCGTTTGCATAGCGGATCCGGAAGTGCTGCCGCGAAACCTTCGGATCGTAGACCTGCACATCACACACCGTCGAGCGCCCGACCAGCGTATCGGCCTGCGTGATCAACGCCCGGTGCCCCATGATCGCCCCGCCGACGCCTTCCAACCACGCGCGCGGCATGTCCGGCTGTGGGGCCTGCTCCTGCGGTGGGGATGATGCGGGCTGCGGTGGGGCCGGGGGCGGCCCGGCGGCTGCCGGCGACGGGGGCGGTGGCGCGGCGGCCTGGGGCGCTTGCGGCGGGGGGGGG
>CAZCKC010000332.1:0-1926 GCA_964499235.1 uncultured Planctomycetales bacterium | reverse complement strand
CGCGGATCCGCGTTGACTGTGCTCAGAAGGATGTCGCGGAAGCCATCGCCGTCGACATCGCCCGCGCTCGCCATCCCCTCGCTGCGGTCACCCTGCGATCCAAGCGTGGCACCCAGTTCGTCGCCGCTGTTGCGGCCGACGAAGACCGCGCCGGGCAACTCCTCGGTCCCGATCTTGCTCAGCTCGATCGTGCCGCGGAGGTCCGGGCTGCCGTAGATGAGGTACACGACCCCGCAACGGGTCCGATCGATGTCGATCACGCCGTCTGCGTCCAGGTCGGCCCGCACCGACCGTTCCGGCGCGGCGATCAGGATGTCGTCCAGCCCGTCGCCGTCAATGTCGCCCGCACTGCGGACCCGCGTACCGGCCAAGTCGCCTTCCTCTTGACCAACGAAGATCACGCCCAGATCCTCGGCGGGATCACCCAGCGCGTCGAACGCGATGTCCGACCGCGTGTTGCTGGCAATCTCCCGTTCGCCGAACAGGATCCCGGCACCCCCACGCCGGCCACGCAGCAGCGGCGAGCCGATCGCGATGTCCGTGACGCCATCATTGTTGAAGTCGCCGGCCGTGTCCTGCTCCTGGCCGAGCCGCTCACCCGGCCCGCCCAGCACGCGGATGCCGTCGAAGATTCGCTGGCCGAGCGGGTCGGGGCCCTGCTGCGGTAGAGCGTACTCCTCGATCTGAAGCGAATTGGTCTGCATCAAGCGCTTCAGCCGCCCGAAGAAGACAAACGTCGAACCCCGGCCGTCCTCCGCAAACGGTGCGCCGATCGCGAGGTCCTGCAGCCCGTCGGCGTTGAGATCCTGCACTGCCGTCGCGTTGTTGAGCTGCGCTCCCTGTGTCGCACTCCAGAATCGCAGCGTCGTCTGCGCCCACGGTGCGTTGCCGTCGAACGAGAACCCCTCTTCGCAATTATCGGGCCAATCGCCGAGCTGACGGGCGTAACCGGGCGAGCCTGGCACCAGCGATGTGCCTGAGATCGGACCACCAATGTCGGTGAGCTGGAAATCGTCAACGATGTAAAAATACGGTCCGCCGTAGGGCAGGACATTGGTACCGTTGGCCGAGGGCCCGGGATACCCGAAGGCCGGCGCCGGCTGCGGATTCCCCACGTTGACCCAGGGAATCCAGCCGTCCTCCACGAAGTAGACACTGATCAAACCAGCGCCTTCGGTGTCCAGTTGGTTGATCACGCTCGGGTTGCGGTTGGGGGCCGACATCACAATCGAGCGGAACGCCCAGGCGTCAACCCGGTCACCGAACTGGTCACCAAACCCGTTCGTCGAGAACCGCGCGCCCAGGCGCAGCCCACCCGCAAACGGTGGATCGCCCTCCACGCTGCTCCAGTGGCCGTTGAAGTAGGTGTTGCCGCAAAAGATCGGAAATGCCTTCGTGCCGTAGAAGCCCTGTGGGCAGCACGCATCCTCGCCGAAACACGCGTCGCACTCGAGCGGCAAGTGCGATATCGCCCCGATCGATGCGAGCTGGATGATCTGCTGGCCCGGAAACCCCGCGTCAGGCCGCAATATGTTCCCGGCCGCGACCACCACGCCGCCCGACCGGAAGTAGCCGATGGGATCCAGGATCGTTCCGATCCCAGACAGCTGACTTCGGACCGGAGCCGAATCAATAAACGGAACACCGAAAGCCAGCTCCCGGAGCCCGTCGCCGTCCCAGTCATCCATCATCGCGAAGTCACGGATGCCACGGCTCGGCCGGATCGGATCGGATACCTGTTCGATGCCGACGAACAGCTCGCCACGGAATAGCGTGCCAGTGGAATTCAGGTTCATTCGGCCTGAGAACCGTTCCGGCCGCCCGTAGACTAGGTACCCTTCGCCCGAGCCGTTGCGTTGCTGGTCGACGTCGAAGAACGGCTTGCCGAACTGCGCCAGGAACATCATGTCGCCGAAGCCGTCGCCG
>CAZCKC010000331.1:0-1931 GCA_964499235.1 uncultured Planctomycetales bacterium | reverse complement strand
AATCCCGCAAGACGATCGGCTCGATCCCCAGCACCTCGCACGCCGCCACCAGCGCCGCCACGTGGTCCCCGATGATCGCGTGAATGTGGTTGCTGCTGTAGTTGTCCCGCAGCGTCGCCAGCGAGATGTCAAACCGCGCGAACGCGTGCGGCCACTCATACGTCGTCTGCTTCGCCAGCCGCTCTTCCTTCTGCCGCGTCAGCTTCTCGAACGACCCCGTGAAGATGTGCATCAGGTAGTGACCCCGCCGCCGGACAATGCGGCCGAAAGTCACCGTCTTCGCCGGCGCCGCGTAGAATTGCACGCTGCCGCCCCCGCCGCGGAAGTAGAACTCCGAGGCCGGGAAGATCCGGCATTCCTTCCAGTTCGTCCGCGGGTTCTGCGACCGCTTCGCGAACCACGGGGCGTGCTGGCCGCTGTTGACCAGGTCATAGAGGTCGTCGCGCTCGTGGTAGTGCCGCAGGTCGGCGAACAGCGCCGGCGTCCCGGTCAGCAGGTGCATCAACTGCATCGTCAGCGCGCCGTTGCTGTCGCACTCCGTCGCGCAGATGATCGGCTTCTTCTCTGAGTCCTCCCAGTCGCCGATGTCGTTGAGCAGCGCTTCCTGCACGTCGGCGATGCAGTAATCGGCCCACTCCGTCATGTCGAGCTGCCCCGTCAGCCCGCAAAAGTCGATCCCCTCCAGCTTGCAGAAGTCCTTCATCGCCAGGTACATCCGTACCTGCCGCGCCAGCGTCCCATCGAGCCCCGGCGTCAGCTTCTTGTCGTCATAGCGGATCTCGCCGCAGTTCTTCTCCAGCCATGCCAGGCCGGCCTCGACGCGCTCCTCCTTGATCTTCTGCGCCAACGTCCAGAGGTGCAGTTGCCCCCGGTGGTAGACGTGGATGCCGAACTGCTCCATCCACTGCGACGGGTCGATGTGGCCGGTGTACATGCCCATCGATGGCCCGTCGAACTCGCCGTACCGCTGGCCATGCAGCATGAACGCCGCTCGCTCGCCGCGGGCCCGCTCATCCGGCTCGTGACGGTGCAGGAACTCGTCGACCTGTGCCGCGACGTCCCGCTTGCGAATGTCGCCGAGCACCCGGCCGAAGGGGCGGCCCATCTCATCTAGCGTTCCGGCCGAGGCGAAAAACGCCACCCAGCCGGGATGCGACGGCATGATGTTGCCCACCAGCAGGATCGGGATGTCCTCCGGGATCAGGTTCGCGACCTGGGCGGTCAGGTCGGGGAATGACCACACGCAGAAATTGAACACGACGACGTCGGGGTGGGCCGTCCCGATCCGCCGGGCTTCGCGCTGGGCGGTGTCCCAGTTCCAGACGATTTTCCGGGCCGCGACGACCTGGTGCTTCTTCTTGAAGTGAGTCGTCAGCCGGTTCTGGAACATCAGGCAGTCTTTTTCAGTGCTTTTCGCGACGCGGGCGCGGCCGTCGGTGAAGGTGATGATCCCGATTTTCATGGCTCGTGGCTCCTGGCGGCGAGGATGAATTCCGTGGCGTCGCGGCGCGAGCGGTCGCACCGGCCGGTTAGCTGTGGGTGATAGCGTCCCGCCCGCCAGTCAGCAAGCGTTCCCGCCGCGCCGGGGATGGTGGCGTGGCCGGGCGGCGTCGAAAGATCGGGCGGCTTGCTTGTTCCGGCTGTCGGGCGGTTTACAATGCGCGGCTTGGAGCGATGGCGGCGCGATCGGCGTCGCTTCGTGGTCTGGGTTTCAACGCTCGCGAGCGGGAGTGACCTCCGTGGCGGCTCGTCGCAATCGTCCGGTCCTGTACGAAATCGTGCGCGCGAATAAGCGGCAGCGGGAGCAGAGCTGGCGCTCGCGGCTGACGAACCGGTCGAAGGAGAGCGAGGGCGAGGCCAACGCCACGCCGGCCAAGAAGACCCCGCCGCCGACGCCGCCCCCGGCCCCCGCTACGCCGCCAATTTTCCAT
>CAZCKC010000330.1:0-1933 GCA_964499235.1 uncultured Planctomycetales bacterium | reverse complement strand
CTGCCCTCACCTACTACGCCGCCCGCGCCGGCATCGACCTCGGCGACGTCCGCGCCGTCGGCATCCTCGGCACCATCGCCAGCGACCCCGAGCACCCATTCCGCCTCCAGGCCACGCAGACCCTCGTCCGCGCCCCCTACGGCAACGTCACGCTCGAGCTCCTCCCACTGCTCGCCGCCGACGATCCCGAGATCCGCGCCGCCGCCTACGAAGGCCTGCTCAAGCGCCGCCACCGCGCCGTCCGCTCGCAGCCCATCCATTACCCGCTCGACCACGAATACGTCAGCTTCTACCTCGACGTCGTCGACACCCCCGGCCCGCCCATGGTCTACGCCCGCCGGACCGAAAACCCCCGCATCGCCCTCTTCGGCCAAGACATCCCCGTCACCACCCCGCTCTTCCTCCGCTTCCCCGAGCGCAACCTCACCCTCAACGCCAACGAGAACGGCGACCCGATCACCATCATCGCCCGCATCATGCCCGAGGCCCCCCTCGAAACCTTCTACGTCCCCGCCAACCTCCAGGACCTCGTTCGCAAGCTCGCCCTGCCGCCAAAGCCCGGCCGCGACGGCCGCCCGGAAGGCATCGGCCTCTCCTACGGCGGCGTCCTCGACGTCATCGCCGCCCTCCGCGACGACGGCGCTCTCCCCGCACCGCTCGTCTTCCAGAAGGCCAGCCTCCGCGACCTCATCGGCCCCGCCACGCCGCCCGAGCGCCCCGAGGCCGACGAAGCGCCCGCCGAAGACTTCGAACTCGAACTCGACCTCGAACCCGAACCCGAAGAACCCCCGCCGGCGCCAACCGCCGACGCAGAACCCGACGCCCTCTGGCAGGCCGGCGCCAACGCCTCAACGAACCCGCGCCCGGCGCAGCGCTCCGAATAATCCCCCGGTCACGGATAGACCGATGCCCAGCCCCAAGAAAACCGACACGCAGCAACGCGTCCGCGAGAAGACCGATCCCAAGGTCCGCCTCCAGAAATACCTCTCCGATGCCGGCGTCACCTCCCGCCGCCACGCGGAAGAGATGATCCTCGCCGGCCGCGTGCTCGTGAACGATACCATCGTCGACGCGCTCCCCGCGTTCGTCGATCCCAACGCCGACGCCGTCATCGTCGACGGCGCTCCCGTCAAGCCCCAACGCCTCGACTACTTCATCGCCCATAAGCCCCCCGGCGTCGTCTGCTCCCAACGCGACCCCGCCGGCCGACCCCGCGCCATCGACCTCCTCCCCCCCATCAAGGCCCGCCTCAACGTCGTCGGCCGCCTCGACGTCGACAGCACCGGCCTTCTCTTTCTCACCAACGACGGCGAACTCGCCCAGCGGGTCACCCACCCCCGTTACGGCCTCCCCAAGCACTACCAGGTCGAGATCCGCGGCCGCGCCCCCGACGACCTCCCCCAGAAAATGCTGACCGGCGTCCACCTCGCCGAGGGCAAGGCCACCGCCCACGACTGCGCCATCAAGCACGTCGGCCCCAACGCCTCCGTCCTCGACATCACCCTCACCCAAGGCCGCAACCGCCAGATCCGCCGCATGCTCGCCAAGCTCGGCTACAAGGTCCGCAAGCTCAAGCGCGTCGGCATCGGCCCGCTCTCTCTCAAGCGCCTCCCCCCCGGCGCCGCCCGCCGCCTCTCCGCCAAGGAGATCACCGCCCTCCGCACCGCCGTCGCCGAAGCCCACAAGAAACTCCCCCCGCGCGCCCGCGGCCGGGCCAAGGCCAAGAGCGGCCGCCCCGACCCCGCTAACCCGTCGGCCCCCGCCACCCCGTCAGCCCGCCCGCGCTCCGACCGCCGCGGCCCCGCCACCAAGCCCCCCGGCCGCCGCATCATCGAATAGCCCCGCCGCACCCGTGCATGCGCGCCGCACCCACGCTCCCCCGTCAACCGGCCTGAGCCGCTTTTCACTTGACAGCCCCTGACATTCCTCGGAA
>CAZCKC010000329.1:0-1942 GCA_964499235.1 uncultured Planctomycetales bacterium | reverse complement strand
CCACCAGAATGTGCTACGATCTAGCAGGCTTTTGCCCCAATCCTGGAATTCTCGGACGAGGGAGTGGCGCATGTCTGTTTCACGTGAAACACGTTTCGCGGGCAGCTTCTACCCAGCCGATCCGGCCACCGTCCGCGACCAGCTGGCCGAGCTCTTCGCCGGCCTTCCGCCGCAGCCAGCCATCGGCGGCGTCGCACCCCACGCCGGCTGGGTCTTCAGTGGTCGCCTGGCCGCCCGGACCATCACCTGCCTGGCCGCCTTCCAGCCCCAAACCCTGGTCCTGTTCGGCGCGGCCCACCGCATGCTGGCTACGACGGCCGCCGTCGCCGACGACGGCCTCTGGGAGACCCCGATCGGCCCGCTAGAAATCGACGCCGAGTTAGTCGACCGCCTGGCCGGGATTCCGGAGCTCGCGATCCAACCGGCCGCCCATGACCAGGAGCATTCGCTCGAGGTCCAACTCCCCTTGATCAAGTACGCGATTCCGGATGTCCGGATTGTGCCGATCCTGGTTCGGCCCGGCCCGCACGCTCCAGAGATCGGCCGCGCTGTGGCCGAACGGTTGGCCGGGACAACCGCGACGCAATCCGGGGCGCTCGGTGAAAATAGGCCAAAATCAAGCGTTGTCCGCGAGTCGGCGCTACCGCGGGTCGGGTTTTTGGCGTCGACGGATCTAACGCATTACGGGCCGCGGTTTGGGTTTGAGCCGGAGGGCCGCGGGGTGGCCGGCCTGCGGTGGGCGAAGGAGGTCAACGACCGGGCGTTCATCGCGGCCATCAGGCAGGGGGATCCGGACGCGATCTGGCGGCTGGCTGCGGAGCGGCACGCGGCCTGCGGGGGCGGGGCGGTGGCGGCACTGGTCGCGGCCATGCGATTCTTCGGCCGCCGAGAGTACGTCGAACTGGCCCACACCACGAGCAGCGAGACAGCGCCCGATTTCGCGGCCGACCCGCATCACGCCGTCGGCTACCATGCCGGCATCTTTCCCGCAGCCTAGGGTTGGATTAGGTTTGAGATGATCGTGGGCGTTGGTGAACGGCCGCAGGCGACGACTGGGCGCACCCTGACGCTTGTCGTGTTTCACGTGAAACAGCATTCCTGGGCTGCGATCGCGATTTCAGGCGGTGCGATTGCATGAGGCCGGGAAGTCGGTGGTCGCTGATGTTTGTAGCGGGCGCGTGGATTGCGTGGCCGAAAACGGGGGGGGTATAAAATTGAGCTGAGAGTGGCCGAGGCGTGAACCAGGCGACAGCTCGCCGATGTGCCTGCACTTGGGTGGCGCTGCTCGAAGGGGGGGCTAGTCGCGGCGCTCTCGTTGCTTGTTGCCGAACTGTGCAAACGCGTTCTCGCTGTTTCGTGTGGGTTGCCGGTGCGTGGGGCTTGGGGAGCGTGTCCGCAGGCGCCCCAGGCGCCCTGCGTTTCAGGGAGCGCTCCGCCCTGACGGCGTCAAAAAGCCGTTTTCGTCGCGGTAACCGGTACGCGCCTGGGAGCCCGAGGCCTACCAGTCCGTCGCGAAAGGCGCCGTTTGGCCCGGACAACCCCCGTGGCACGCTCGAAAACGCAGCGGAAGGCGGCCGCGCTACACTTTCCCGGCGGACTGCGACAGCTATGGAGAAGACCACCGAGGGCAAAAAACGCCCGGCTGGAGAATCCGTCCCAGCCCGGAAAATCCGCCGCAGGCCACTTTTCCCCTTTCCTTCCTCACCCCAGGCGCCGACAATACTGCAGCCTAGCCCAGCCCCCAATCCCGGCTGGTACGAAACGCAGTACCCGGATTGCGACTGCCTCAACGGCGCCCTGGACGGGGACAGCGACGTGGACCGCACCGATCACTACCCGGTGGTGACCGAACTGAACCAGTATGACCCGGTCGACGATACCGGCACCTGCCCGCCCGGTTCGCCGGACGTGTCGCTCGGCTACGATGACGATGGCAACATGA
>CAZCKC010000328.1:0-1944 GCA_964499235.1 uncultured Planctomycetales bacterium | reverse complement strand
GCTTCCTCGCTATTTCGTGTGGGTAACCTGAGCCAGCGCCGGGAGCTTGAAGTCCAGCTTTCCGGCGATGAGGTAGATCATCGTCATGAGATAGGCGCTGGAGCGGAAGCCGCGGGCTTTTCGCTTGGCCGACTGGATCAGGCCGTTGATGGCCTCCACTGCGCCATTGCTGATCCGGGACGTAAACCAGCGCAGCACGCCCGCCCAGTGCGCCTTGATCGTTTTGGCCGCCTTGATCATCGGTGCGATCCGGCTATGCGTGGCCCAGAAGTACCACTGTTTCAGGAACGGCTCGGCGTCGGCCCGGTCGGCAAAGGCGAAGGCGTCCTGGAAGACGCGCTTGAGGTGCGTGGCCCGCACGGTCGCCAAGTGGCTGGATTTCAGTTCCTGGAAGACGCGGGCCTGCTCCGCGGTGTGATTCCATTCATTTTTCAGCCACACGTAGCGCGTCCGTTTGAGCTCCGGATGCGTCCGCTGTTCTTCGCGACGAATCTGGTCGACCGCCTGCCCCAGCAACTGCATCAGGTGGAAGTTGTCGAACGTCAACGGCCCGTCGGGGAAGTGGTCCTGCAGGCCGCGGATGAACGCGGCCGACATATCCAGGCAGGCCTCCTCGAGCTGCGCGGCCTGGCCGCCGTGCGCCTCCAGGTCCGCCTTGAAGGCCGCCACCGTGTCGGCATCCTTACCTTCCGCCACGAACAAGACGCGCCTCTGCGCCGGGTCCAGATCCGAGAACACGGTGATGTAGTGGTGGCCCCGCCGCCGGCTGGTCTCGTCCACCCCGATCACCTTTACCTGCGAAGAATCCGCCGCGGCGCGGGCCTGCTCTACGTAGTGCTGCAAGACCCGCCACAGCCGCGTGTCGTGCTCGTCGATCAACCGGGCCGCCTGGGCCGCCGTCATGCCGCCCTGCACCAGCACCAGGATGAACGCTTCCATCAGCAACGTGAAACCCGAGCCGGGCCGGCTCCACGGGACGGCCACCGTCTTGACGCCGTGCTCCGGGCATTCGATCCGCGGCTGCCGCGCGTGCAGGAACGTCTTGTGCTCAAAGAAGTTCAGGTGCCGCCAGGTCCGCTCCGTGCTGTCGTACGCCCCGCAACCCGCCCGGCCGCATTCCGGGCAGGCGAAGCGGCTGCCGGACGGGAAGTCCACCCACAGGTCCAGTTGGTGCTGCTCAGCCGAAAACTCGATCTGGCTCACGACCCACGGCTCGGCCAGGCCCAACGCCACCCGGAACAACTCCTGCATCTGGTCACGCATCGGCTTGTCTCGCTCCCGCAGCACCACGTATGCTCGCGGCCACCTGAGCGGAGGATAGGGCTCTGCGGGGACGCAACCCGAGCGCCGACTCAGGGCCAATACGGCAGGCGCGCCGGCTCGCCCACGCGGGCCGGCCGCCCCTATCGTCCCCCGTCTGCCGGTTGGCCGAAAGCGAAAAATCCCAGGGGGTCTGGGGGACTGTTCCCCCAGCTTCTACCCACACGAAACAGCGAGGAGCCGCTTTTGAATGGTTCTGAGCCGGTACAGGCGCCGCCGCCGGGGATCGCAGATGCTCCATGAAGCGGAAACGACATTCCCCTGACCAGGTCATCGCCAAACTGCGCTAGGCGGGCAGCGCCGGCCTTGAACGGGATGAGGCTGTCACCAGATCGTCCGCGGGACGCCCTGAAACCCGCAAAAAGCGCTTCGGGGGCCAGCGTGCATTTTGGAGCTCTCGCCCGGTCAGCCCGCAAGCGGCCCAGCCGCGCCGGACGTCCCGGGGCAGTGAGACCTACTGGCACACCAATAAGGCCCCATAGGTTGGGCCGGCAGCGGGGTCGCGCACACGGCGAGCTTCTACGAGGGCTTCGGCTACAATGACCGCAGCGAGCTGACGGCGACGAGCTACTTCACCGGCACGCCGGGCTCGGGCACGCCCGTGGCCGCGAACGACCGGGCGTA
>CAZCKC010000327.1:0-1970 GCA_964499235.1 uncultured Planctomycetales bacterium | reverse complement strand
CCCTTTGACCTGGCCAGCGCCAACGACCCGCAGCGGTTCGTCGTTATCCGCTGGAAACAGTATCGCGGCGACGTGACCGACAACTTCTTCTACGAATACGCGCCGCAGAACTTCGGCGTCCAGTGGGACGTCAGCCGCAACGCCTCCGCCGTCGGCTTCGACGGCGACGCCTTTGCCGAAGTCGAGTCCGACAAGTGGCAGACCGTCGAGCTCCAGCTCGACTTCTTCGACGATGCGGCCGACATCCTCGTCGACGGCGCCTTCGGCGGCGCGTCAATCCCGGCCTTCTTTGTCCAGGACACCGAGGCGGGCATCACCTCGCTCTATTTCGACCTGACCGGCACCGAGACCAGCGAGAACACCACCCCGCCGGTCGCCGAGTTCGACTCCGGCCAGGCCGCCGATAACGGCTTCACGCTTCGCGGCGGTCCGGTCATGGGGCCGGACGGCAAGGTCTACGTCTTCAAACAGGACGGCGAGTTGCTCGCAATCGAGCCCGTGCCCGGCGCAACGCTCATCGGCGATTCAAACTGCGACGGCGTCATCGACTTCTTCGACATCGACCCCTTCGTTACCGCTCTGGTCAGCGGGCCGGCGGACTGGGAATCCCAGTTCGACTGCGACTTCGTGATCGCCAACGACATCAACGCAGACGGCACAGTCGACTTCTTCGACATCGACCCGTTCGTCGCGTTGCTCGTCGGCGGGTAAACCTTCCCGCGCCGTGTGAACCCGCGGCCCCCCCGCGTCGCCCACGAAAGACCCGTGGGCGACGCCTATTTTCGGCCGCTGCCATTGCATAAGTGTTAACCCGAATCTGGCGTCAAGCAATGCGCGAATTCGTAAACCCACCAACCACGCGTTGCGCATTTTTAGCGTCGCCATGCGGAAAATTAGATAGCCCGTGTCCGCTCACGGTTGTAGTTTAAAAGTAGTCGTCGCGGCGTCCACGTGGCCCGTGGCGTGTTTGCAATTCAACTCGCCACTCACATCACAGCCAAACATTGAGGAGGAGAGAACATGCGTACCTTTTTTGAACCACTGCTCAGAATCGCCGGCCCCGGCTTGCTGTTGGTCGTCGCCACCCAAACTGCCTCGGCTCAGATCCTTTCCGAAGATTTCACCGTTGATCCCGGCCTGATCCAAACGGATGCAGCGCCGAACGACGCCGCGGATCCCGACGGCGACGGCAGCGAGTTGGGCCCCCGCTATAACGCCCAGTGGAACCCCGGCGCGTATGTCGACGTCCACTTCGACCGCGGCGGCCACACCGGCGGCCGCACCGACAACGAGAGCTCCCTGCTCGTTATCGGCCAGACGCTGACCGAGAACGACGCGTTCTCCTTTTCGCTCGACCTGAACCTGACCTTCCCCATCCGCCACCACATCGGCTACGTCGGCCTGCTCGACTCCAGCGTCATGTTCAACCAGGATCCCGGCCACGCCCTGTTCTACCTCCGCCAGGACGCCCTCCGCTTCGGCCTCGCCCAGTACCACTGGGAGATCGCCTCGGGGCTTCCGCTCCAGGACGGCGTGAACTACCGGCTCACCGCGAGCCACTCCCCGTCCGCCACCGATCCGTGGTTCCTCGAGGTGCTCAACCTCGATGACGGCACCGTCCACTGGTCCGCCGACTTCACGTCGACCGTCGACAGCTTCTCGCTCGACCTGATCGGCATCGCCGGCTGGACCGACGGCGCCGGCGAAGGCGTCAACGCCGAGGGCGGCGGTCCGCCCGAGATCTTCGGCACCAGCGACAACTGGGTCGTTACCCCCGAGCCTTCGTCGCTGATCCTGCTCGCCCTGACGGGCCTGCTCGCCCGGCGACGCTAGCGCCGCATCCGCCCGCCGCCGCGCTCCCGGCCCGGGCGCCAACCAAGCCACGTGGCGAGCCAACGCCGCCCGATCACACCAAGGGCCGCCGGGGACGGGGAAGACGATGCTGGCGAAGCGGCTGCCGACCGTGCTGC
>CAZCKC010000326.1:0-1976 GCA_964499235.1 uncultured Planctomycetales bacterium | reverse complement strand
GCGCGTCCGCTACGCGCCGGGCGGCGAGGTGATGGGCCGCCCGCCGCGAAAATCACCCTAGCGGTTTAACACGATGCCAACACAGCCCCAGGCCCTCGGGGTAACCTGCGCAAGTCGTCAGCAGCAACTCACCATCCACCACACGAGGAAGCCACCGATGCCCCGCTTCACCAGCCTCGCTCTTACCCTCGCCGCCCTCACCCTGCTCATCACCCTGCCACCCGCCCACGCCGCCGAGACCCAGACCGCCACCGGCACCGTCTACCACGACCAGAACCAGAACAACACCCGTGACCCCGGCGAGATCGGCATCCCCGGCGTCCGCGTCTCCAACGGCCGCGACATCGTCACGACCGACGCCAACGGCCGCTACACCCTCCCCGTCGACGACGACACCATCGTCTTCGTCCTCAAGCCGCAGGACTGGATGACGCCGCTCAACGACTACAACCTTCCGCAGTTCTACTACATCCACAAACCCGGCGGCTCACCCGACCTCCGCTACCCGGGCATCGCTCCCACCGGCCCCCTGCCGCCGGCGATCGACTTCCCACTCGTCAAGCGACCCGAGCCCGACCGCTTCGACGTGATCCTCTTCGGCGATCCCCAGCCCCGTAACCAGCAAGAGGTCGACTACATCGCCCACGACATCGTCGAAGAGCTCATCGGCA
The DNA here is from genome assembly GCA_964499235.1 of uncultured Planctomycetales bacterium. GTDB lineage: Bacteria > Planctomycetota > Phycisphaerae > UBA1845 > Fen-1342 > JAFGRR01. The sequence continues at coordinate 1,305 of CAZCKC010000326.1, read as the reverse complement.
CCGACGCGAAGTTCGGCGTCTCGCTCGGCGACGCCATGTTCGATAACCTCTCGCTTTTCGAGAACCTCAACGCCGCCATCGCGCACATCGGTGTGCCCTGGTACAACGTCCCCGGCAACCACGATCTCAACTTCGACTCCCCCGACGACGCCGGCTCGCTCGAGACCTTCAAGCGCATCTACGGCCCGGCCTACTACGCCTTCGACTACGGCCCGGTCCACTTCATCGTCATCGACAACGTCCACTGGGTCGGTAAGACCGCGGACCGCAATGGCCACTACTACGCGGCGCTCGGCGAAGACCAGGTCACCTTCATTCGCAACGACCTCGCCGCCCTGCCCAAGAGCAAGTTCATCGTGCTGCTCTTCCACATCCCCGTGCAGCAGGTCCGCGACATCGACCAGGTCGCCGCGCTCGTGCAGGAATTCCCCCACAACCTCTCGATCGCCGCCCACTTCCACACGCACATCAACCACTTCCTCAAAGACGACGAGACCTGGACCGCCGACCAGCCCCACCACCACCTCGTCGCCGGCACGACCAGCGGCAGCTGGTGGAGCGGCGTCCCCGACGAGTACGGCATCCCCCACACGATGATGCGCGACGGCACCCCCAACGGCTACATTATCCTTTCCTTCGACGGCACCGATTACGCCTGGCGCTTCAAGGCCGCCCGTAAGCCGGCCGACTTCCAGATGCACCTCTGGACCCCCGAAGCCGTCAAGCAGAGTGAGCTCACTGACACCGAGGTCCTCGCCAACATCTTCAACGGCACCGAGCGCTCCCGGGTCCGCATGCGCATCAAGGGCGTCACCGACTGGCAGCCCATGACCCAGGCCGATCGCCAGGACCCCTACTACGTCGCCCTCAAACGCCAGGAACAACAGTACGAAAACCTGCCGGGACGCAACCTCCCCGGCCGCGATCCCGAAAGCCCACCCAACTCGACCCACATTTGGGCCGCCAACCTGCCCGCCGACCTCCCCGTCGGCGTCCACCAGGTCGAGGTCCATACCGTCGACATGTTCAACCAGGAAGCCACCGGCCGTCGCCTCTTCCGCGTCGTGCCCGACCCGGCGGTCACCCAGGCGGAGTAAACGAACCGATCGGCTTGAGCCAGATGCCCGCAGCGGGTGGCCCAGGCTTTCAGCCTGGGGGACTGATACCGGCACCGAATACTGAGCACGGGCGGCAGCGACGGCCGGTCTGGTCGTTCAGGCTGGAACGCGCACCAGCCGGCATGGGACGGGTTCAGTTGTCAAAGATCCGCTCCGGTGCCGGTCCAGTGGGGTCGGGTGGCTTGGA
>CAZCKC010000325.1:0-1989 GCA_964499235.1 uncultured Planctomycetales bacterium | reverse complement strand
TGTAGCGGGACAGGTCAGAGACGCCGTAAGGCGACATCCAGATTTACGAGGTGCCGCCTTGGCCTGATCGATTTTCCGGCGGGAGATCTGCCGGAGGAGGACGATGGGTCGTCTCGAGAATGAGGCGCGAGCGGCGATGACGGTATTGCTGAAGCAGGGGCATTCGCAGAGCGCGGTGGCGCGACTGTTGGGCGTGACGGAGGGGGCGGTGCGGTATCACCGGCGGCGTCGCGAAAGTGGCGCGGTCGATGGCCGTTCCCGGCAGGTGAGCACGGCGGCGGCGCATGCCGAGGCGATCGCGCATTGGCGTGACCAGCAGACGGACGGTCGGATCAATCTCGCAGCGCTGCACGCCTGGCTTTGCCGGGAGCACGGCTTCATGGGGAGCCGGAAGTCGGTTCAGCGCTACTGGCGGCGGACGTTTCCGGCGCCGGCGATCCGGGCGCGACGTCGGGTGGAGACGCCTGCGGGGGCGCAGGCGCAGGTGGACTGGGCGGAATTCCCGGGTGTGTTTCTCGGCGGGGAGGTCGTGGACCTCGTCGCGCTGATCGTCACGCTTTCGTGGAGCCGCAAGCAGGCGGTGGTCTGGGCGCGTTCGAAGGACATGCTGTCGTGGCAGGCATGTCAGGTGGCGTGTTTTCAACGGCTTGGCGGGGTTCCGGCGGTTCTGCGGATCGACAATGTGAAGACGGCGATCGCGAAGGGCGCGGGGGCCTGGGGGGTGATCAACGAGACCTACCGACGCTTTGCGGCGCAGCTGCGGTTTCATGTCGACGCCTGTCAGCCGCGCCACCCTCAAGGAAAGGGCAAGGTCGAGCGTGACGTGCGCGATTTGCGCGAGATGGTGGACCCGGCCCGGGAGGTCTTCGACAGCCTCGAGGCGCTGCAGGCCGTCACCGATGCACGGCTGGAGGAGCGCGCCGGTCGGCTTCGCTGCCCGGCGACGGGGACCAGCATCGCGGCGGCCTGGGAGCAGGAGTGCGAACTTCTGACGCCGCTGCCGGAGACGCCGCCCGAGCCTTTCGACATCGTCGTGCGCCGCCCTGTCGGCGTCGATTGCCTCGTTTCCTTCGAAGGGCGCCAGTACAGCGTGCCGTTCCGCTTCGCCCGCCAGGAGGTGGAGGTCCGCGGCCTCGCCGGCCGGGTCCAGGTTCTGAAGGACTGCGCCGTGATCGCCGAACACCCCCGCGGCGGTGCGGCCCTGATCGTGACCGAGGAGGCGCATTACGAGGGCGACGACACCGACCGGGTGCGGGCGCCGATGCCGCTCGGGCGGATGGGCCGCCGCCTTCAGGAGATCGCGGCCACCGCCGTCCAGCATCGTTCCATCGACCTCTACGCCCGGCTGGCGGAGGTCGCGCGATGACGGCGCCGCGCGTGAAGCTCGACATCGACGCGACCCGGGAGAAGCTCGCCGGGCTCGGCCTCGGCTACGCGGTGGACGCGCTGGATAGCCTGATGGCAGAAGCGGTGCGCGCCGAACTGCCCGCCCATGTCTTTCTCGATCGGCTGCTGGAGGCCGAGCGTTCCGGTCGCGAGGAACGGCGCATCAAGACGATGCTCAAGACCGCCAAGATCCCGACCGGCCAGACGCTGGAGAACTTCGACTTCGCGTTCCAGCCCGCGCCGATGAGTTGGGCTCGCGCTCGCGCATCGAGACGTTGGCCACCGGCGCCTGGGTGCGCAACGCCGAGGTGATCCTGATGCAAGGCCCGCCGGGCGTGGGAAAGAGCCACCTCCTTTGCGGGCTCGGCATCCGGGCGATCCAGCTCGGCTTCTCGGTCCAGTACTTCCGGTTCGACGAATTGCTCACCGCCCTGCGGGTCGACGCCCATCTGCCGCCGGCCCGCCTGAAGAGCCGCAAGTACATGTCCAGCGCGCTGCTGCTGGTCGACGAGATGGGGTATGACCCGCTGAACCGGGAGGACGCCAGCCTGTTCTTCCGGCTGGTGAGCTATCGCTACGGTCGCGGCGCCATGATCATCACCA
>CAZCKC010000324.1:0-2001 GCA_964499235.1 uncultured Planctomycetales bacterium | reverse complement strand
CCCACAAGCACCGTGGCGCGGGCATAGGCGTTGGGCGGGACATAATCGCCCGCATCGAGCGTGAAGACCGCCGGTTGGAGGACACCGGTCTCGACGCGGGCCGAGGCCGGTTCGAACTGGATGATTTCCATGCGGCGCGGTTCGGGCGGAGGGAGTGCGGGCGCCGCCTGGGGCGCGCGGACACCAGGTGTCAGCGTTCCCGGCACGGCGCCCGCCCGCTGGAACGGATCGGCGGCGGCAGGATCAAAAGAGCCCGCCGGTCCGGCCTGCGGAAGCGGTTGAGGTGAGGAAACGGTTGCCACACGGCTCGCCAGATCCTCCACCATGGCGGCGGCCTGGTCGCGCGTCTCGGCAAGCTCGGCGCGGGCGGCGGCAAGGTCGCGGTCCTTCTCCCGGGCCTCCAGGGTGAGCCGGTTGATCCTGGTCTCGAGCTCTCCGACCGTATCCTCCACCGAGGCGAGCCGCGTGCCGGTCTCCGACAGGAAATCATCGGCCATGCCCGGCGGGTTGATGATGTCGGCCATGGCGCGTCGGGTCTTGAGGCTTTCTGCGCGCTCGGCATTGGTCTGGGGTGCCCCGCTGGTCTGGAGATAGATCGCAGCCGCGCCCACCAGGGCAGCCGCCCCGCCGGCGAGCCAGAGCCTCTGGCGGTTCCTGGTGGCGGTGTTCTGCGCGCTCATGGCCGGCCTCCGGCGTCGACAATGAGGACCTCGGCGGTCTCGTTTTAGAGGAGCGTCCGCTCGCCCTTGATCACGACGGCGAGCACGCCCGGGGCGAGGAAGAGGTCTTCGGAAATCGTCACAGCGCCCGGCGCGGGATTGCGCACCGTGAGGACGCGGCCCGTCAGCCCCTCGCCTTCATAGAGGGCGGCGGGCCGGAGCCGCACCGAGCCCGCCACCTGTTCGCGCGCCCGCGGCCTGCGAATATCGAACCCGTCAATCAGCGCGCCGGTCCACATGGCCCGCGTCAGCGCCACGATCCGGGCCTCTTCACTGGAGGCCCGCGCAGGTGCCTCGGCGCGTTTGAGGGCGAGATCACCATTGCGGATCGCGATCTGGGTGGACGGCACGTCGCGAGCCGCCAGTTCCACCTGATAGGTGAACCCGGCCCGTGTGGTGACAAAGAAGCTCGCGGCCCCCGGCGCTTCGCCCGTGCCGGGGTCGCGAGCCAGGGTCAGATAGAGATCGCCGGTGGTCGGCTCATGGACAAGGGAAAAGCCCGGTCCCTCGCCGCCCTGGGCGAGTTGGACGCTGGCGGCCGCATCGCCGACAAAGCTGATCCGGGTCACGCCGGAGCTTGAGACATGGCCGGTGACCACGCCGCCCGAGCGGGCCTCGATGAGTTGTTCGGCCTGGGCCGACAGCGCCATGGCGAGCACTGCGGTGGACAGGAAAAGCGCGCGCATCAGTCGGCCTCCGCTTTTTGCATGGGGGTTTGTGGGGCAACCGCGTCTGCGGTCTCAATCGGATAGAAATCCTCGAGCCAGAGACGCATGGACTGGAAGCGCCAGTCGGCGGCGAACACTTTCCGCTCGGCAGACACCTGGTCGGGGCCGAGATAGGTCTGCAATTCGCCGCGGATTTCCGAATAGAGACCTTCCGGGTCGACATAGATCTCGGTCGGGAAGAAGACGGTGGAGGATTTGGTGGCAATGAGTCGGCGCTCAGTGGAGATCAGCGCGGCCTCGATCTCGCCATGGGCGGACGGGTGCGCCAGGCGCAGGATATTCTCGCGGAAATAGGAGAGATTGTGCGGGTGGCGGTTGAGGAAGAGATTGGCCACATCCCGGGTCGCGGCTTCCAGATAGTCCGGGCTCGGCGTGGTGGCATCGATGGTGAGCGTGCTTTCCAGCGTCGGCACCAGCACGATGCGCTCGGTCTTCGTGGTGAGCGCCCATGTGGCGAGCGCGGTGGACAGGGTCAGCGTGAGGGCGGCCACGGCGAGCACGTTTCTCTGGCGCAGCGCAGCATTCATGCGGGCATAGGCGTGGGCCTGGTCCAT
>CAZCKC010000323.1:0-2034 GCA_964499235.1 uncultured Planctomycetales bacterium | reverse complement strand
GGTAGATTCGGAATCGTAGCCTCCGACCCAGCGCCGAGGCGTTTTACGCATCGGTCTGAAAAACAGACTCTCAGGGTGCCACGACGGGACAGGTCGCATCCTTTGCCCAGTCGCCGAAGCTGAGGTAGTAGTTCACCACGGGGCCGTAGCCCGCACGGGCCGCGGCGAGTGCCGCGAGGGCGGCTCGGCCGCCGCCGTCGCAGTGCGTGATGACCGGCCGTCCTTTCACGAAGCCGGCGTTGTCCAGGATGGCGGCCAGCTCGTCCGCGGGCTTCAGACGTCCGCGTTCATCGAGCAGCGTTGTGTGCGGTACATTGGTCGCCGTCGGCAGGTGGCCGCCGCGATCGTTCTTGCGGAGGTCGATCCCGCGATACTCGTCAACGGTGCGGGCGTCGAGCACCTGGGCTTCGCCCGCCTCGATCGCCGCCTTGACCTCGAAGCGGTCGAGCGAGCCGATCCGGCCGGCGTTCGCCCCGCTCGGCTGAAACGCCGCACGCCGTGGCTCATTCGTCTCGTTCGAGAGCGTGAGCTGCCCGGCATTCGCCGCCTCGGCGATCAGCGGGAACCCGCCGTTGACAACCCGTGCCTCCCCGACACCGAAATGCTGAAGGATAAACCAGACCCGCGCGGCCTGGGTCATCTTGCCGCCGTCGTAGATGAGCACGGTATCGTCGCCGTCAACGCCGAAAGCGCCGATGCGGTTATGCCACATCTGCTCGTGCGACAGTCCGGTCTCGGAGGAGAGGCTGAACTCTTCCCACTCGGCGTAGTCGATGCGAATCGCCCCGGGGAGATGGCCCGCGGCGTAGTCGGCCTCAGAGCGGACATCGAAGATGACCAGATCAGGTCCCGCCATGCGGATGGCAGCGCCGAGTTCGGGAGCCTCGACCAGCGCAGCGGCAGACTCGGCACGCTGCACCGATGCGTCCTGCGCACGCCAGTCGTTGGTGGTCGTGGTCGAGGCGCAGCCAATCGTCATCGCCAAGACGCCAACGCATGCGGCCATGAGGGTGATCCGGGATCGCTTCATCGTTCAGTCTCCCTGGCGTTCTGGACGGTACTCCTGCGGCAGACGCGGCGCAGGGCGAAGCCTATGCCAAGAAGCGCAAGCCCTGAAAACCACGCCCAAGGCTCGACCCACCACGCGAGCCCAAGGCACCCGACAAGCCCCATCCACGCGATCCATCGCGGGTACAACCGATGCTCGTCCGGCAATCGGATTGCCGCGAGATTTGTGATCGCGTAGTAGATGAGCACCGTGAAAGCGCTGAACGACCATGCGAGCTTGATCGACCCAATCGCGGCGATGCCGGCGATGACAAGGCCCACACCAATAGTGGCCGCCACCGGCGCCCGGCCAAGGGAGTCCACCCGTCCGAACACCGACGGCGCATCACCGCGGCGACCCATCGCAAGGGCGACGCGCGACAGTCCAAGAATGAGGTTGAGCAGCACGCCCAGCATCGCGGTTACGGCGCCGATCGAGAGCACGAGGCCCGCACCCGGTACGCCGAATCCACGAGCAATCACCGCGAGCGGAGCCGCTTTCTCCGTCCCGGCTGAACCGAGGACGCCCGCACCCGCCGCCGCAACCCCGACTGCTCCAACCGCGATATAGAGCATCATCGAGATCAGCAGTGTCAGCACGATCGCGCGGGGGATCGTGGTGCGCGGCGAACGGACTTCCTCGCCGAGCGTCGCGATGCGGCCATATCCGGTGAAGGCCACGAACATCAGCGCGGTGGCTTCCAGTAGTCTGGGGCCAGCGCCGTGTACGGTCCCGTCCGCTGTGCCAAAGAAGGGCGTGAAGTGTGCAGACGCGTTGGCAATCGCTGGCTGCAGCCCAGTAACCACGAAGACGCCGAGTGACGCGAGTGTTATAGAAACGATCGCGATGTTGGCCCAACTGGATCGTCGCATGCCGCCCAGGACGAGCGCGACGAGGCCCGCGACCGCCGCGATCGCGATCGGTACATGCCAAGCCGATTCGCCGTGCCCGATCGCGACGAGGGTGTAGCCGGCGAAGCCCAACGC
>CAZCKC010000322.1:0-2046 GCA_964499235.1 uncultured Planctomycetales bacterium | reverse complement strand
ACTGGACCGGCACCGGAGCGGATCTTTGACAACTATATACCGCGACCAATGGCCCCCAGACAGGCCGGGTCAGCGACCCGCCATCGCACGCGGGCGGCGACCGGTCACCCGCCACCGGCCCCACCCATCAAAACCAAGCATGGCCCGCGCTGGATCACGCAACGCAGCCGCCTCCGCGCACTGCCCTCTCACCCCCGCTTCCGCTTCACGAACGCCCGCACGCGCTTCACCGGCCACGTGTTCAATACGTCGTCCCGCAACAACCCCGCCCGCCGCGCCGTCACCACCCCGAACTTCAACTGCTCGAAGTCCTCGACACTGTGGGCGTCGGTGTTGATCGCGATCACCGCCCCCATCTCCCGCGCCAGCCGGGCATGCGTGTCCTTCAGGTCCAGCCGCTGGTCCGACGCGTTGATCTCGAGCGCCGTCCCCGTCTCCGCCGCCACTTTCCCCAGCGTCTCAATATCCAGCGGCTTCGCCTCCCGCCGGTTCAGCAGCCGCGCCGTCGGGTGCGCGATCAGGTTCACATACGGACTGCGAATCGCCTTCAGCGTCCGCTCGGTGTTCGCATCGCGGTCATCACCCATCCCCGTGTGCAGCGACGCCACGACCCAGTCCAGCTCCGCCAAGACCTCGTCCGGATAATCCAGCGAGCCGTCCGCCAGCACATCCACCTCCGCCCCGGCCCACACCGTGATGCCCTTCGCCTGCTTCGCCGCCGCCCGCACCGCCTTGGCATGCTCCGCCAGCCGCTCCGCCGACAACCCGTTGGCAATCACGCTGCTCGCCGAGTGATCCGTGATGCAGATCAGGTCGTAGCCCCGCCCCTTCGCCGCCGCGATCATCTCTTCGATCGAGTGGTGACCATCGCTGGCCTCCGTGTGCATGTGCAGGTCACTGCGAATGTCCCCGACCGTCAGTAGATCCTCCGGCACCGCCTCGAGCTCAAATTCGAACCGGTCCTCGCGAAACTCCGGCGGCAGCCACGGCAGTTCCAGTGCCTCGTAGATCGACGCCTCGTCCGCCCCGGCCACCAGCTCCTCGCCGTCCCAGAGCCCGTACTCGTTCAGGCTCCAGCCCCGCTTGATCGCCCGCTCCCGCAGCCGAACGTTGTGCTCCTTGCTCCCCGTGAAGTACAGCCACGCCGCCCCGAACGATTCCGCCTCGACCACCCGCAGGTCCACCTGCATCGTCCGCCGCGCCCGGTACTCGAACAGCACCGACGCCTTCGTGTCGCCGGCCCCCAGCACCTTCGTCACGTTCGGCTGCTGCGTGAACGCCTTGATCACCGCCGCGCTGTCCGCGCTGAGACACAGCAGGTCGAGGTCGCCGACCGTCTCGCGGCCGCGCCGCAACGAGCCGGCCGACTCGACCCGCTCCACCCCGTCCACGTTCCGCAACCGGTCGCAGAGCTGGTTGGCGACGGCCAGCGCGATGCTCAGCCGGTGCCGCCCCTCGCTCCGCTTCAGGAAGTCCAGTCCCTCGCGTAGCTGCGCCCGCGTCTTCTCCCCGAACCCCTTGAGATCCTCGAGCCGCCCCGCTTCCAACGCCTGTTCGAGGTCGCTGAGCGTCTCAATCCCCGCCTCCTTCCACAACGTCGCCACCCGCTTCGGCCCCGTGTTCGGCAGCTTCAGCAGCTCCAACAGCGTCTCCGGCACCTCGGCCACCAGGTCGCGTCGCTGCTTCAGGTCCCCGGTCTCCAGGATCTCCTCGATCTTCTCGACCGAGCTCTTCCCGATCCCCGGCAGTTCCCTTAGCCTGCCCTCCGCCGCCACGGTGTGGATGTCGCCGCCCAGGTCGCGCAGCGTCCGGGCCGCCTTGCGGTAGGCGTTGATCCGGAACCCCTCGACGCCCTTGATTTCCAGCAGGTCCCCGACCTCGTCGAAGATGCGCGCCACGTCCGCATTGGAAAGTGTTTTAGCCATCTGACTGATGATAACCCGGCGCCGGCCTGGCCGCCGCTTGCGACTCGGCCCGCGGCTGCGGTACCCTCCGTCTCCGGAGATGTGCCTGCCAGCAACCCACCGGAGAACCCCATGGCCGCCC
>CAZCKC010000321.1:0-2054 GCA_964499235.1 uncultured Planctomycetales bacterium | reverse complement strand
CGCCGCCCTCGTTATAGGCCAGAACGCCGGTATAGGTGAGCAGGAAGCTGCCCCCGACGACGGCGACGGCGGCGACCGGGCCCCAGCGGCCGGGGGTCCAGGCAGCGACGGCGATGACGCCGGCGATCGTCAGCAGGCCGTGGAGATATTGGCTGGGGATCGCGGCGGCGTAAGGGTCATTAAAGAGGTGCATGAGCAGGAGGTAGTGGAGCTCGACCTGCTGGGGGAAGTTGCCGTAGACGTTGTGGGGCAGGAAGTGGATGTGTCCGGCGAGGAAGAACTCGCGCGGGGCTTGGAGGTGGTACTCGAGCACGTCGTAGCCGTTGCCTTCGGGGATCCACAGGACGCCTGGCGGGAGCGCGGCGCCGAAGAGGAGCAGGCCGAGGAGGGCGGCGACGGGGAGGAGGGCGGCGGCGGGGGCGAACGCTGAGCGGCCGGCGATTTCTCCGTCGCTCATCGCGTTGCCGGGTTGCTGTGGCTTGGTGCGATGATGGCGGCTGCGGACGGCCAGGAAAACCAGGCCGAGGAGCAGGCCGATCGCGACGAGGGTGCTGGCGGTCGTCAGGCTGAGTGCGGCGGAGCTGCCGAGCGTAAGCAGGAGGGTGCCCTGGAGGCCGAATCCGAGGGCGAGCGCGACGCAGAACTGCTGTGTGCGGCTGGCGGGCAGGTGGTAGAGGAGCGCGCCGGGCCAGGCGCCCCAGCCGGCGGCGGCCAGCAGGACCATGGCGGCCGCACCGCCGTCAAGGAGCACGGTGAGCCACGCGAGGGGGCTGAGGACCGTGAGGGTGCCGGCAGCCACGGCGAGCAGCGGCAGCAGGAGCCGCGCGTTCGCGGCTGTTCGCACGGCCTGGTGGGCTGACATCGCGGCGGTCATGCCGGAACGGTCGCGGGCCGGGCGGGCACCGTCAAGCGGGTTATTCGTTGCCGACGGTGAGCGGGACGACGGGCAGGGCCTGGGCGGCGTCCTGCTTGTCGCGGTCGTTGGCGTAGCATTCGGCCGGTCCGACGGCTTCGGGGTAGATGTTCCGGTCGACGAGGAACTGGCGGACATCCATGCAGAGGTGGCACTTGTTGGCGTAGCCGGCGAGCCGCTCGCGGTAACCGAACCGCTCGGCGTGCTGCATGAGGGCGTAGCTGCCGCCGGTGACGACGGGTCCGACCACGGGATGTGCGCGCCAGTTTTGTGCGAGGTCTTCCCAGACGTCGGCGACCGAGCGTGTCGCGGTCGCTTGGCCGAGGATGATCCCGCCACAAGTCCCCGGGAAGATGTTGCCGTACGGGTCGATGTGCACGTGCTTGCTGTGGAGGACCGGCTTGACGCAGTGGTCCCCGGCGAAGGCGGCGGCGGGCTGCTTGGAGAAGTAGTCCGCGAGCCGTAACGCCGCTCGGCCGGTGAGGCGGTCGCGGTGCTGCTCGATCGCGTGGGCGTAGGCGTCGCGGCGCTGCGCGGGCGTCAGGCGATTCGTGAAATGCGGGTCGTTGAAGTAGTCCCACCAGCGGACACGGACGCGGCCGGGGCCGAGCACCTGGCGGGCCGCGTCGACGAGCCGCTTGACGCGGGCGAACGGGACGAATTCCTGGTGGTAGACGTCGGCGCTGACGATCAGCTTTTCCATGCCGAGGGCGTCGAGCTGCTCGAGGCGGGCGCGAACGAGATAGTCGTCGGTTGCCCAGGAGGCGTTCGTCTCCACCTTTTCCAGCGGCGTGAGGCCGGCATCGCGGGCGGCGCGGATCGTGCCGAGCAGCTGCGGCCAATCGCCGAACGGCTCGCCGCCGGCGAGGTGGATCCGCATGGTCTTGCCGTGGCGGGACGCAAGTTCGTCCAGGCTGCGCCACAGCGCGACGGCGTCGTCGATCGGGAGGGCGCCGCCACGATCGGGACCGCTGTAGACGTAGCAGAACGCGCACTTCGCGCTGCACCAGTACGTCACCATCAGCCCGGCAAACTCCCACACAGCCAGCTCGGCGTTAGCCGGATTAACAGGTGTTGCGGGCGGCCGGGGGTTTCTTTGACGGCGTCGGCTCATTGCTGGTGAGTATAACGGCCAGGCGGC
>CAZCKC010000320.1:0-2058 GCA_964499235.1 uncultured Planctomycetales bacterium | reverse complement strand
CTACCGTCGCATCGGGCTGCGGACCATTGCACGTCCCGCACGGCCCATCGGGCGGAGTGCAGGGCGTCAGGGCGTAGACCGTATCGGACCCGCAACAACAGGCGGGGGCCATCGCGACCTTGCCCGCATCCGTGAAGAGCACCTTGTTGTGCCAGAACTGGACGTTCCCCATGGCCGATCATTCCTCCGGGCACTCGTCGCCGGTGTGGACGTCCACCCAGTCGCTTTCGCTGCCGGCCACGAGCACCCAGACGTTGCGGGTCTTCTTCTGGAATTTGAGGTTGGCCCCGTCGATCCGATAGGTCGTCACGACCTCGATGGGCGTGCCGAGCACGTAGTATTCGCCGTCGTCGCCGCGAACGTAGGGCACGACCTGGTCCGTGCCGACGCTCGTGTCATTGGTCATGCTGTAGCCGCCGGGCAGGACGTGGACAGTGGCGTTCTCCCGGCCGTTATCGGTGCCCGCCACGTCGCAGGGGTCGAGCGTCATCGTCGAGCCGCCGGTCCATTCAGATGTGGGCTTGCCGAACATGACCTGCTCGGCCTTGCCGCCGCCCAAGCGCACCACGGCCCACTGAACGCCCGTTCCGCCTTCGCGCCAGAGGATTGTGGCCGAGCCGGTATCGCTAGCGGCCAGGCTGGTGGTCTCGCCGTCAGCGATGTCGACCGAGGTGTATTCGCGGTCCTCCTCCACATCAATCTGCACCGGACAGACACCGGCGGCATAGGCCTGCCCGATCTTCCCGGCGGCGATGGGTTCGGCCAGGATGACGAACTTGCCCCCGTGGGTATCGACGGCGGGCGTCACGCACGACAGCGCCACGCGGTTCTTGAACTCGTTGTCGTTGGTGGCCGGATCGATGATCGGCGCGTCGATTCCCAGCACGGCCAGGCGGTTCTGGTTCGAGCCGCTGTCATTGCGGACCAGCACGATGCTGGTCTGCCGCGTCGTCGGCTCGGCCTTCTGGCCGATGTGTGCGGTGCGGCGGCGGTAATCGACGGCCGCGTCGATGAAGGCGTTGTACGCCTGCGCGGGAATCTGCAGCTTCTGGCCGGACTGGACCTTCTTCAGGGCGTCGCTCATGTCCCGACCCCCAGCGCCGCGAAGTTGCCTTCCTCATACACCCGCTCGACGTAGGCGGCGATGGGCTTCTTGACCAGCGTGTTCGATCCGGCGTCCTCCTCGTCGGCGTAGCGCACCCAGAGGTACTCCCAGCCCTTCTTCGAGGCCACCGTGATCGGGCCGACCGAGATGCTGCTGCGGTTCGGGCTGGCCGCAAAGCGATAGGTGATCTCCCAATCGTCCTCGCCGCGCTTCGAGCCGGACGCGCCGAGGAACAGGCATTCACCCGCAGCCAGGCCCTTGTGGGCCTTGATGCCGACGCGGTCTTCGATCTCGCGGGCAGTAGCCAGCGTGTCGTCGCTGACCAGCCACACACCGCAGCGGAAGGATTGCTTCTTCTCGACGGCGACCAGATGCACCGGCACGAACTGGTCGATCACCTGGGCCAGGACGGCCCGGTAGAACGCCATCTGCCGGTGATAGCCGTAGCGGCGGGCGTCGGACTCGAACCACGTCAGGTCGTCGCAGGTTTTGAAGTCCACGATCCCGCGATGCGGGTGGACCCAATCGATGCGAATCTGACATGGCGTGCCGCAGTACTCGGCTCGCAGAACGCCTTCGGAGCGGCCGTAGAGCAGCAGGTCCACGGCCGCGTCGTTCATGGCCACGCCCGAGGCCATCTGCTCGATGAGCTCGACCTGATCAAGAGAGAGGACCGGCTTGCCCTGGGCGACGGCCCATTCGGCGAATGCCTTCGTGGACGTGCCGAAGGGCTTGCCGGTCTTGGGGTTGACGGGACCACCGAAAGCGAACGTCGCCTCGTAGGCGTTCCTGCCTTCGAGAATCCGAACGTGCGTGGCGCGGCCCATGAGGTAGGCGGGCGAGTCCTTGTCTTCGATCAGCCCGAGCGCCTTCTTGCGATACAGCCACGGGCACTTGATGAAGTCCAGCAACTGGTGGCTGGAAAGGTACTCGCCCGCCTTGGCGTGGTACTG
>CAZCKC010000319.1:0-2069 GCA_964499235.1 uncultured Planctomycetales bacterium | reverse complement strand
AGCGGGGGCTGACCCTCGTCGATGGCCGTGTGGGTGAGGTCGAAGGTGACCTCGGTGATCCCGGCGTCGAAGTCGTCGATGAAGAACGGCGCAACTGTCGTGTTGGTCACACCGTCGACGAAGACCTCAACCGCGTCATCGAAGAAGTCGTACACGAGCTCGGCGGTCTGCCACACGTCCGGCGTGAGCGGGGCGCGGGTGTCTTCCGAGAACTCGTGGCCACGGAACTCGCCAAAGATGTCCCACTGGATCCCGAAGTCCTGGTTGTTACTCGGGAAGAAGTTGTCCGTGAGCGTCGGACGATACTGCTTCCAGCGAACGATCACGTAACGACCGGCATCGTCGGGCTCAAAGATGAAGTTAAACGGCGTCCCGACCTCAGCAGCGAGCGTCCAGGTCGCGGCCTGGAAGCTGCCCTCTTCACGCGGCTTCGGATCGAGCAGCAGGACAGTCGACGACGTGTTCGAACCTTCCTGGAACGGATTGGCCGCCGTCTCGACCTCGGGCTCGTTGTCGGTGCCAGTGTTGGCCCAACTGCCGCCGGCCGGATCGACGATGCTCGACACGAGCGTGCCGGGCCCGTCATCCTCGAAGTCTTCCGAGTAAACGACCGCGGCCGTCTCGGGCGTCGCCCCGGCGAGGATCTCGACGTCGTCGATGTAGATCGGCGCATCGTCGGGCTCGGTCAGGAGGTTGTCCGGGCTCACGTCGAGGACGACCATCCGGGCCGTGAACTCGGGGCCGAGGTCGTTGACGCCTGAGTTGGTACCCGTGAAGACCAGGCGGCGACCTTCGCTGTCGATCGCGAGGTTACCGAAGGTCCGGTACTCACCGTGCCAGTTGGTGCCGAAGTAGCTGAGGATCGGGTCGTCGAACGTCCCGTCCGCATTCAGGCCATAGGCCGCGAGCCGGCCGTCGAAACCACCGACGAGCAGGTTCTCGCCCTCCGGCGTCAGGATACCGACGTCGAAGAAGCCGTGCCCGAAACCGGGGTTGGCGAAGTCGCCGATCGCGCCGGTGGCGGGATCGTACGAGGTGATGGCCGCGCCGCCTTCGCCGTCGATAACCCCGTAGTCGTTCCAGGTGTGGGCGTAGAGCCAGCCGGTGGTGGGGCTGTAGGTCATGCTGGCACGGGCCGCCTTGCCGCCGGGCGCCGCCCAGACGAGGGTGGCCGAGTTGCCAAGGTCGACCTGGATGCCGAAGACGTCCCGGATCGAGTTGGAGTCGGCGAAGTTGTTGCCGTCGAACTCGAGGTTGTGGAACAGGCCGTCGAGGCCGTCACCGAAGACGTCGTTGATGTAGATCAGGTTGCCGGTGACCTCGCGGCCGGCCGGCGAGACGGACGGATCGACGAGATCGCTCGCCAGCAGGGCGCCGGTCGCGGCATCAAACTGAACCACGAACATGCCCGCGTCGCCCATGAGCGTGAGAACCAAGACGCCGTCCTTGAGGACCGGACTCGGCGGACCGAACGGGTCGAGACTGCTGAGGTTGTCCTCGGTCGAGCCGTCGTTATTCCAGTCGCCGTCGAGATCGACGCTCCAGACGGTGCTGCCGTCCGCGGTGCTGACGGCCAAAAGCCGCTGACCGTTGACGCCGTCGCCGTCGTAGTCGGTCGGCACACCGCCGCCGGGCGAGTAAACGACGCCGTTGTCACCGACCACCGCGGCGCCCTGGTAGAAGCTGTCGACGCCGATGTTGAGGGCGTCGGCACTCCGCCAGCGGACGGTGCCGTCGGGCGCGACCGAGGCGATGTACTGGTCGCCGCCAGTGTCGCCGCCGATCGACGTCGGCCAGTAAATGTTGCCCGCGCTATCGAAGGTCATCGGGGACCGGCCAACGGGCCGGTCGATGCTGGCCGCGTCGCCACGCACATCGAGCTCCCACGCGAGCTGGAGGCCGTTGCTCCAGTCCCCGCTGGTGGTGCCGATCCGGTTGGTCCCGAACAGGTCACCGTGGTGGGTGCCGTACGGTGTAGCCACGTTCTGTGCGAAGGCCGACGCGACGAGCCCTGTGCCCGCAACACCAGCCAGCAGATATCCTAGCTGCCTCTTCATGCTGTTCCTCCT
>CAZCKC010000318.1:0-2087 GCA_964499235.1 uncultured Planctomycetales bacterium | reverse complement strand
CCCTGCTGCGCGCGCAGGAGAAAGCCCTGATTGGCATCGCCAATCTGACGGTGGAGGAACGGGCGGAGCTGGCGGCCGTGATGGCCGGCCTGGTCAAGGGCCTCGACCAGACCCTGCTCGACATCGGCCAGAGTGTGAAGAAGGTCTCCGGCGCGACGATCCCCTTCCAGAGCCTCGACGACAACGAGGACATTCAATCCTACCTGGACTACATCCACGCCAGCCTGGTCGACAACGCCTTCATTGACTACGGCGATGTGCTGGCGCATGCTGAACCGCCGTCCGTGGCGCAGCCGGCGATGCCGTCCGGCAACGAAATATCGGTATCTCATCGCCGCCATCGCCGGCCAGTGCCGCAGCGTTAAACCGGCCGCGGCGTGAAGAGACGAAAGGACAAGCGAATGCCTACTGCAGGACACGGCCCGAATATCGGCCACGGTTTTGTGAAATATGTGATCATCGATGAGCACGGCGTTGAGCTGACGCCGACCATCTTCCCGGCGATGATCGCCGGTGCCGGGCGCGCGGTTGCCGGCGCCCTCGCCCAGGCCACCAGCATCGAGTGCAACGGCAAGCACTGGTGGGTCGGCGCCGACGCACTACTCTCACCCGCGCCACGCACCCTGCTCGCCCAGGAGCGGTTGCACGACCCGGTATTCATCCCGGCGCTGCTGCGTGGCGCACTCGGCCGGCTCGGCAACCTCAACGGCGCCTCGACCGGCATCTGCGTCACCGGGCTGCCGGCGACCTGGGCCACCGACAGCGACAAGGCCCGCCAGCTCGGCGAACGGCTGCGTGCCGCCACACCGATCTACCGCAGCATCCGCGTCATCCCCGAGCCGCTGGGCCTGATCTACAACGCCCTGCTCGATAATCACGGCAATCTCATCGGCGACCCGGCACTCATCAGCGGCCAGGTTGCCGTCGTCGACATAGGGCATCACACGGTCGATATCGCCGTCATCCAGCGCATGATCCCGGTGCCCGCCGGGCTCGATACCTACCAGCTCGGGACGGCCCGCCCGCTCCAGCAGATCCGCGCCCGCCTGGCCCACGTCTTCGAGCGCGAGTTGACGCTCTACGAAACCGACCAGGCGGTGCGGGCCGGCGGCGTGAAGGTGGCCGGCCAGTGCCAGCCGCTGCCCAATAGCTGGGATCGCCCACTGCGCGAGAACGGCACCCTGATCGCCACGCGCCTGGTAGAAACCTGGGGCCGCGGCACCCAGTTCGACGCCATCCTGATCGGCGGGGGCGGCGCCGAGCTCGCGCCGCTGGTCGCCGCCATCCAGCAGCACTTCCCGCACGCCCAGGTCGTTGCGCAGCCGCAGACGGCCGTGGCGCGCGGCTATGCCCGGCTGGCGCGGCGACTGGCACTGGCGCAGAGTCCAGCATCGGTGGCGCATGAGTAGCGGCAACCCACGCATCCGGCTGCGGCTGAGTCCGGCCGTACGCGCCGTCGTGCAACAGGCCCAGGGCGACGGCGCCGAAGCCACCGCCATTCGCGCCCTGCTGCTGATCGGCGCTGCCCACGCCGGCCTCGACATCCGCGGCGCGTTGCGTGAGGTGGCGCTGGCGCAGTACGAACCGCTCGATGCCGGTGTCATCGCGGCATTGCAGCAGATAACCAGAGAAGTGGCAGCCGGTGTGGCTGTCGAGGTGGCAGCCGGTGTGGCTGCCGCCCCGGCAGCCGGAGTGGCTGCCACCCCCGATGATCCGCCCGCCGAAACGGCACCCGAGCCGGATCTGTTCGCCTTCGGCATCGACGTATGATGATCGGCGAGTACCGAATCTGAATCATCGGGAAGAGAAAAAGGAGCAGACGATGACCGACACCACGATTGAGATCCGGCCGGCAACCACTGCCGACGCGCCGCGCCTGGAAGCCATCCGGGAGGCGGCTTTCGCGCCGGTCTTCGCCTCGTTTCGCGCCCTGATCGGCGACGAAATCTATGAGCTTGTCCAGGCCCACGAGGACCGGAACCAGGGCGCATATCTGGCCTCACTGCTCGCACCGGAGTCCGGCTGGGAGGTCTACGTCGCCGAAGAGGCCGGCACCGTTGTCGGCTTCGTGTCGATCCAGTTCAACC
>CAZCKC010000317.1:0-2092 GCA_964499235.1 uncultured Planctomycetales bacterium | reverse complement strand
CGCGGTGAAGCTGGCCAGCGAGCTGCAGCGCCAGGCCGCCGAGGTACTGCCGCCGGTGCAGCGCCACGCGGTCGAGATTACGAAGACAGAGCCGATTAGCTTTGTACGGGTCGGACGCCCGGCGTCCGAGGAGACAGATGGTGAGCCTGACAGCAGCGACGACGACTGACGCGCCCCCGCGCGCCCCGACCTTATATCGCCCCATCGTGCGCGATGGGCAGCGCGGCGTGGACCTGCAGCTGCATTCCGGTCAGATCGCCGCCTGGGATGCGACGGCGCGCATCGTGGCCGTCATCAGCGGCACGCAGGGCGGGAAGACCAGCTTCGGCCCGTGGTGGCTGCTGCGCGAAATCCAGGCCCACGGCCCCGGCGATTACCTGGCGGTGACGGCCACGTTCGACCTGTTCAAGCTCAAGATGCTGCCGGCGCTGCAGGAGGTCTTCAGCGACCTGTTCGGTATCGCCCGCTACTGGTCGGGCGACGGCGTGCTGGAACTCTGCCAGCACGGCTGGGACCCGGTGCAGGGCGTGTGGGCCCCGGTGCGCGATGCGCACGGGCAGCCCGTCTTCGGTGCAGAGCGCGCCTCGGACGTCAACGCGATGTGGGGCCGCATCATCATGCGCTCGGCGTCGGCGGAGGGCGGGCTGGAGAGCGCGACGGCCCACGCGGCGTGGCTGGACGAGGCCGGCCAGGACACCTTCGGGCTGGGTGCGTGGGAGGCGGTACTGCGCCGTCTGTCGCTGAGCCGGGGGCGGGTGCTCATCACCACCACGCCCTACAACCTGGGCTGGCTCAAACAGCGCGTGTACGACCGCTGGCGGGCCGGCGCACAGCACATCCGCGTCATCCAGTTTCCGAGCGTGGCCAACCCGGCCTTCTCGCGCGCGGAGTTCGAAGAACGCCAGCAGGAGATGGACGACTGGAAGTTCCGCATGTTCTACGAAGGGCGGTTCGAGCGCCCGGCGGGCCTCATCTACCGCGCGTTCGTCGACCGCTACCGGCACGCGGGCGGGCACAAGGTCCGGCCCTTTTCCATCCCGATGGCCTGGCCGCGCTGGGGCGGCATCGACCCCGGCGCGGTCCACCACGCCAAAGTGTGGCTGGCCTACGACCCGGCGACCACCGTCTACTACCTGTACCGTGAATCGCTGATGGGCGAACTGGCCACCGCCGAGCACGCGGCAGCTATCCGGCGCTTTTCGGACCACGCGCGGGTGGTGCTGTGGTTCGTGGGCCAGAAGGCCGAGCAGCAGCAGCGGCTGGACTACCAGGCGGCAGGGCTGCACAACGTAGCCGAGCCGCCCATCGTCGATGTCGAGAGCGGGATCGACCACGTCATCCGGCTGTTCAAGACGCACCGGCTGTTCGTGTTCGACGACTGCACGGGGGTGCTGGATGAACTGGGCAGCTACCGGCGCAAGCTGGACGAGAACGACCAGCCGACGGCAGCCATTCACAACAAGGAGCGGTACCACCGGCTCGACGCGCTGCGGTACGTCGTGGCCGGCGTGGAGGGCGCGGGGTACGAGGTCGAGACGGTCGTATACGACGATACAGTGAGGGTGACCATTGACTACTAACGACATGCCACCGGAGGTCCAGGCACAACTGGCCGCCCAACTGGCGGAGCTGGAGCAGTTAGAAGCCCAGGTCGACGCGCGGCTGGCGGAAGCCACCGCGACCCTGCGCACGCTGCCCGAACTGCGCGAGCCGGGCTGGCAGCCGTTGGGCCGCAGCTCGAACCGCGAGGCGGTCGCGGAGGAAATCGACCGCGCCACGCAGAACCAGCTGGCGCGCTGGTATTACCACCAGGACCCGACGGCCAGCCAGGCGGTCATGCTGCACAACGCCTACACCTTCGCGCGCGGGGTGAGCGTCAAGGCGAAAGACGAGCGCGTGCAGCAGGTGGTGGACGCCTTCTGGCACGACCCGCGCAACCGGCACAGCCTGACGCGCGCGGCGGCGCAGTGGCAGCTCAACACCGAACGCCAGCTGGAGGGCGAACTGTTCCTGGGGCTGTTCGTCTCGACCCTGACCGGGCGGGTGACGGTGCGCCTGTTCGACCCGGCGGAGTTCCCCGCGGGCAGCGGCA
>CAZCKC010000316.1:0-2102 GCA_964499235.1 uncultured Planctomycetales bacterium | reverse complement strand
CGGATATACTGGCTGAGGTACAAGACCCCGAACCCTAATTTCCCGAGGAGGCGAAGCATGAACGAGAAACGACTCTGCTGGCTCAGCACCGCCGTGCTGGCTGGCTTTTTGTTGTTAGGCCTGACCCGCACCGCGCTACAGCGCACGGCCCAGGCCGCGACGCCGCCCCGCCGGGCAGCGCAAGCCGGTGACGTGGTGATCAACGAGATCGCCTGGGCCGGCCACGTCGGCTTGTCCGGCGACGAATGGATCGAGTTACATAACACCACCGCTGCCGCGATCACGCTGAGCGGGTGGCGGCTGTACAGCGGGGACAGCGGCGGGCCAGACTTGTCTCTGGACGGCACGATTCCGGCCGGTGGATACTATTTGATCGAGCGCGGAGATGACGAGACGGTCAGCGACATCTTGGCCGATTGGAGCGGCAGCTTTGGGAACGGGCTGAGCAACGCGGGTGAAGTCCTGACGCTGACAGATGCGCTGAGCGAGGTGATTGACACCGCCAACGGGGACGGCGGCGGCTGGCCTGCCGGCACGGCCAGCCCAGATTACTGCACGATGGAACGGGTAACCCCCTTGGCTGCCGGTACAATGTCCAACTGGGCCAGCAATGACGGCGTCACGCGTAACGGCCTGGATGCAAACGGCCAACCGATCAACGGCACACCCGGCGCGCGCAATGCTGCCATCCCATCTGACGTTGACCTGATCCTGCACAAGCACGGCCCGGCCGCCGCCGCCCCTGGTGACGCCATCACCTACACCCTGCAGCTCGGCAACGCCGGACTCTTGACCGCCACCGGGGTACGGCTGACCGACACGCTGCCCACAGCGGTGCGCTTTATCACCGCCTCGCTAGCTCCCGACTTGGTCGGGGGCAGGCGCCTCACCTGGGCGCTAGGGGACCTGCCCGGCGGCGAGGCAAGCACCATGTGGCTCACCATCACCGCCCGCGCCCTCACGGGCACATCGGGCGCGGCGACCAACATCGCCACCGCCACGACGACGGCCGGTGAGCCGCTGCAAAGCAATAACGTCGCGACCTGGACGGTCCAAGTGGTCTCGCCTACAAACCCGTTGGCCGTGGTGATCAACGAGGTCGCCTGGGCCGGAAATTTGGGCCTGAGCAGCGACGAGTGGATCGAGCTATACAACAATACCACCGCGCCGCTGCCCCTCGACGGATGGACGTTGCACACAAATGACGGGACGCCACAAATCACGCTCAGCGGCACCCTCCCCGCCCAGGGTTACTATCTGCTGGAACGAGACGACGAGCAGACCGTCGCGGATCGCGCAGCGGACCAAATTTACCAGGGAGCGCTGGTCAACAGCGGCGAACGGATCACATTAACCGACGGCCTGGGCACAGTCGTTGACACCGCCAACGGAGACGGCGGCGGCTGGCCTGCCGGGTGCGGCGCCCCGGATTACTGCACGATGGAGCGCGTTGACCCCACTCAGCCAGACACGGACGCCAACTGGGCCGAGCACGACGGCATCACCCACCTGGCGCTCGACGCCAACGGCCAACCCATCAACGGCACGCCCGGCGCGCGCAACAGCGCCTACGCCGTCACGCCTGTCGAGTGGGCCAACCTGGTGCTGGCCAAATCCGGCCCGCCCACGGTCGCGCTGGGCGGCCGCCTCACCTACACCCTGCGGTTGAGCAACACAGGCGCGCTGACGGCCAGCGCCGTGCGCCTCACCGACACGCTGCCGACCGGGGTGACGTTCCTGGACTACCAGGGCACTTTGGCGCTTGGTCAAGCCGGAGCGTCCTTGTACTGGACGGCCGACACGCTGCCGCCCGGTGGCGCCCTACAATTACAGGTCAACGCACAGCTCAGTGCGACGGGGCTCTTGGAAGTCATCAACGTCGTCACTGTCACGACCATCACTTCTGAAACCGAGACATCGGACAATGTCGCCCGCTGGACCACGCGCGTCGCGGGCCAGGGGGACGTGTGCATCACCGCCGTCTGCTACGACGGCTATCAGTCCGGCGACAGCGACGAAGCGGTGCAGATCTTTAACGCCGGCGCGTCGCCGGTCAACCTGGCGGGCTGGGAGTTAGCCAATGCGGACCGTGGCACAAAGCT
>CAZCKC010000315.1:0-2114 GCA_964499235.1 uncultured Planctomycetales bacterium | reverse complement strand
ATATCTTGTAGGATGTTGGCTATGGAGTATGGGAGTCCACAACTGCTGGTCGGCAGGCCGCCGGCGGCTTGACTTGAATCAGCCCATGGCCGTAACCTCTACCGCTTGTCCCCCAAACCGTGAACACACCTCATGACCCCAAGATCTCTGTTCGTCCTTGTCCTCGTCGCCATGCTTGTTGCCGCTTGCCGCGATGCGCCGGCGCCTGAATCTGCAGCCCCGGCGTCCGATTCGACCGCGGCGCAGCAGGAAGCGTCCGCCGCTGCGAACAAGCCGGAAGCCGAGGGAGAAATCACGCAGTACAGCATCGAGCAGTTCATGGATACCGAGCGCATTGGCGGGGCCAGCTTCTCGCCCGACGCTACCCGGGTGGCATTTTCAAGCAATCGCAGCGGGGTGTTCAACTTGTATGCAATGCCGGTAGACGGCAGTGAGGCCGTCGCGCTGACCGATTCGACCACCGATCCGAAGTTCGTCAATGCATATTTCCC
This sequence comes from uncultured Planctomycetales bacterium, assembly GCA_964499235.1. Classification (GTDB taxonomy): domain Bacteria; phylum Planctomycetota; class Phycisphaerae; order UBA1845; family Fen-1342; genus JAFGRR01. The sequence goes on along the minus strand of CAZCKC010000315.1, from coordinate 1,623 downwards.
GAATGACGAGCGAATGATCTTCAACGGCGATCAGGGCGGCAACGAACTCAATCACGTCTATCTGCGCAACGCCGACGGCAGTGTCGTCGACCTGACGCCGGGAGAGAAACTCAAGGCAAGCTTCGCCGGATTCTCCGAAGACGGCAGCACGTTCTGGATCTCGACCAACGAGCGCGACAACAGCGTCTTCGACCTATACGAATACGATGCCGAGACGCTGGAGCGCGAAATGATCCTCGAGAACACCGTCGACGCGTTCCTCGGCCCGATCTCGCCCGACGGCAGCCACGCTGCGTTGACCAGGATTCACCTGCGCAGCGACACTGACATTCTGCTGTGGGACCGGGAAACCGGTGAAATAACTGAACTGGTCGCCGACGACGGCGAAGTCGCCAACAGCGCCGAGACTTTCAGCGCCGATGGCACGCACCTGTTCTACACCACCGACCGTGGATCCGAATTCGACCACCTGGTCTCGCGCAACCTCGAGACCGGCGAGGAAACCGTGGTGCTCCAGCCCGAATGGGACGTGATGTACGCCAGCCGTTCCAATGGCGACAACTATCTGGTCGTCGGCATCAACGAGGACTCGCAAACCACGCTCAAGCTGCTCGACGCCACCGATTTCAGCGAAGTCGCGTTGCCGCAGATGCCCGACGGCAACGTCACCTCGGTGGAGTTCTCCGACGATGACTCGCAGATGGCGTTCTACTTCAGTTCCAGCCGCCGGCCCAGCGACCTTTTCGTCGTGAGTATGGAAGAAGCCGATGCCGAACCGCGCGCGCTAACGTCGTCTCTGAACCCGGAAATCGACATCGACCACCTGGTAGACGGCGAAGTGATCCGCTTCGAATCCTACGACGGGCTGGAGATTCCCGGCATCCTGTACCGCCCGCGGCAGGCATCGAGCGACAGCCCGGTGGCGACGCTGGTGCGCGTTCACGGAGGACCCGGCGGCCAGGCCCGCATCGGCTACTCGGCGCTGAATCAATACCTGCTCAATCACGGCTACGCGCTGTTCGACATAAATAACCGCGGCTCATCCGGCTACGGCAAGAGCTTTTACGCTGCCGACGACCGCTGCCACGGCGAGTGCGACCTGGGCGACGTGGTCGAGGCCAGGGACATGCTGACCGGGCTCGAATGGGTCGACGGCGAGCACATCGGCATCATCGGTGGCAGTTACGGCGGCTACATGGTGGCTGCGGCACTGGCCTTCCAGCCCGAGGCGTTCGACGTTGGCGTCAACATCTTCGGCGTCACCAACTGGCTGCGCACGCTCGAAAGCATCCCCGCCTGGTGGGGCCCGCAGCGCGACGCGCTGTTCGCCGAACTCGGCGACCCGGCCGAGGATGCCGAACGACTGCGCCGCATCTCGCCGCTGTTTCACGCCGGCAACATCACCAAGCCGATGATTGTGCTTCAAGGCGCAAATGATCCACGCGTGCTGCAGGTCGAATCCGACGAAATTGTCGCGGCCCTGGAAGAAAACGGCGTGCCGGTGGAATACGTGCTGTTCGACGACGAGGGCCACGGCTTCCGCAACCGCGACAACGAGATCGAAGGTTACCGCGCGATTCGCGAATTCCTGGATCAACATTTGGCGAGCGAGGGTTCGTAGTC
>CAZCKC010000314.1:0-2122 GCA_964499235.1 uncultured Planctomycetales bacterium | reverse complement strand
AAGCTCGTCGACCGCGTCTCGTACCCCTCCTTCCGCAGCACGAGGTCGTAATCGCCGTACCACAGGAAGCTCACCTTCACCGGGCTCGCGCCGACCTCCTCGTCGTTGAGGATGACCAACGCGCCCTGCGGCCGCGTGTCGATCCGCACCGTCCGCTCGACGCACCCCACCGCGCTGAGGAGCAAACCACCGATCAATCCGGACAGCAACCGGCACCGCGTGGCGTTTGTCATGTCGGAAGCTCGATCATCTCGACGTCGAGGGAAGCCAGGTCGAGCACGGCGACCGTCGCCTTGCCCGTCACCCAACCGCAACACTCCCCGGGGTTAAGCTGGATCTTCTGGTGATGCGTGTGGATCGTCACCTCGTGCGTGTGACCGGTCAACGCCACGTCGGCCTGCTCCAGGTCCTGGTCGCTGCACCAGTCGATGAAGTGGTGCACGAGGATCCGCCGGCCAACCAGGTCCACGAACAGCGGTCCATCCTGGATCTGCGGCAGCACCTGCTTCAGCCCGGCCCGCTCGCCGTCGTTGTTCCCGTAGACCACGTGGACCGTCCCGGGATACTCCGCCAGCGGCTTCGCCGCAAAGGGCGCAACGATGTCCCCCGGGTGGAACAGTGTGTCCAGCCCCAGGTCCCGGAACCGCTCAAGCGCCGCGCGCAGCGTCGGAAGTCGGTCGTGGGTGTCCGAGATAACGCCGACACGCATGGCGTAAATCCCCTTCTAATGGCGGGGTTGATTGGATTCGCCAAGTCCTGACCACCGATACACAGCATATCGGGCAAGGGGAACGGCTGCCAACCGGCCTGGGCCGGACGCCGCGGCTTCCAACGCGCTGCGCAGGCGATTGCAATGAGTACACCACAGCCGCCCGTCGACTTCCTTGACGGCGTTCACACGATTTCAACCCATGCGTGGGACGATTTGACGGCCGCGCGCGCTCCTCGCGCCGGCCAGTTCGAACCGATCGATCCCGCGCCAGTGACGGTCTGGCTGATCGACACGCCGGACTGCGCGCCTTACGACGCGCTGATCCGCGCGTACCCCAGCCACCAGCTTTACTACTCGCTGCCCTGGCGGGCCGCCCTCCAGCGCGAGGGCTACGGCGAGCCGTACTACCTGCTCGCCATGCGCGGCGGAACCGCGGTCGGCGCGCTGCCGCTGTTCCGTATCGCCGGCCGTCCCGACGATCACTTCGAAAGCCTTCCCGCCAGCCCGCTCGGCGGCGTGCTGGCCAGCGATCCCGCCGCAGCGGCCGCCCTGATCGACCGGGCCGTCCAGCTCACTGGCCAGCCGCCGGAGACGTTTGGCGAACGCCGATTTTGCCCCGTCCCCAGTGATGGGCCCGAGCGGCTCAACGCCACTTGGCTGCGCCTGTCAGTGCCGGTCGTCGTGGCATGCTTCGATACACCGCCGGCCGACGAGTTGCACTCCGACGAGGAAGATGAGGATTTTCACGCCCTGCTCCCGCCAAACGGCGCGTCCCACGTCCGCGGCATTGACCAGGTCCTCGCGCAGCTCGCGCAGGCCAACGGCCATCCCGGCCACCTGCTCGAAAAGGACGCCGGCGGTCACCGGGCGGGAATGGCCGTCTGGCTGAAGTCGGGGCCGCACGCGTACCTGCTCGGCTATCGCACGGGACGTTGCGATCGGGCGCGGCATGCGACGCTGGTCGCCGTCGCGCGGCGGTTGGCGGCGGCTGACGTCGCCTGGCTCGACCTGCGCCTCCCGGACGAGCCCGACGCCTGGAGCCGCCGGCTGGCGAGCCTCCCCGAAACGCAGATCGCTCGAAGCGGCAGGTGATGGCCCCAACCGTCGCCGGAGGTTGCGCTCGCCAACCGGCCCAATGACGTCCCGATAACTACGTAGTATCGGCCCTTGGGCCCCTACCGGCCGCGCACTGTGCCCGAATTTTTCCCGCCACGCGGCCGCAACCTTTCGCAGACTACCTGGACAGCGCAGCTCGCCGTCCGGCGACCGTTTCGCCGGCGAGCGGGGTGTTGCTCGCGGCATGCCGGGCCGGCGGTCGAGGGATCCGCGCGGGTGTCGACCTGGGGGTGATTGGCGAAATGTCGCCAGGTAAGGGCCGGCCGTTGGCGAAATGTCGCCAGTTGGTAACGG
>CAZCKC010000313.1:0-2123 GCA_964499235.1 uncultured Planctomycetales bacterium | reverse complement strand
GAGGACTACCTTAACTTCGGCTATATCAACGCGCCCACGTTCGCCACCTTCGCCCGCGCGGTCGTCGAGCGGCCCCGGGAGCTCTACCGCTCCGACTACGTGTTTAACCGCCCGCTGGACGAGGACAGCTTCCCGCTGCTGGAGCGCTTCCAGGGCGTCGACGACATCGCGGCCGTCGTGATCGTCTCGGCCGGCGACGAGTCCAAGGACATTGCCGGGCTCGTCAAGAGCGAATACCCCGGGCTGCGCATCGGCCCCGCGACGATGGGCATCGTCGCCAACGACCTCTACCCGTACGTCAAGTCCGGCCAACTCTTCGGCATGATCAACTCCGCCCGGGGGGCGGCGGAGTACCGCAAGCTGCTGGACGGCGTGACGACCGATTCCGGCGCCAACGCGATGAGCACCGGCAAGACGACGCTGCTGCTGCTCTTGGTGGTCGGCAACCTGGCGTTCGTGGTGGTGCGGTGGGGTGAGCGGACCGGGCGGCTGGATTCGCGGCGGCTGCACATCCGCGAGCCGCTGCCGGCACTGCCGGGCTGGTTCATGTGGGGCCTGTTCGTCGTCGTCATCGGCGGAGTGACCGCCCTGGGCGTCTATGAATTCGCCCGCTTCCAGTCGACCGGGGCGATCGTGCAACCGCAGGCGGCGCCCGAGGACGCCGAGTTCGGCTACCAGTTCTACGGCACGACCACCCCCGACCAGCTGGCCGTGGGCGTCGAAGCCGAAGCAGAAGACGCTCCGGCGCTCAACCCGCTGCGCGAGCAGTACCAGCAGCAGCGGCTGCGTTCGGTGTACTGGCGCCTGGTCGAATCCCGGATCGGCGACTTCGTCGCGGTGATCTGCACGCTGGGCGTCTTCGCCTTCACGCTGGGCGACAACCGCTTTTACCGCTTCATCGAGGCGATCATCGTCGGCGGCTCGATGGCCTACCTGCTCGACCAGCTCCACAAGATCGTCTTCAAGGACTGGATCGTGCCGATGAGCGAAGCCTGGAGCACGCTTCTCCAGCAGCTGCCGCCGACCGATCCGGCCTATACCGCCCCCGCTAACATCCTGTGGATCTTCCTCGCGATTCCAGGGGCGCTGTGGTATTTCACCTACTCGAAGAAATACCGCTGGCTGAACCAGTGGATCGTGGCGCTGTTCCTCGGCTTCGCCATCGGACCCGAGTTCGAGAACCGCGTCGGCCAAGTCCTGCCGCAGATCATCGACTCGGTCCAGCCGCTCTGGCCGTGGACCCCCTACGCCGGCGGCGTGGTCGACCCGGCCGCCCGAATCGAGCACCTGGTCTTCCTGATCGTGCTGGTGCTGTCGCTGACGTACTTCATCTTCTTCTTCCGTCCGAAATCATCGGCCGGAAACGGCGTGCTGACGACCGGCCGCCTGGTGATGATGGTCGGTTTCGGCGCGATGTTCGGGAACACGGTCAACACGCGCCTCTCGTGGCTCGCGCCGCGGGTCGAGTTCATCTGGGAAGCCACGATCGGCAAGCTCATCGGCCAGCTCCCCGTCTGGTAGCCGGCCGATAACCTCATTCGTCCCGCAGCCGCCTTGGCACCGTCCCAGCCCGCCGTCTTCGAAGTCCCCGGCCCGCTTGTCCCTCATCAAAAGTTTTCCCATGCTTTACTTGGCCAGCGCGCGGGTCGCGGCCGCCCGGATTTTGCGCAGCATGGAAGCCAACGGAGCACCGCGATGTCGTGGGACGAAGCCCAGCTGGACGGCGCCAGCGCTCTTGACGAGGCCACGGTCCTGGAGCTGATTCAACGCGTCCGGCAGCGCGGGCCAGTTGCCGCGCGTCGCCGCCCACGGCAGCATCAACGGCGCAAATGGCGGGTCGAGCTCGAGGCCGAGATCGACGAGAGCCGCGTCGGCGGTGTCCGCTCCCGCCGCGTCCGCGTTCAGACGACGAACCTCGCGCCCAATGGCCTGGCGTTCACGCTGCCGAGCTATGTCTACGTGGGCGCCCGCGTGCTGATCCAGCTGCCGCTGCCCGGCGACCCGCGGATCGAGGGCGTCGTGCGGCACTGCACCCACCTCAGCGGCCGCAAGTACCGTGCGGGCGTGCAGTTTGTGCGGGTGATTCCCAGCGAGTAGGCGGTAAAGCGGGTCGGGGCACGGTC
>CAZCKC010000312.1:0-2157 GCA_964499235.1 uncultured Planctomycetales bacterium | reverse complement strand
TGGTTCCCGCTAGTTGATCGGCCGCGTCAAAATGATGCTGCCCCGCAGGCAGCCACACGACGACACTCGCCGCCGAGTTCGCCAAGGCTGCCGACGATCACACGGTCCCTTGACGCGCGAGGCATCATCCCGCTGGCCCGCGAGCGAAGCGCTGAGTAACTAACCGGCACGGCCATCGCGGTGATCGCGACGCTGCTGGTCGTGCCGCCTGCCAAGCAGCCCGCCTACCCCCCACGCTTCTGAATCTTCGCCCACGTATCCTTCAGCGTCACCGTCCGGTTGAAGAGCAGCCGTCCCCCCGCCCCCGCGCTACGGTCCACGCAAAAATAACCCAGCCGCTCGAACTGGTATCGCGTCCCCGCCGCCGCCCCCTCAACGCTCGGCTCCAGCTTGGCCGCCGCCACCGTCATCAGCGACTCCGGGTTCAAGAACTCTCGGAAATCCCGCTCCTTCTCCCCCGCCGGGTTTTCGACCGTGAACAGCCGGTCATACAGCCGCACCTCGGCCGTGACCGCCGTCGGCGCGGCCACCCAGTGCAGCGTCGCCTTCACCTTCCGCCCGTCCGGCGCATCTCCGCCCTTCGTCGCCGGGTCATACGTGCACCGCAGCTCCGTGATCTCCCCGTTTGCGTCCTTTACCACCTCGTCACACGTGATGAAGTACGCGTACCGCAGCCGCACCTCGCGCCCCGGCGCCAGCCGAAAGAACTTCTTCGGCGGATCCTCCATGAAATCGTCCCGCTCCAGGTACAGCTCCCGCGCGAACGGCACCGGCCGCGTGCCGGCCGTTGCGTCCTCGGGGTTGTTGACCGCTTGCAGCTCCTCGACCTGCCCCGCGGGATAGTTCGTGATCACGACCTTGATCGGGTCCAGCACGGCCATCACCCGCGGCGCCGTCTTGTTCAAGTGCTCACGGACGCAGAACTCCAGCAGCGCCAGGTCGATCACGCCGTCGAACTTCGCCACGCCGATCCGCCGGCAGAACTCCCGGATCGCCTCCGGCGAGTAGCCCCGCCGCCGCATCCCCGAGATCGTCGGCATGCGTGGATCATCCCAGCCGTCGACGTGCCCCTCCTTCACCAGCTCCAGCAGCCGCCGCTTGCTCATCACCGTGTAGTTCAGGTTCAGCCGCGCAAACTCGATCTGCTGCGGATGATGCACCTCGAGCTGCGCCAGGAACCAGTCATACAACGGCCGGTGGTTCTCGAACTCCAGCGTGCAGATCGAATGCGTGATCCCCTCGATCGAGTCCTCCAGCCCATGCGCCCAGTCGTACATCGGGTAGATGCACCACGTATTCCCCGTACGGTGATGCGACGCGTGCAGCACGCGATACATGACCGGGTCCCGCAGGTTGAGGTTCGGCGACGCCATGTCGATCTTCGCCCGCAACACCTTCGCGCCGTCCGGAAACTCCCCCGCCCGCATCCGCGCCAGCAGGTCCAGGTTCTCCACGACGCTCCGGTCGCGATACGGACTGTTCTTGCCCGGCTCCTTTAGCGTCCCCCGCGACAGCCGGATCTCTTCCGCGCTCTGGTCATCAACGTACGCCAGTCCCTTTGTCACCAGCGTTACCGCATGTTCGTACATCTGCTCGAAGTAGTCCGACGCGAAGTACAACCGGTCTTCCCAGTCAAACCCCAGCCAGCGCACGTCTTTCTTGATCGCGTCGACATACTCCTGTTCTTCCTTCACCGGATTGGTGTCATCAAAACGGAGATTGCACTTCCCGCCATACTCCTGCGCCAAGCCGAAGTTGAGGACTATAGATTTGGCATGACCGATATGCAAATACCCATTCGGCTCCGGCGGAAAGCGCGTATGAACCTGCCCCCCAAACCGCCCGCTGCGGTTGTGGTCGTCGATGATCTCGCGAATGAAATCGCGCCGCGTGGCTTCATCTGCCGCCATAAACGTTCCTTCAGGCAACACACCCCGCCCGCGCGGCTCGCCGCGGCGGGCGCAACTCTCGAAAGCTCAGCATCTTAGCTCAATCACCGCCCGCGCCCAACGCCGCCCGCCGCCCCTCGCGACACCGTCGGCCGTTTTGAGTAGGATCGGCCGCGGCCCAACCCGCGCCGCAGACGCTTGAGGCCGCCCGCCGCCGCCAACGGCTACAGCGAGAACCCCATCGTCGCCGACTGCTTTCTCGGGCGAG
>CAZCKC010000311.1:0-2157 GCA_964499235.1 uncultured Planctomycetales bacterium | reverse complement strand
ACTGCGTGGGGATGCGACGGTGCAGAACGCGCTGGGGGTCGCCGGTGATCAGGTCCCATACTTCGGCGGAAACGGCACGCTGACGCTCGCGGGCGCGGCGACCGCCACGGCGCCGCTCCTCTTCGAGGGCGGCGGCGAAACACTGGTGCTGCAGAATAACAGCTCTTACGACTTCAGTGGGAATAACGAGATTTTCCGGAACTTTTTCGCGCAAGTAGAGAACCACGGCGTGATCAACCGCGTCGCCGGCGATGACGTGGCGATTATCGAGCCGGCGTGCGAAAACTGGGGGCAGATCATCTGCTCGACTGGCGCTCTGCAATTCGATTCGAGGCTCACGAATCACGGATTGCTCACGACGCCGCCTGGCGCAATGCTCAAGTTTCGCGGCTCGGCCGATCTGCAGCCCACCAGTGTCATTTCGGCCGGCACGTTGAGAGTTTCCAATGAGTTCACCAGCGCCGACACGACGCTGCGCGGCCAGGTGACGATTACCGACGAGCTCTTCGTCGGTAATGGAAGAGTGATCGTCGATGCAAATGCGAACGTCACCAGCTATGGCGCTAAGCTGACGATTGCGAAAGGTCAGTTCGTGATCCAGCCGGTCACGGGTAACGAGTTGGTCTTCGACCAGGTCGGTGTTTTGGCAGACGGCTTCACGAGCAGCACGCTGGAACTTGATACGACCGATCCGGTGCGCGCGCGTCATCTCGAGCTGCGCGGCAACCTCCGCGACGCCAACCTCCTCACGCTGGTTGACCCCAACGACCCCGACGCGGTCGTGCTCGAGTGGTATAATCGCGGCGGCATCAATTTCAGTAACATCGTCACCGACGGCCGCAGCCGAATCCTGCCGACGGGTACGAGCGTGACACCCCTCTCGTTTTCAACGTGGACGAATAACGGCGTCGCCGAGTTCCAGAGCGGCATCGTTATGAACGGTGACTCCTCACGCTTGTTCAACGGCCCCTCGGGCGTCATCAACATCATGATGTCCAACAACGCCGAAGCGATTACCGACCAGACCAGTCCGCCGGTCGACACCACCGAGTTCATCGAGAATGACGGCGTGATCATCAAGTCGGTCAGCGGTGGCGACACCGCGATCGGCCCGACCCTTTGGAATCGCGGCGATGTCATTGCGGACGCCGGCAATCTCGTGCTGGGCCGTTTCTATCGGCAGACCGCCGGCAACACGCTCGTGCGTGGCGGCGCAATTAAGTTTACGATTCCCTCGCGGGTGTTCGACTTGGAGGGTGGTACACTCGGTGGCACCAACACTTTTCAAGGTAACGTTAACAACACCGCTGGTAGCGTGGAACCCGGCGAGAACATCCCCGGCGCACTGACCATCGACGGCGACTATGCGCAGTCAAATGCCGGCACCCTGCGCGTTCAGCTGGGCGGAACGAATCCAGGCATCGACTACGACCAACTCATCGTCACGGGTCAGACCGATATCCAGGGCGGAGAGTTGGTCGTCGCGCTGGTGAACAACTTCACGCCAGGAATCGGAAGCCAGTACACCGTCGTGCAAGGCGGCACCGTGGCGCAGGCGGCCTTTGCGCAGGTGACGGGGGACGGCACGTTCACCGCGACAACCGTGGGCAACACGATCGTGCTCACGTTCGTGCTGCCGGCGAATCTCGCCGGATTGGCGGATTTCGATAACAGCGGCATCGTCGACGCACCGGACGCGACGTTCCTGAGCGGTTGCATGAACGGCCCACAACAGCCCCTCACGCCCCCTTGCGACCAGGCCGACTTGGATGGCGACGGCGACGTGGACACGACCGATCTGTACCTGTTGCAACTGGTGTTCGGTATGTAGTCAACATGGTCCGGTATCCTGGTCCACCCGTTCTTGCGCTGCCGGATACCGGGCCACGGGAATTCGCGCAAGGCCGTGCGGTCATCATCAAAAAACGCCAACGTATTCGCATCGCCGTTGAGACGCCACCGTCGATGATCGAGATGCGCGTCCACATCTTCCGGTCGGTCGGTAACGGCAGGGTCTCCTATCATGGCGCCGGAGGCAGTCGAGTGACCTGCCCCCGAAAACTGGTCCAGTTAGTATGAGCGTCGCTGCGCCGGCGGCGTCGCCGCCGGGGATCGGAGATTCTCGATGAAACGCAAGAAGCACAGCCCCGACCAGAT
>CAZCKC010000310.1:0-2172 GCA_964499235.1 uncultured Planctomycetales bacterium | reverse complement strand
AAGCGGGTCGGCCATGACGTGCTGGCGGTCTTCGGCGTGAGCGATGGGCCGGGCGGCTGAGCGGGGTCAGTCGTGTTTGACGTTCATCGCAATTGACAGCATCCGGCGCCTGGCGCACCAATCGCTCCAGATGGTTCCGCCGGAGACGGCGGCGAAGAGGGAAGCCGGTGGAAATCCGGCGCTGTGCCCGCAACTGTCAGCCGGGAGCTGATGGCCATTCAAGCCACTGGGATGCGCGTCCCGGGAAGGCGGCCTGAAGCGACGATCGGTGAGCCAGGAGACCTGCCATCGCGTCGTTCGCCTGCCGGCCGGGACCAGCCAGTGGCAGTCGGGAAACGCGTGTTTCCTTCGAAACGACACTTCGGGCGCGCCGCATGGCCGGGGCGTGGCCCCTGGTTTCGTTTCAGTGCGCCGTCCGGCCCGGCGCGGAGGACAATGCGATGTGGAAACATCTGTCACTTGCCGGGGCCATCGCCCTCGGCGCACCGCTGGCCATGGGACAGGGCGTCAAACCCGGGAGCGCCGACGACACCGAGCTCCGCCAGGACCCGGTTGCGGTGCCCGGCCTGCGCCCGGTCGCTCCGGAGAATTTGACCGTGAGCACGACGGTGCTCGATGCCGAAGACCTCGAGCTGCGCGCGGCGCCCTATCTCGCCGACCAGTTCCGCCAGGTGCCGGGCGTCTCGGTGTCTCGCTCCGGCGCGGCTGGCGGCTTGACGCAACTGCGCATGAGGGGCGCGGAGGCCAATCACACCCTGTTCCTGATCGATGGCATCGAAATATCTGACCCGACCACGGGCGAGACCGATTTCGGACTTTTTTCGGGTTTGTATCCCGAACGCATCGAAGTGCTGCGCGGCGAACAGTCCGGCATCTATGGCTCCGACGCCATTGGCGGCGTGGTGAACGTCATTACGGGCGATACGCTGGGCGCGCGCGGCCTTCTTGAGTATGGCAGCTTCGACACCTGGCGTCTCGACGGGGCCTACGGGTTTGATTTTCAGACCGGCGACCTGACGCTCGCCTTAGCCGATGTGATCACCGAGGGCGTGGACACGTCCGGCACGGGTGGGGAGACCGACGGCTCGCAGAACTATTCTGCCCTGCTAACCGGCGGGCTGGAGCTTGGCGCGGACTGGGAGGCCCGCGGCCTCCTGCGCTACGGCTATGGTGAGGTGGAGACCGACCCCGACCTCGACTTCGACGGCCGGCTTGACGATGGCGACCGCGAGACCGAGAGCACCCAGTGGACCCTTGGTGGCCTGCTGTCGGGGGAAGCCTTTCGGCTCGACCACGAATTCCGGCTGAGCCACAACACGGTCGAGCGCGAGAATTTCGCCGACGGGGCCTCGGCTAACCGTTCCGATGGTGAGCGCACGGAAATCTCCTGGAGCCCGTCGCGCGCCTTTCAGAGCGGCGGGGCGGAGATCACCCTGACGGGCCTCATCGATTACGAGATCGAGGAATATTCCGCCCGCGACACGGAATTTGGCGGCGCGACAAACCAGGATGAGCGTTTCGAGACGCTGGGCCTTGCCGGCGAGGCGCGCCTTGCCTCGGGACCCGTCAGCCTTTCGGCCAATGTGCGCTTTGACGGCAATGATGGCCGCTTCGAGGACGCCACCACTGGGCGCATCGGCGCGGCCTACAAGCTCGGCCGCGGCGGTCGGTTGCGCGCGAGCGTCGGGACGGGTGTGAAGAACCCGACCTTCACGGAGCTCTTCGGCTTCTTTCCCGGCAGCTTCATCGGCAATCCGGACCTCGTGGCGGAACGCTCCACCAGCTGGGAGATCGGCTGGGACGGAGCGCTCGGCCCGCTCAGCCTCTCGGCGACCTATTTCGCGGCCGAACTGGAAGACGAGATCTTCACCGCCTTCAATCCCGATTTCACCTCCACCGCGCAGAATCGAACCGGTGAGAGCGAACGCGCCGGCTTCGAGATTGCGGCCGCCTGGCAGGCGACGGATGCGCTCAGCCTGTCTGGCCAGGCGAGCTTCATCGACAGCGAAGCCGACGATGGCAATGATGAGATCCGCGTGCCGTCCGAGACCGCCAGCCTCGCCGTGGACTATCGCCCGGACAGCTGGCGCGGTGGCCGGCTTGGCCTCGCCTTCGATTATGTCGGCGAGCAGGACGATTTCGACTTCGGAGCGGTCCCGGCCGCGCGGGTGA
>CAZCKC010000309.1:0-2178 GCA_964499235.1 uncultured Planctomycetales bacterium | reverse complement strand
TTCGGGCCCATTTCAGCCACCCCGCTACTGCGTGTCAATGCACGCGTTGGGGCAGTATGGCGCTTGCCGTGCTGAGCGCAAAGCGAAACGGGGGAGCCAGCCACGGCAACTTGAGGCACGGCGCGCGATTGTCGGTGATGTACCGATGGGCTCGGGCACGGATCCTGGCCGCGTCTGCAAGTTGCCCGTGTTTGGGCGGGGGTTCAAAATGTCGGGGACGCCTTATCTCTGTCTCACGGGCATCTCGTTCGGGGATCGCAAGCCATGTTGCGCTGGTTTTACATCGTCCGTCCACTCCTGGCTGAAGCCGTGGCTGCCCGGCGGGACACGCGCGTGCGGTTCCTCCAGGCCCAGGTCGCGATCCTACGCCGCAAGCTCGGCGGCAACCGGGTCATCGCCAGCCTGGGGGTCGACACCGTCCCGCGGAAACCTTACGCTCGGTCGCTGCTACGGTGCGCCCGGGCAGCGCATCGTCGTAGCGGAAAAATGCGAAAGAGTTGGTGAGCTCGCTGTCCGGCTTCCAAGGATCGGGCAGCGTATCCAGGTAGTAACGGAAGCAACGCGGCCGGGTAATGCGACGTTGCTGCCGGTCCAAAGTGGCGGAGAAATACAGAGGTGTAGCGGTGCGGCCGTTGACTTTCAGTGAGATCCGGGGGAACTGGGCGACCGTCCTGCTACCCATCACGTCCGACGACCAGATTGACATGGGTCGGCTCACCGACGAGCTCGATCACATCATTGCCGCCGGGGTGGACGGACTCTACACGAATGGTACGGCCGGTGAATTCTATAACCAGAGTGTCGCGGAGTTCATGGCGGTCAGCGAGCTGGTGGCGGCGCGCTGCGAAGCGGCCAAGCTTCCCTTCCAACTCGGCGCGGGCGATCCCAACCCGCGGGTGACGCTCGACCGCGTGGGCATTGCCGCGCGCCTGGCCCCGTCTGCGATCCAGGTGGTGCTGCCCGACTGGTTCCCCGTGACCGACAGCGAAGCGGTGGAGTTCCTGCAGCGGTTGGCCGAAAGCGCGGACCCGATCGGTCTCGTGCTGTACAACCCGCCCCACGCCAAGCGCGTGCTGACGCCCACCGAACTGGGGCGCCTTGCCGCGGCGGTTCCGGGGCTGGTCGGCGTGAAGGTGGCCGACGGCGACGATGACTGGTATGCCGACATGCGGGCGCAAATGGGCACCTTGTCGGTGTTTGTGCCCGGGCACCACCTCGCGACCGGTATTGCCAACGGGGCGGCCGGTTCCTATTCGAACGTCGCGTGCCTGAGTCCCGCCGGCGCCCAACGTTGGGCGGACTTGATGCAATCCGACCTGGCGGCAGCGCTCGCAATTGAGCAACGGGTGCGCGCCTTCATGACCACGCACATCCAGCCGTTCATTTCCGAACAAGGCTACGCCAATCAGGCGGTCGACAAGCTCCTGGCCGCGATCGGCGACTGGGCGCCGGTCGGGCCGCGGCTTCGCTGGCCGTACCGCTGGATCGACCCGGCCGAAGCGGAACGCCTACGGCCGATCGCCCAGGCAGAAATGCCGGAGTTTTTTACGGTGTAGTGCAGCGCGGAGGCGTGAGTTGAAGACGAGAGGGGACCGCCGCAGCTGGGGCGTTGGGCCGCTCTAATCAAATGCAAAACCCAGCGGGCCGAGCGTCGCTTGCAGGTCGCGGTAGGCGCCTTTCAACAGTGGCCGGTCCGCACCATAGGCGATAAACGTCGCCCCCATCTCGAGGCAGTGCTTGACGTCGGCCGGATCGAAACACAGCGTCGCGAAGTGCTTGTCGGCGGCGCGGGTCGCTTCGCAGACGGTAGCCCGCGCCCGCCGAACGCGCTCGTGCGAGGTCTGTCCCGGAATCCCGCTCAGCACCGAGAAGTCGCCGGGGCCGAAGAAGACGGCATCGACGCCGTCGACGGCGGCGATTGCGCCGGCGTGCTCGACGGCGTCGGGCGATTCGATCTGAATGATGATGAACGTTTCGGCGTTGGCCTGCTCGACGTAGGTGGCGACGTCGAGTTCGCCGAAGTGGTTATCCGGATTACCGCTATCCACACCGCGCTCACCCAGCGGCGCGAACTTGGCCCACCGAACCACCTCCCGCGCCTCGGCCGCATCGTCGCAACGGGGGTAGAGGATCCCGTGTGCGCCGGCCTCGAGGAGCCGGCTCAGCCGCATGAACTCC
>CAZCKC010000308.1:0-2185 GCA_964499235.1 uncultured Planctomycetales bacterium | reverse complement strand
GCCGGCGCCGAGCACTGGGCCCCCGGCGAGATCGTGGTCTTCGAGGAGTGCAGCGCCAGTGACCTGGAGCATGGCGACCTCTGCCTGATCCACTACCGCCCGCCGCGGAGCAAGGATTACCGCACGGCGCTGGCCGTGGCCCACGTCCTGGCGGCCGACCGCGGCCACACCGTTCAAGTCCAGCCGGTCAGCCCGCCGGGCCGGGTCTTCGAGCTCGCCGCCGACCACGTGCACAACCTGCTGAAGGCCCGCTTCCGGGGGCGATACCTCGACCCGTGAGCGCGAGCTGGCACCGGGCAGACGCGGCCGCACGGTCGCCGGTGCCTCCGCGACGCGGCCGGCCGGCAAAGGGCCAGCGCGGTCACGCCCACCTCCCGAACGGCGAACACGCCTACCGCGAAAACAGCCTCACCTGCCTTACTCCCCGTGGCCACGTTCGGGCACGCCGCCACCCGCCGCACCTGCGGCCGGGTCCCCGAAGAAGTGCTGCTCGATCGCCGCACAGCACGCTTCGACCTGCGGGTTGTTCGCTTGTCGCAAGACGTAGCGGTCCGACATGCCGGTCTTGTGCCCGGCCAGGAACTTAGCGTGGTGCGCGTCGATCCCCTCGGCCACCGTGTACGCCGCATCCCGCAGCCCTTCGAAGGTCACCTCCTCCCCGACACCCGCTTTCCGCCGCAGGGTCACGAAGCGCTGCCGGATCCGCTCAGCCGTGTTGGCCCGGCCCGTGCGGGAGACGAAGAGATGGGGCCCGCCCTGGGGCGCGGCCGCTTGGTAGGCCTTGATCGCGGCGATCGTGCGCGGCCAGAGCTTGGCCACCCGCGGCGCCCGGGTCTTGTTCCGCCGGGCCGACAGCGTGCCGGCCTCAAGGTCTACGTCCCGGCGCAGGGTGGCCGCGACCTCGCCGTTGTGCATCGCCGCGTTCAGCCCGAGCAGCAACATGGCCCGCATCGGCCCGTCGGCGCACGCGAGCAGTTTCTGGAAGTCGGCCGGGCTGATCGGCGCAGGGTCGCTGAACTCGACCGGCGGCGTGAGGACCGCACACAGATCGAGGGCGTGCCGCAGGTCGCGGCGGTCTTCGGTGTGCGTGAGGCCGTAGTTGAGGATTGCGCGGACCTGCACGAACCGCGACCGCACGTAGGCGGCCGACGCCCCCTTGTCGAAGGCGCTCATCACTTGGTTGTAGTACTTGCGGATCAACTCGCTCGTCAAATCGCGGGCGTAGGTCACTGCGACCTGCTCGCAGAAGTCCCGCCACCACGTTGCCGAGTTCTTGCGGTGCTTGCGGGCCAACCGTTCGCCGTGGCGGTTGCGCTTGTTCTCGAGGTAGAACGTCCCGAGCTCGCGCAAGGTGAACTGCGGCGCTGCCGGGATCTTGGGGTAGTGGGCGACGTGGGGAACGTCGAGTTCCTGGGCCGCCTGGCGGGGATCGGTCAACAGCAACCGCCGCAGCCGGCGGCGTTCCGCCCGGCGGATGTCTGCCAGCGTGGCCGCGAACTCGACCACCGGGTTGTCGCCCAGGACCCGCGCGAGGTTGGCCATGGTTGGGCTGAACTCGTCATCGGGCTCGTCGGGATCGCGGTCACTGTCGCCGTCCGGGAAGGCGATGTCCAATGTCTCGGGCGACAGCGGCAGGGGCAGGAGCAGCGACGGCGGCGCCGGCGGCGACTCGGTCTGGGCTTGCCACCGGCGAAAGCGGTGCACCGCGAGGCTCTCGTCGCTGCCGAAGGCGACGTCGTTGCGACCGACGGGATAGAAGCGGCCGTTGGCCCGGCGACAGAGGCCGACGATGGTCTCGCCCCAGGAGGTCGTGTAGTGGCGAGCGGGGCGTCCGCGGCGGCGGGCCATGGGACGGTCTCCAGCGGGGATCCAGCGACTGCGGGCCGGCGTCGCGCCGCGACGTGGGCGAACGCGAACCCGGTGCCGCCACGCCAACGGCTCGGCCGCTGATCGCCCGACGCGGGCAGAACTTGGCCGCCGAACCGCGACCCGAACACTTCCCTTTATTAGACAGTATTTTAGACAGATTTGTTTTTAGATGCAATAGCGGTGTGGTATTGGTCTGGCTGGCATTCTACCACTGAATTACGCCCGCAGCAGGCACAATCGCCTATCCCACGCCATTATCGAGGGTTACGCCCCCCAGTCAAGCCTCGTCCGACCCCACTTTCAGGCAACTGGCAAC
>CAZCKC010000307.1:0-2213 GCA_964499235.1 uncultured Planctomycetales bacterium | reverse complement strand
CATCCTCATCATCAGCTACAACACCCGCCAGCTGACGCTTGACTGTCTGGCCTCCGTCTTCAACCAAGCCCAAAACCCCGACTTCGAGGTCCTCGTCGTCGATAACGCGTCGACCGACGGCTCGGCCGCCGCCATCGCCGAAGCCTTCCCCGCCGTCCGCCTCTGGGCCCGCGACGACAACCTCGGCTTCGCCGGCGCCAACAACTTCGCCGCCCAGCACGCCCAGGGCGACTGGCTCCTGCTGCTCAACCCCGACACCGTCATCCGCGGCCACGCCATCGACCAGCTCGTCACCTTCGCCAAGACGCAAGAAGCCCGCGACCCGCAGGCCGGCATCTTCGGCGGCCGCACGATCTTCGCCGACCAGACCCCCAACACGACCTCCTGCTGGCACCGCCCGACGCCCTGGGGGATGTTCTGCACGGCCGCCGGCCTGACGAGCCTCGCCCGCGGCACCGCCGTCTTCGACCCGGAGTTCGTGCGCCTGCAGCGGGAGGGTCCGCAGCGCGTCGCCATCGTCACCGGCTGCTTTTTCCTGCTCCGCCGCCGCGTCTGGGAGCAGCTGGGCGGCTTCGACCCCGCGTTCTTCATGTACGGCGAGGAAGCGGACCTGTGCCTGCGCGCGCAGCAGCAGGGCTTCACCTGCCTCGTCGACCCGCAGGCCACGATCATCCACCACGGCGGCGCCTCCGAAAAGGTCCGCGCCGACAAGCTCGTCCGCCTCTTCAAGGCCAAGGCGCAGCTCTTCGTCCGCCACTGGTCGCCCGCGGCCGCCCGCTTCGGCATCCGCATGCTCGACCTGTGGGCGTTCTCAAGGATGGCCGCCTTCGCCGCGGCCGGCCTGCTCCGCCCCAACGCCCGCGCAACGTATCGATCCTGGAAAAGCGTCTGGCAACGCCGCGCGCAGTGGCACGTCGACAGCATGCCCCCCGGGCCGACCGCCGCCACCACGCCGCCCACCCAGGTCACCCAAGCCACCGAAGCCACCACCGCCAGCGGCCTGAACGGATAGGAGCGCCATGAAAGTCTGCGTCATCGGCACCGGCTACGTCGGCCTCGTCACCGCGGCCTGTCTCTCCGACAGCGGCAACCACGTCATCGGCGTCGACAAGGACGCCGACAAGGTCGCCCGCCTCGCCCGCGGCGAGTCGATCATCTTCGAGCCCGGGCTCTCCGACCTCCTGGCCCGCAACCTCAAGGCCAAGCGGCTCAGCTTCACCACCGACCTCGCCCCCGCGGTCGCCCAGTCGCGCGTCGCCTTCATCGCCGTCGGCACCCCGCCCAAAGCCGACGGCACCGCCGACCTCTCCGCCGTCGAAGCCGTGGCCGCCGCGATCGGCCAGGCCCTGACGCACGAAACCGTCATCGTCAACAAGAGCACCGTCCCCGTCGGCACCGGCAGCCGCGTCGAGGCGATCGTCGCCCAACACACCCAGCACCCCTTCGCCGTCGTTAGCAACCCCGAGTTCCTCAAGGAAGGCACCGCGATCGACGACTTCATGCGGCCCGACCGCGTCGTCGTCGGTTCCGACGACCAGGCCGCCGGCGACGTCATCGAAGAGCTCCACCAGCCCTTCGTCCGCAACGCCGCCCCGATCCTCCGCATCAGCCGCCTCGCCGCCGAGATGGCCAAGTACGCCGCCAACGCCTACCTCGCCACACGGATCAGCTTCATCAACGAGATCGCGGCCGTCTGCGAGCGCTTCGACGTCGACGTCAACCAGGTCCGCCACGCCATCGGCACCGACGCCCGCATCGGGCGGCACTTCATGTATCCCGGCCTCGGCTACGGCGGCTCCTGCTTCCCCAAGGACGTCCAGGCCCTCGCCTCGATCGCCCGCGACGCCGGCGTCGAGTGCGACATCCTCGAGGCCGTCCACCGCCGCAACCTCGCCATGCGCCGGCAGATGATCGCGAAGATCCTGGCCCGCCTCGGCCCCGACCTCACCGGCCAGACCCTCGCCGTCTGGGGCCTGGCGTTCAAGCCGAAGACCGACGACGTCCGCGAGGCGCCGGCCTTGTCCATCATCCAGGCCGCCCGCGCGGCCGGCGCCGCCGTCAACGCCCACGACCCCGAGGCCAACGACACCGCCCGCGCCGCGCTCCAGGACGACGGCATCGTCTTCCACGAGAACGGCTACGACGCCCTCGACGGCGCCGACGCCCTCGTGATCTGCACCGAGTGGAACGAGTTCCGCAGCCCCGACTTCAAC
>CAZCKC010000306.1:0-2218 GCA_964499235.1 uncultured Planctomycetales bacterium | reverse complement strand
CTGGTTGCGATAGCCCAGCGGTAACGACAGCGCCACCCCGGGGAGCCGCGCCGCGTGCAGCTCGACCGCGTCGAGCGAGGTCCCGGAGTGGTGAACATAGCGGGTCTCGGCACTGAGGAGCAGGCGCCCGTTTGGCCGCCACGCCACGCCGAGGCTGGCCCGCTGCGGCAGCTTGAAATCCGCCTTTCGGATCGGTCCGAGGTCAAGCGGGATGACGCCGCCCAGCGACGCCCGGCCACGTCCGCCGGCCACGTCGCCGAACCACGTCGGCGTGCGGTAGGCGGCCGCGATCGTCACCGCGGGCGTCAACTCGTAGCGGGCGCCGACCTGAAAGCCGATGCCAAACGCGTCGCCGCGGCCGAATTCGAGGTCGACCGGCCCGAGCACTTCGCTGAACCGGGCCGAGACGTACTCGATGTTAACACCGGCGCCGAGGGTCAGACGCGCGCCGAACCGCCTGGCGACGTTGGCCGAGAGCATCACGTTCTTGACGTCGGCCCCGACCTCCCGCCGCATCCACGGGATGGTCAGGTGGCGAAACTGCATCTCGCTCAGCAGGCCGGACTTCGCGTTCACCGCCAGACCACCGTGCCAACCGCCGCCGAGCGCCCCCGCGACACCGATGCCCGCGAGCGGGATATGGCGCACGGTCGAGTCGGCCTCGTCCAGCAGGCCTTGCCAGCGGATCTGCGGCAGGATGTGGCTGGTCGCAAAGTCGACCTGGAGCGCGTCAAAGTTGGCGACGCTGGCCGGATTCAGCAGCGGCGATAAAGCCGTGTCGCCGACCGCGACATCGGTTCCGGCTCGGCCCCGGTCGTGAAAGGAGACGCCGAGGGTCTCCACCCCGTCCGAGGCCGCCGCCGCGAGCGCCAGGCCGCCGCCGACGACCGCCACCGCAGCGGCCACGGTCAGGAGCCGCCCGCTTCGGGTACTCGGCCGCGGCCTGTGCCCTTCAACCTCGCTTTGGGCCTTCGACTCGCTCACATTGGCACGGCGTGATTGATGGTTATCGGCCACGGGTTAACGAAACGCTCGGGGTGTGTGCCCCCTTCCACATCGGCTTGGCGGCGGCAGCGGGTGAGAAAGAGGGTTGGCGCCCCCTAACTAGGCCACGCGAGGCGACATGGAATTATTCTGTATCCGATTGCAGCGCATTGGTCGTGTTTTCGCCCCGTTTGACGTCCGATGAACAAGGCAGCGTGAATTGAAGTCGACTGGAAGCGTGCACGGAAAGGCTGTGGTCGATCGGGAGGTTACGAGGTACCGGCGTATGCGGACTTCTCAGCTAGCCAGCCGAGCGGCGCGATATTTCGAGAGGCTGACCGCGGCAGCGACGCCGCCGGGGGCGGATGCAGCCTTCCGGCAGCGAGCAGCGATGCTGATCGCGTTCGCAGTCGCGTCGTTCACCGTCGCGGCATTTTTTACAATTTTTCTCACCTTCGGCGTTGGGGCCTGGCGCAGCGGGCTGGCGATGGGGGTTTGCGCGCTGCTGTTGCTGGCGGTTCCGCCGCTCGCCCGATTTAGCCGCTCTACCACGCTGGCTGCGAACTACGTCTGCGGCGACGCCTTCGCCGTCTTGTGTTTCTTGACGTTCACGCTCGGCGGAGCGGACTCCCCGGGAGACGCGTACCTTGTGGTGCCGATCGTCATCGCGATCTTCCTGCTGCCGGCGTGGGCGGCGGTACTCTGGAGCCTGACCGGGGTGGGTTGGCTCGTGCTGGTGTTCGCGCTCGGGCAGCAAGGGTTTCGCTTTGGCAGTGAGGTCGCGGGCACGTCCGCCCAGTTGCTCGATCTCGTCGCGCACGCGGGCTTGTTCAGCTACGTCGCGGCACTGGCGATCGCGTTCGTCCTGCTCTCGCGGCGAACGCAGGATGAGCTGCAGGATGCGCGCGAGGCGGCCGACAACGCCAACCGCGCGAAGAGCGCATTTCTCGCGAACATGAGCCATGAGATCCGCACGCCGATGACGGCGATCGTCGGCTTTGCGGAAACGCTGAAAGAGGGCTGCCCGGGGCAATGTCAGTTCGGCAGCGGCCCGCAGCGTGAGCACGCCGACACGATCGTCCGCAACGGGCATTATCTGATCGAGATCGTGAACGATATTCTCGACCTGTCGAAGGTTGAGGCCGGTCGGCTCGCGGTCGAGCGCATCCCGTGTCGCCTCGCCGCGCTGCTGGCCGAGGTCGAGTCGCTGGTCCGCGTACGGAGCCAGGCCAAG
>CAZCKC010000305.1:0-2223 GCA_964499235.1 uncultured Planctomycetales bacterium | reverse complement strand
AGGCGTGGTAGCACGCGATAGGCGGTCACCGCGATGAGGTACGCCACGGCAAGCAGCGCCACCCAGTATCGCAGTATGAAGCGGTACACCACAGCGGCGCTCAGGCCCTCGCCCTCCCGGCCGGCGGAATCCGCCGCGGAGGGCTCGGCGGGGTTGAGCTCGTTTCGGTGTTCCATGAGCTCCTCGAGCAGCGCCGAGATCTGCTCCATGTCCAGGTTCGGATCCAGGGAGAACTCTTCCCCGGGTGCTACGGTGGTCGCGGTCGGGTCGAACTCGATCCAGCCGTAGTCTTCAAAGTAGATCTCCACCCAGGCGTGTGCCATATCCGCACGAACCGCGTAGTAGTCCATCACCGACATTCGCGGATCAACGAAGAATCCCACCGCAACCCGCGCCGGAAGACCGAGGCTTCGCGCCATGAGCGTCATCGAGAAGGCAAAGTAGGAGCAGTATCCTTTCCGGCTCTCGAAGAGAAAGTGCCGGAGCTGATCGCCGTCGACGGCGACGCCGGGCCGCAAGGAGTAGAAAAACTCGTCGTGAAAGTAGCGCTCGATCGCCCGTGCCCGCGCGTAATCACCGGTGACCCCCTCGGTCACCTTGCGCGCGAGCTCGGTAATCGCCTCGTTCCCGCCGAAGTCGGTGTAGTAGCTGTACCGGTCCGCACCCATCGCCTGTGCGCCGGGGCTCGCCGCCTCCGAGAGAGCCTCCGGCGTGGCATCACTTGCCCGACTTCTGACCTCGTAGATGCGGGCAAACGAGGACTCGCTCCAGGCCTCAAAGGGGACCACCTCGATAGGATAGTTCACCGACACCAACGACGCGGGATCGAAGTTGACAAGGTAGTACTCCTGCCGCAATTCCGAGCGCCGCTCATACTCGTGCCGCGGCAGGCTGAACGGCCCCTCGCCCACGGTCTGGGGCGCGCGATCCTCCCCGGGAGCCGTTTCGGCGAAGAACCCCCGCCCCGGGTCGTAGCCCGAAAGCACGAACCGCCTCAACAGCCGGGCACCGGAGCGCAGGGTCAGCCGCTGCTGTGCGGTCTCCGGCTCTTCCCGGTAGAGCAGGACCAGATCACGGCTCAGCGAGATCTCGCTTTCGAGATTGATGTAGTCGGCGAAATCGAAGCGAAAGAGGGTCGGGCGGATCAGACCTCCACCCTGGGCGGTCGATGCCTCGCTGTAGCGCCCGAGAAGCAGCATGAGGGTAGCGAGCAGCAGCGGCAGCACCACGAGGAGTAGCGGGAGCAGCTCCCGGCGTCGCAGGCGGGCGGCAGCGCCCACCGACGCCGGCCCGCTACCGGCTGACGCCGCAGTGCCGGCGGCGGCGCCGGCCGCCGGCGCACCGACCCGGATGGTTGCAATCATCGTGAGAACGACCTCGACGAGAATGAACCCCGTGACCGTCGCGGCGAGAATGCTCGGGTGCTCGAATATGCTGACGTTGAAGCGACCCTGGCTCCAGAACAACGCAACGACCACCGGAGCGAGCAGCGCCGGATGCCAGGCGTAGAGTCCCGGCCGCCTGCGCACCGCAAAGGTGGTGAGAAACGCCACAACGATACCGGGCGTGGAGGCAATCAGCCCGCGGTCGAACGCGGCTGTCAGCCCCTCACCACCCGAGGCCACTCCCGCAGCCTGTATCCGACTGAGAACGGCGATTCCCGCCTCCCTCGTCAGCCACACCGCCACCCCGACGAGGAGGATCGAGACCCATGCTCTCAGACGCGCGCGCTCGAGCGCCACTCCGGCTGCGACGGCGGCTGCGACAACCACGCCAAAGAAGAGGATCGAGACCAGTCCCGAGACGTAGCGGTGATAGTGAAAGAGCAGTATCGCGATGCTCACGAGGTGCAGCAGGAATAACAACCCTCGCGCTCGACTCATCACGGGCGGCCTCCGCTATACGGGGCATGAAAGAGCAGCCGGTGCCACCAGGGCCTCCGCCCGGCGTCCCGCCGCCCGTCCACCCGCGCCACAATGGTCTCGGCGACCGGCCCGTGCTCGCGAAGCTTTCGCGTCACCTCCTCCATGTCCCCGGTCTCGTCGGGAACGATAAGTACGATCGGTCGACCGGTCCGCGTCCGGCCGGCAGGAGCCATCGGAAGCACCCCGCCGTCCCAGTCCGCGCCGGCCACGTCGATGAGGTAGTCGCTGTCACCGCGGGCACCGACCGTGCCCCGATCGAGCACACCGCCGAAACCGTAGCCGACCTGCACGCCGCGCC
>CAZCKC010000304.1:0-2227 GCA_964499235.1 uncultured Planctomycetales bacterium | reverse complement strand
CCTCACCCGTCGGCCGCCCCGCAAACGGGATCACGCGATACCGCAGCGCAAGCGTCTCGCCACGCCGCAGCGCCATCGGCTGATCCTGCAGAAAGCTCGCCGCGACGAAGCCGAAGCCCTCCTTTTGCGGGCCCGCCGACCAGACATACCACGGCGCCGGCTCGGCATGGTTCTGCTCGTGCGCCAGCAACGCCACCCCCCCGACCTCCGGGCTGCCCGTCGCGATCCCGTCCAGCTTGCCGCCGTATGCCACCCACCGCGCGGGCTGCCCGTGACAGCAATCGAACTGCTGCAGGTCGAACTCACCGCCCTGCCGCCCTTCGCTGTCAAAGGCAAACTCGTCAAACGCCTGCGAACGAGCCGCCCGGTAGCTCAATCCCATGTACCCGCCCCAGCGCTCCTCCGAGATCCGCGGCTGCACGCCAAGCTCACAGTCGACCACCGCCTCCCACCGCAAGTCCCAGTCCAGCGCCCACCCGCCGGCTACCGCCGCCCCCCCAATCCGCGGCCGCGCCGTCAGCCGCCGCTGCTCGACCAGCCAGGCGCTGTCCGGCTCCGCGTGCGGCCGCAGCCGCGCCGTCTGCTCGATGACCACTCGGCCGTCACCATCCGTCCCGCCGCGGAACGCGTCGACCGCATAGCCCCCCTGCCGCTCGCGCTCCGTGTTTTCCCAAAACACCATCCCGTTGATCAGCTTCCAACTCCACCACAGGCCGTAATGCCAGGGATGATCAAACGGCCCGTAATTCGTCAGCGGCCCCGCCCCGTCCCGGTGCTGCAGCGGATGCACGCACGGATGCGTCCCGCCGGCCGTCGACCAGGTGTAGCCGGCCAGCACGTGCCCCCCGTCGGTCGTGATGCGCCCACTGACCGGGCTCGTCTGCAGCCAATGCAAGCGTTCGGCGATGACTAGCCCTTCCTTTCCGTGCTGCCGGCCGTCGGCCGCGGCCAATCCGCCGCCCCCCGCCGCCAGCCGGGTCCGTAGTCCGGGTCATAGCGGTCGCCCATGATCTCGGCCAGCGGCACGACCCGGTTCTCCGCGCTCGAGCGGTAGACCGCCTCGCAGGTCGCCATCACGTACAAGTTGTCCTGCACGCTACAGAGCGGCGTCTGCCGGTGCTGCACGCAGTACTGAAAGTGATCCATCGCGAGCCCGAACGCATCGGGAAACCAGGCGCCCTCGACGGCCACGCTCGCGTCGACGCGGGAACCGCCCGGCTGCGTGTCGGCCCGCTTGATCAGGGCGTAGGGCTCCTCGACGTGCCAGTCGATCACGCCGTCGGGCCCCTGAAAATAGCTCCGCTCGCCCAGCCAGGTGGTCTGATTCTGACCGTAATACGCCCCGGTCGAGAGGATCGCGGCGGAGCGCCCGTTGGCGTACCGCAGGAGCATGTTGCCAAACCCGTCGTGCGTCACGCCCGGTTGCTTCGGGTCGGTTCCGGCGATCGCATAGACGGTCTCCGGCGGCCCCAGCACCTGGTGGATGACCGCAAGCTGGTGCACCGTGCAGCCAATCGTCCACCACCGCTGCTCCTTCCCGTACCAGTGCTCCAGCGGCGTGTCGAACCACAGCCGCAGGTGGATCTCCGCGTAGAACGGATCGCCGATGACCCGCTCATCGACAACCTGCCGCGCAAGCGTTAACGCGCCGGGCGCAAAACACATGTTCTGGTTCACCATCCCCGGCACGCCCGCCCGCTCGACAAGCCCGACCATCTCGAGCGCATCAGCGTACGTGAAGCCGAGCGGTTTCTGGATGTAAACCGGCTTGCCGGCCGCCGCGATCCGCTCGACCTGCGGCACGCGTGTCTCCCGGCGATGCGGCGTCGCAAGGTCCACGACCTCCACCCGCTCGTCCGCCAGGAACTCGTCCAGCGTGCCGTACACCCCCGCATCAGGCTCACCCGCGCGAAAACGCTGCCGGGCGTCCTCGTCCGGGTCGCAGCCTGCCACCACCGGCAAGCCGAAGAGGTGGTAACCCGAACGGTGAGCCTGAGTGATGCCGCCGAGCCCGACCAGCCCGATGCCCATCTTTCGTCGTTCCGACACGTCCTGACACTCCCTTCATCTCAAGCCACAACGAGCCGCGCCGCCACCCCGCCGGAGTCGGCGCCGTCCGTCGCGGTCGCAACAACTTCGCTCTTAGCGCGTCGCGACCCACGCGTGATTCTCGTCGGCCGACCCCGCAAAGGAAACCCCCGGCCGCGATCTTGGTCAATCGCGCCGC
>CAZCKC010000303.1:0-2258 GCA_964499235.1 uncultured Planctomycetales bacterium | reverse complement strand
CGAGCCGCGCGGCTGCCGGCCCTAACAACCGTCGGGCTGGTCACCCGGAGGTTGAAATCGATTGCATCGTTGCCGGATCAGGGATCATTCGATGTTCGATCGGCCGCTCGTAGATGCGATGTCTGGCGTGGCTTCAAGCAGCTCTATCGCTCGAAACCCCCAATGATCAAAAAGCAAACTGATGTTGAAGCCTTGAGCAGGACTCTTTCAACTTGCCTAATCCTCCGCCGGCTGCCGGTACACCTCGTCGAGTGTTCGGCGGGCTGTGTCACGCCACTCGACCCAGCCATTTGCATTGGCGCCAACGACGAAGGCGGCCGCGCTGCTCGGGGACGAGAACGGGTAGTCCTGCTGGAACACAAGCCGGCCACCCTCCTCGACTACGGTCCCGTCCTCGAGAAGCTTGGCCCGCAGCTCGCGGGTGCCACGCGAAACCGATTGCTGCTCCTGGGCCAACGCTTTCGAGCCCGCCAGGACCACGAACCCGTCGTCGTTGAGCACGCCCCGGGCGTCGGCCCCGCTACGCTGGCACTGAAAGACGATCTCGCGCTCCGGCGCTTGCCGCAGCGGCTCGAAGACCGGGTAGCCCAGTGCGGCCAGCAGCACCTCGGCCGTCTCGAACAGGTCGCGGCAATCCGCCTTGAGCGGCTCCGGCAGGAACGGCTCCCGTGGCCGGGTCGGGTTCTGAAGGCCATAGCGGCCGATCTCCGCGCACCGGCAGATGGCGTACCACTCGAGCCACTTCACGTGGGCCTTGGTCAGCCGGGACTCGGTCGTCAGCGCCACGGCCACCGACCAGTCCTCGCGGGTCCCGTCGTGGTCGCGGAAGCGCTCGGCGAGGTTCTCGGTTTCGCCGATGTAGACCTGCGCCCGGGCGTGCTCGTCGGAGTCGGTGAACAGGCAGTACAGGCCGACGTTGTGCAGTTCGTGGCGCTGCGTCGCCTCGGCCCGCTTCTTGCGCGGGATCACCACGGCCAGCAGCAGCCGGGTCGTGATCTGCGCGATCCGCAGGCCGCGGGGCTCGTCTTCGGGCAGGTAGATCTGGATCGTCTGGCCCACGGCCTATGCTCCTTTCGCCGGAGCTGCGAGCAGGCCCTCCTCGACGAGCGTCTCCCGAACCTTCTCGGCTAACCCGGCCATCAGGTCTTCAAACCGCCGTGACCAAACCCCTTCGGTGTGCGTGCCGGCGATCCAAGCCATCTTTCCGCTTTCCACGTCCCAAAGCTGGACCTCGTGTCGCATCCGTGGCATCCCGATGGCATAGCCACCGGTCGTGGTCGAGTAAGTCGTTGTGTCGACTTGCCCGGTCGTCGAAGCAAGGTTGCCGTAGTAGTAAGTATTCGCGGACAGGTTCCCCGACATGTTTGTCATCGTCGTCTCAGGGATGTACGCTTGCTCCTCATAGTAATCAGTGAGCCGCACGATTAGCACGCCATCGACGCCCGCGTCCGCAAGCGCCGTCGTGAACCGGTCGTCGTCAAGCTTGCGGGTTGGAGGCACAACATCCAACGACCGCACACTACTCAATGAACCGTACGTCAGCGTACCAGCGAAAGTCGTCTCCGCGGCGGAGCGCTGATCCAGGTTCGGAAGCTGCATCGTCACCATCAAGTGGTTGAAGCGCGTATCGCGAAACTCCGGATCGACGAAACTGTGGATCTCGGTGCGGGAGCGCACACATCCCGTCGCGAGTGTGGCCGCGCGGAGAAGGCTCAGTAAACCCAATGCTCTCATGTTCGTCCTTTCGCACGTTTTTCGGGCGTTAACAGTCCGCCGCGGAAGTCGATTTCGGGCGGGTTTCAGGCGGCGGCGCGGGTGGGGTGAGCAGGGCGCGGCGGGCAACCGGTGGCCGCCGGCTTGCGCGCCTGGCGGCGTAGCGGCGGTAGCAGACCCGTCCATAGCGCGCCCGGCAGTATATGGGGACAGCCACCAATTTAAGCCTCACACGGCACCCACTCAGCCCCCGCCGCCGGCCACCCAGGCCCGCCAAGCTCCCCGCCTCGGCCACCCCTTAACCGCCTACTATTCTCACTCACCGAAATCGAAAAAGAAAGCCCGCACCCAAGATTCGATCACAGCACCCGCCCGACCCTGCTGCCCGTCCCAGTCACCAGCAATTACGGCGCCACCAACCGCCAAACCCCGCCAACCAGCGCCAGCCACCAACAAGCTCGGCAAACGCAGTTGATCCGCCCCAAACCCAAGCTATTACTTCAAGTGCTCACGCAGTCCCACGGCTGCCTTGACGGCGAAACGCT
>CAZCKC010000302.1:0-2263 GCA_964499235.1 uncultured Planctomycetales bacterium | reverse complement strand
TCAGACGCATGACTCGCCACGTCTCCCGAACTTACACACAAATCATTACACTACTTGAGCCTTCTGGAGGCATTCTGGCGGTTCGTCGCGCACCGGCCCGGGCTGGGTGCGACCGCGACCGAATGGCGTGCGGCCCTCGGGGATGATGCGTGGGAAGCCCTTCGTCCGCGTATCTTCGTCGGCGACGGCGTCGCGGCCTGTTGTGCGCCCGGCGATTCGGGCCGATCCCTTCGCGTGGTCCCCGGTCGCGCCGGATATCAACTCGTCTGCGCGACCACCGGCGTGGTCGGGGCCCGGTGTGTTCCCGAAGACGAAGTCCGGTGCTACCGACTTGACATACCTGCCGTTCGGGATGCCCTGGCCGCGGCGCTTGGCATCGACGCCGAGCCGGGTTCGGTTCGAGACATCCCCCGCGCGTTTCCACTGGGCGACTGGCGACCTGTCGAGGGCGTGGCGCTGCCGGCTTACCTGATGTTTCCGCCCACGTCTAAGCTGCTTCGAACGGAGCTTCACCGCCTGCTGCTCGCCGCCGGGGACGGCTTCGTCCTCTTCGTGCCTGAACCGCCCCGTATCGACCGCCCGACGCGCGACCTGCTCGACCAGAAGAAGGCGACCGTCGTCGCATTGAACGAGGTGATCGCCTCGGACGGCTCGGTCTTCATCGCGACGGCCACCTGGCAGACCTATCGCGACGCCTACCGTGCAAAGCATCTGCCCGACCGGATGGTTCCAGCCCAACCCGATTACCAGTTTGCCAGGAAAGGCCTGTGGGCGATCCGCTTCGCGGGCAGAGAGACCTTTCTGGACGGCGATCTGAAGGGTGCGGCGTTCATTCACCACCTGCTTCTCCACCAGGGGCGGCGAATCCACGTCGTGCGCCTGATGGCCGACGTGGCCGGGGCTGCGCGGTCGAGGATCACTCCGGCTGCCGAGGGCCTGATGACCGACCGGGCGGCGGCCGATGACGCGACCGATGAGCGGGCCATCCGCGAGTGCCAGGATCGATACGACGCGCTCGTGGCCGAACGGAATGACGCCGACCCCGACCGACAGGCCGAGATTGAGGCGGAGATCGCTCAAATCGCGGCCTATCTCTCGTCGGCTCTTGGGCTTGGAGGCAAGTCCCGCAAGATGGGGGACGAGGTCGACAAGGCCCGGCGGCGGATCGCTCGGGTGATCAACACTGCCTACGGGAAAATCGAGGCAAGTGATGCCGAATTGGCCCTGCATTTCCGCAACAGCATCAAGACGCACACCGAGATGGTGTACGAACCGGACCAGGAGGTGAACTGGGTTCTGAGCTGAAGAAAAACCTGAAGTCACGCCAAACGTGACTTGGTCACGCCAGATGTGACGCCCCGCCGGTGAAGAGCGAAGCCGGCGAGGCACAGTCACAGACAAAGGCCCGCTGAAGCGCTCCCGCCGGCGTTCTTCAGCGGGCCTTTTTCGTGCCTACGGCACGGGAAAGGCGTGACCAATGACGATCACGACTTCCAACCGGCGGGAAGCCCACAAGGGCTTCGGGACCCTCTTCTCTTCCTCCAGCGCTCTGGCCGACAGCGTCGACGGCGACTTGCTGATGCGACGCATCGAGTACCGCGTCGGGCGGCTTGGCCGAAAGTACGGCCTCTCGACCGAAGACCGTCAGGACATTCGCCAGGAGTTCTGCCTGACGCTGTTCCGGGCGGGCGAGCGGTACAAGCCCGAGCGATGCACCCCGGAGCGATACATCCGGATGGTGCTCAACCGGTGTTACAAGCACTGGGTCCGCAAGCTCGCCCGGGCTGACGACAACCGAGCCCGCAGCGTCGACACGTTGCACTTCGACGATGTCGAACCGGATCTCGAGTACTACATCGTCGACCCGAAGGGCGAAGACGACCACCGACGCGTGGACGTTCGCGAGGATGTTCGAACCGTTCTGGCCGGCCTCCCCGATGACCTGCGAGGCATCTGCCTGGATCTGATGTCGGACTCGCCCTTCCAGGTCGCCAAGGATCGCGGCGTACATCACTCGGCGATCTATCGGGCCATCGCGAAGATCCGCGAACACTTCCGCCACGCAGGAATCGAGGAGATTTCCTGAGTTCGATGCGAAGGATCGGTCCGCCACGCAAAAAAACAAAGGTGGAAGGACTGACCAAAGGAGCTTCCGCCATGGATGACATCGCTATCGATCTCAACGTACTGACCGTCGAACCGGCGGATCAGTACCACGCCAAGGCGGGCGAGTACCTTTCCAGCCACCAGTTGCTGGACTTCA
>CAZCKC010000301.1:0-2268 GCA_964499235.1 uncultured Planctomycetales bacterium | reverse complement strand
CGTCGTCGGCTACGCCATCGGTCGCCGGATCGACGCGCGCCTCGCCGTCGAGGCCCTGCGCCGGGCGATCGCGCTGCGCCGTCCGTTGCCTGGGTGCGTCTTTCACTCGGATCGCGGATCCCAATACGCCTCTGAGCTGCACCGCGAGCGGCTGAAGGAACACGGTTTCGTCGGCTCCATGAGCCGTCGCGGCAACCCCTACGACAACCCGCAGGCCGAGAGCCTCATGAAGACGCTGAAGGTGGAGGACGTCTATCTGATGGAGTACGAAACTTTCGACGACGTCGCCGCCGGCGTGCCCCGCTTCATCGAAGCCTACAACGAAAAACGCTTACACTCAGCCCTGGGGTATCTCAGCCCCGCCCAGTTCGAGGACCGCAACGCCCGCGCCCCTGTCAAAACCGCCGCCTGAGCGTGTCCACCCGCAGGGGCGCAGTCCAGATCGGCGTCCAATTTTGACCCCCTGAGAATGGCGCCCGCATAACCGGCCACGGGACTGCCCGGATGATCCGGGTTGGGGCGGCTTAAAATCCCGCCAGTGGCAAGTCTCTGGATCATGGTGGTGGTCTGGGGGCGGAAGGATGTACGGCGTGGAGCTGTATTCGAAGGTCCGCATGTCGGTGCTGCGGGACGGTGTGAGCCAGCGCGAGACGGCTCGGCGTTTCGGGATCGATCGCGGCACGGTGTCGAAGATGGTGGGTCACGCGGCGCCGCCGGGCTACCGGCAGGCCGGGGCGCGCGTGCGCCCGAAGCTGGACGCGCATGCGGGGTTCATCGACGATATCCTGAAGTCGGACCTGACGGCGCCGAAGAAGCAGCGTCACACGATCCTGCGGATTTTCGAGCGCCTGCGTGACGAGCGCGGGTTCGACGGCGGCTATACGACGGTGCGCGACTACGTCCGGCCCCGACGGCTGGCGCTGAAGGAGGTCTTCGTGCCGCTGGTCCATCCGGCCGGTCACGCGCAGGCCGATTTCGGCGAGGCGTGGGCGGTGCTGGGCGGCGTGCGGCGCAAGGTGCACGTGCTGGTTGTCGACCTGCCCCAGAGCGACGCGATCTTCCTGAAGGCCTATCTTTCCGAGACGGCGGAGGCGCTGTGCGACGGCCATGTCGCGGCGTTCGACTTTTTCGGGGGCGTGCCGCTGTCGATCCTGTACGACAACACCAGGCTGGCGGTGGCGAAGATACTGGGCGACGGCACGCGGGCGCGCGCCAAGCTGTTCTCGGAGTTGCAGTCCCACTATCTGTTCCGCGACCGCTTCGGCCGGCCCGGCAGGGGCAACGACAAGGGCAATGTGGAGGGGATGGTGGGTTTCGGCCGCCGGACCTTCATGGTTCCTGTCCCGCAGGCGCCCGACATCGAGGCGTTGAACGCGATGCTGCTGGAGCGCTGCCGGACGCGCCAGGACGCGGTGCTGCGCGGCGCCGACGGCACGATCGGCGAGCGGCTGGCGGCGGACAGGGCGGTCTTCTCGGCGCTGCCGGCGACGCCGTTCGACGCCTGCGACAAGCGTCCCGGCAAGGTTTCGAGCCAGGCGCTGGTGCGCTACAGAAACACCGACTACTCGGTGCCGGTCGCCTACGCGCATCGCGACGTGCTGGTGAAGGGCTACGTGGACACGGTGGCGATCTCGGTCGGCGCCGATGAGGTCGCCCGCCACCCACGATCCTACGACAGCGCCGACTTCGTGTTCGACCCGCTCCATTACCTAGCGTTGCTGGAGATGAAGGTGGGGGCTCTCGACCAGGCGGCGCCGTTGCAGGGCTGGGCGCTGCCAGAGGAGTTCGCGACGCTGCGCCGCCTGCTGGAGGCGCGACTGAGCGGCAGGAACCGCTGCGCCGCGGGCAAGCGCGAGTACGTGCAGGTCCTGCGGCTGCTGGAGACCTTCCCGATGCCGGTGGTCCACGGCGCGGTGACAGACGCGCTGAAGCTCGGCGCGATCAGCTATGACGCCGTCAAGCATCTGGCCCTATGCCGGATCGAGCGCCGCCCTGCGAAGCTGAGCCTCGACGCCTATCCCTATCTGCCGACGGCGACCGTCGAGACCACGTCGGCGGCCAGTTACATGAGCCTGCTGGCGGGCGCGGGCGCCGGGGCGCCGACATGACCGCCGCCGCCGCGGCCGAGGCGCCCGAGATCCTCCTGCGCCATCACCTCAAGAAGCTGAAGCTGCCGACGGTGCTGCGCGAATACGAGAAACTGGCGAGGCAGTGCGCCGCCGAGAACGTCGACCACGTGCGGTATCTGACGCGGCTGATCGAGCTGGA
>CAZCKC010000300.1:0-2271 GCA_964499235.1 uncultured Planctomycetales bacterium | reverse complement strand
AGCACCGCTAACCCAAACATCAGCCCCAACCCCCGTTGCGATCCTCTCTCCTTACCTCTCTCCTCACCTGTTCCCCCCCCAGCCGCCACCCATTCCATACAAAAGAGATCGGTTTCGTCGCTTGCCAAGCTATACTGCTCCTCGTAGCCCCAGCTTTGGGAAACCGCCGACGGAGGCTTTCGCGACCACGCAACACGGCGCCCGTCGCCACCGAACGCGACGCCCCGCACCAGCCGTCGGCCGCCCCCAAGTAAACCGGGGAAGGAGGATCAACGTGACCGCGCGCCATCCGACACCACTCGCCACCGCACTCCTGCTGGCCTTGCTTTGGCCCGCCGCCACCGCCGCCCAGACCCCGCTCGACGACAGCTTCACCTACCAGGGCTACCTCGAGCAGGCCGGCACGCCGGTCAACGGCCTCGCCGACATCCGGTTCTCACTGTGGGACGACGCTTCCGACGGCAACCAGATCGCCTCCACGCTCCTGGGATCCGAGATCCTCGTCGCCAACGGCGTGTTCACGGCCGAGCTCGACTTCGGCCCCGCCTTCGACGGCAACGCCCGCTGGCTCGAAATCGCCGTCCGCGCCCCCGCCGGCAGCGGCAGCTTCACCACCCTCGCCCCCCGCCAGTCGTTGACCGCCACGCCCTACGCCCTGCAGACCCGCGGCCTCTACGTCGACGGCGCCGGCCGCGTCGGCGTCAACACGACCTTCAACCGCGCCCAGTTCAATGTCACCAGCGGAAGCCCTTCCTTTGCCGGCCAGATCGCGGTCGTGAACGACACCTGTAGCTCGAACGCCTCAGCCTGCCCGGTGTTCATCGCGGGCTGGAGCCAGGAGTACTTCGACAACAACCAGGCCGAGGGACGCCTGTGGGGGCTTGGCAACGACCTCAGCGGCGACCGCGACGTCCATTTCTTTAACCAGCTCGACGCGGGCCTCGGCCTGGGAACCGGCGGCCGACGCAAGGACCTGTTTATCGACGAACTCGGCCAAGTCGGCATCGGCACGACCGCACCCACGGCCACGCTCGACATCGCCGGCACGCTCGCGGTTGAGGAGATCCTCTTCGCCGACGGCACCCGAGCGACGACCGGGAGACAAGCACTCGAAAGCCCCATCGCCCACGTTCGGCTGACCAACGGCATCGAGCTGGGCACGCTCGAAACCGCACTCGATCAGGACAACCCGCCCCTTGGCCAACAGTTCATCACCGCCGGCGATACGCAATGGCAGAGCTTCACGGCCGGCGCCACCGGCGAGCTGGCCGCGGTGGAGGTTTATCGCCAGATCGACGCCGCACCGGTCACGATGTCGCTCTACGCCGGCGAAGGGATGGGCGGTGAATTGCTGGCGTCCTCGACGATCGGCGGTGCGCCGGTCCGCCAATGGCAAAGTGCCGCCGCGTTCGACCCACCCGTCCCGATTGTCAGCGGCAACACCTACACCATCGCCCTGTCCGGTTCGTCCATCAGATGGATCTTCGCCATGACGAACACCTACGCCGGTGGCCGCGCTTCGACGAACGTGGCGCACGACTTCTTCTTTCGAACCTACATCATCAGCCCGCTGGCCGAGAGCTTCCCGCGGACCCGGCTGACGATCGACGCCCCGACCGGCCACGTCGGCATCGGGCGCACCCCGACGGCCAACGCCCTCGAGGTGCAGGGCGACGCGTCGAAATCGACCGCCGGAAGCTGGCTCGCCAACTCTGACGCCCGCATCAAGACGGCGGTCGAGACCATCAGCGGGGCCCTCGACACGATCAACCATCTCCGCCTCGTGAGCTTCGAGTACACCGATGGCTACCGCGCCAGCCACCCGGGCGCCGCGGCCCGCCGTTACTACAACGTCATCGCCCAGGAGTTCGCCGCGCAGTTCCCCGACTACGTCCAGGGCTCCGGCGAGCACTTGGAAGACGGCGCCGAGATCCTCCAGGTCGACACCTATCCGCTCACGATCTACGCCGCGGCCGCCATCCAGGAGCTGCACACCTTGGTGCAAGCCCGCGACCAGGAGCTCGCCGCGCTGCGCCGTGGCCACCAGGCCGAGCTGGCCGAACTCCGCGCCGCCAACGAAGCACTGGCCGACCGCCTGACCCGCCTGGAGCAACGCCTCACGGCCCACCCGGAGTAAACCGTTGGGCTAAGACCTCCAAGTCACCCGCGGCCGCCGGCGCTCCCGCCCCGACGACGTGCACCCGCGCCCCAGCGGAGCTTTGATCCCGACTGCGCCGGCTGCGACGCCGGTCCGTCCCCGCCCTCTCCCCC
>CAZCKC010000299.1:0-2278 GCA_964499235.1 uncultured Planctomycetales bacterium | reverse complement strand
AGCTTGCGCATGGCCTGGCTCATGACCCGAGCCTGCAGGCCCTTGTCCCCTTGAGGGACCAGGGCCGCGACCGAGTTGACGACCACAAGGTCGACCACTCCGGGCCGGATGAGAGCCTCGATGGTCTCCAACGCGTGCTCGCCCGAGTCGGGCTGCGCGATGAGAAGCCGCGACAAGTCTACGCCGAGAGTCTCGGCGTAGCCCGGGTCGAAGTCGTGCTCTGCGTCGATGAAGGCCGTGACCCCGCCCGCCCGCTGTGCTTCCGCGATGGCGTAGAGGCAGAGGGTGGTCTTGCCCGACGACTCTGGTCCGTAGACTTCGACGAGCCGCCCGTGGGGGAGGCCGCCGCCGAGGGCGTCGTCCAGGGCCGGAACGCCGGAAGACCGGCGCTCGATTTCTTCGCCGAGCGCTGCCGGCGGGATGGTGCCGATCAAGTCGGCGATGTCGATGTTGTTGACGGTCATAGTTGTTGTCCTCCCGCGGAGGCCCGTTGCGCACGGGCCCCCGCGGGAGGGCAGCAAAGCTGCCCTCAGCCCCCCCCTCAGAGGTAGGCTTGTGAGGTGTCGGCGCCTAGGGCGCCGACGAGGTTAGCCCCGTCGAGGCAGGCCCCGGTGAGGTTGGCCCCGGTGAGGTTGGCGCCGCGCAGATCGGCGGCGAAGAGATCGGCGCCTCGCAGGTCGGCGCCGGTGAGATCGGCGTTGCGCAGCTTGGCGCGGATGAGCTTGGTCTCGGCGAGGCAGGCCCCGGCGAGGTTAGCCCCGGCGAGGTTGGCCTCGCGCAGGTTGGCGCCGGTTAGGTCGGCGCTGGCGAGGTTAGCCCCCGCCAGGCCGGCACCGGCGAGACCGGCATCGGCCAGGCAGGCGCCAGCAAGGCTGGCGGCGATGTTGATCTTGGTTGTCATAGTTGTTGTCCTCCCGCGGAGGCCCGTTACGCACGGGCCCCCGCGGGAGGGCAGCAAAGCTGCCCTCCTCTTACGCCTCGCGGGCGCCTTCGAGGTTGGCGCCGATGGCGCCGGAGAGGTCGGCGCCACGCACGCGGGCACCGAACAGGTCGGCCCCGGTGAGGTTGGCGCCGCGAAGGTCGGCGCCGCGAAGGTCGGCGCCGGAGAGCCTGGCGCCGCGCATGTCGGCCTCGGTGAGGTCGGCCCCGGTGAGGTCGACGCCGCGCAGGTCGGCCCCGGTGAGGTCGGCGCCGGTCATGATGGCGCCGGTGAGGTTGGCGGTCAGGTTAACCCCACCGAGGATGGCCCCGGGGAGGTTGGCGCCGGTGAGGTTGGCGCCGGCCAGCTTGGCGCCCCTGAGGTCGGCGTCGGCGAGGTCGGCCCCGGTGAGGTTGGCGTCCCTGAGGTCGCCAACCTCACCCGAAAGGGTGCTGTAGAGCCCGAGGTCGGCCTCGGAGAGGTCGGCGCCGGTGAGGTCGGCGCCGAACAGGTTGGCGCCGCGCAGGTCGGCGCGGCGCAGGTCGGCGCGCTTGAGCGCGCCGTATGACAAGTTCGTGCGCTCCAAGGGGGCGTCACGAAGGTCGGCGTCGATCAGATCGACGCCGGAAAGGTCGTTCCCCTCGAACGGGGACGACTTCAGTTCTCCCTCGCGATTCGCGAGGGCGAGCTTCAGAACTTTTCTTCTATTGAACACAGGCATATCGCCTCCTATGCGGCCTAGCCGCGTCTTGGCCCCGTGGGGCGTTGGTGACCCCCGTTGCGCGCCGTAGCGCCCCGTGAGCCGTTGTGACACCCCGTGGGGCATCGCCGCCCCCCGTTGCGCCGTGGCGCCCCGTGGACCGTCTTAACACCCCCTGTCGCACCGCTGACCCCCGCTGCCCGTACCCCGTGGCACGTGACCATAATAGTAATTAGCGTCACGTGCCACATGGCACGTTACGGTTACTGATATACCGTCACGTACCACGTTGCTGGCGCAGCGGGGGGCAGCGGTGCGACAAGGGGTGTCCGGCAAGCCGGGGCGCAACGGGGCGCCGCGGTGCAACAGTCGGTGAAGGGAGGGCAAGTGAAACTACTTGCTAAGTCAATCGAGCGCTGGCGTGCCAGCGCTCTGCATCGCCGCCTGTACGGCGGCGCAACGATCACCCGCTTCTTCGTCTGCGAAGCGGGCGGGGAGCGCCGCGGCGAGTTCGTGGGCTACGGCCCCACGCCGGCGGCGCGAAAGCGCGACGCCATCGACCGGGCCCGCAAGGCCTGGTCGGTGGAGTAGCGGTAGCGGCAGCTTGCTGCCTTCCCGCGGGGCTCCGTGACAACGGGGCTCCGCGGGAGGACAACAAA
>CAZCKC010000298.1:0-2315 GCA_964499235.1 uncultured Planctomycetales bacterium | reverse complement strand
GAACCCCTAGGCAAGGGAATGGCTGCTAGCCGCCCGGAGAGCATGAGGTGCACACGTGGCCGACGTCGACAAGCAGTTGCACAAGAAGCAGTTCGTCAGCTTGAAGACGCTGGCGAAGCAATGGGACTGCTCGCGTACGACGGCGTTGCGTCTGCTCGATGAGGCCGGCGTGCCGGCCTTCTACTTCGGACGCGGACGAAACGGTTCAAAGCGGTACCTGAAGGAGGACGTGGATCGCTATCTGTCGCGCGTCGAGAGCGCGTAAGAACCTGATCCTGCTCGGTCATGCTCTACCCCGCAGTCCGACAGGCTCACAAGGGGCCCCCTCTTCGGAGGGGGTCCCGAGTTTGTCCTGTGCTCGCCGGGGTCCAAGTAGCGAATGGTAAGGTGATGAGTCGCCTGCACCAGCCGGCGGCCACCGAGTCCACTCAGTGCAATGCCGCGACATGCAATATGCAGCCAGCGACGCTAGGCGAATGCGGATTGACGCCCGCGGGGCGACGAGATAGAGGTGATACCATGTCCAGGATCTACATACGCGGGCTGGTTCGGGCCGCAGACGCCGTGCGCCGCGACTTGTCGCGACCGCTATCCGCGGAGCGAAAGGACCAGGTACGCCGCACGGCGGAGCAGTTCGTCCGCCAGGTCGACGCGATTCTTGCCCGCAACGCGGCGACGCTGGCCGATCTGCCCGCGCCAAGCCGGCGGGCGTACGAGTTCCTCAACAGTGTGGACGTTGATGCCACGTCGCCGTCCCCCGCCGCGGCATCTGATTCTCACCGTCCGCGCAGTGTGTCGCTCGTGGGGTTGAAGTCGACCTGGGACGCGATCCTGCATCGCCTGGCTCAACCTGTACCTGCGGACGAGGCTGACCTCCTGCTCAGCTCGATCGCCACGTCAAACGCGCACGTCGAACAACAGCTCCGTGACAACGGCGTGAATCCGCGCGACCTGACGCCGCATTCGCGTGCCGCGCGGGGCTGGTTGGCGTTCTTCGCCGACCGCGACAACTTCCAAGCCTACGTTGCTGCGGTCACCCGAGCGAAGTCCGCCGTCGAGTTTGAACTGGAGCGTACGCGGCGTTTCCACCCGCCGGCGTGGCTGGAGTTTCGGGCCACCCCGGGGCTGTACAAGGTGCGCGGGTATCCGAACGGGACGCGCATCGCACTGCCGACGCCGATGATCTGCTTCTCCGAACGGCAATTCCGGGCGCTGGCCAACGCGATGTTCGGCGGAGGCAGCAAGGAACCCATCGTCGAGGCCACGCTAAGCGACGAGTACCAGAGTATCGACGCCGAACTCGATGCGCTTAGTGGCGTGGAGGAACATTCGGCGGGCGTGCATCACGACCTGCGGGCCTCGTTCGAACGCGTCAACGGCCAGTACTTCAGCGGCGACCTGGCATGCCCGCACCTAACGTGGAGCCGCACGTTCACCGGCAGGAAATTCGGCCATTACGATCCCATTCGCGACACCGTCATGCTCAGCAGCACCTTGGACCAGGCGAACGTGCCGCCCTTCGTGGTCGATTTCGTCATGTACCACGAACTGTTACACAAGAAGCTCGGGGTAAGCTGGCAGAACGGACGGCGGGCAATCCACACGCCCGAGTTCAAGGCTGAGGAGGCGCGCTTCGCGGAACACGCGGACGCCGAGGCGACGCTCAGAAGGCTGGCGAGCGTGCATCGGTGAAACGATGCGCGGCGGGACCGTCGCACGCCGGTTCGGTGCCAAGGCGGCATATGCCCCGATCCCTCGGGGCGGGGACACGGGCGGAGTGGGCAGTGGGCCGGCCACCGCGCGTCGTGCAATTTGAACATCGGATGTTCATAGTGCATGGAAGCTTCAGATAATCGTTCGGCACTTGGCGAAAGTGCTCAAGCACGCCGCCCGGGACTATCCCGCGGTCACGCTGACCGGTGATACGTCGCTGCACGCTCGACCGTCCCGCGTTGCCCGATGAAGCTTGCCAGGCTCGCACCCCGGAGAGCCGTTCCCGATGCTGATAAATTATAGCGCATGGCGTCGCGCTTGCGATGACCGCTTGTAAGCTTGGGCGAGACACGGAAGCCCGCGTGGCGCCAGAGCCGGTGGGCACGTTTGCCGTTCATCCGTGAGCCAGCATGCGTAGACGAAGGCGATTCGAACTACGAGCTTCCGCAACGCCGTGAGGTTCTTGTCCATGGGTTCGTCGTCTACAACTGTCGCGGTCAGCGGTCCTACCGCGCCACCGCCTCGCGCAACTCCGCCCGCATCTCCTCGCGGAGCCGGGCCGGCTTCAGGATCTCGGCCAGGGCGCCGAAGCCCTTCAGCCA
>CAZCKC010000297.1:0-2315 GCA_964499235.1 uncultured Planctomycetales bacterium | reverse complement strand
GCGTTCTTGCGCAGCAGCGCGATCCGCTTCATCTGCTGCTCGGCCAGGTTGTTGTGGAGCGGCACCGCCGGGTCGCTGGTGAACAGCGTCAGTTCCCGCCACTGGTTCAGCGTGTAGCCGATCGCCTCAGCCAAGGGATGCTTGGGCAGCAGCTTGGCCTGCTGCTCGACCAGCAACGCGTGTAACGTATCCAGTAGCGGCACGGCCTCGGCCTGCCGCCGGCGCCGCCGCTCGTCGGCGCTCAGATCCGCCAGCCGCTGCTCCAGGTTGAACAGCCGGTTGATCAGCTTCAGGATCGCGCGGGCCACCTGGGGCGCCGCCTTCTGGTGGTCCACGAACTTGCGCCGCGCATGGGCCCAGCAGCCCGCCCGGGGCAGGTCCTGCTGCAGCACGATCCCGTCATAGCCACCATACGCATCCGCCAAGAGCGTGCCGCGGAAGTCCTGCAGGAACGCGGCCGGCCCGTCACGCTTGCGGCTCTCGGTGAACGCGAACACGTTGTAGGGGTGGTCATCATCGCCCTGGTAGATCCACATCCGGGCCGGCTTGGCCTTGCCCGGCTGCAAGAGCGGCATGACCGTGTCGTCGGTCGCCAGCACGTGCGACTGCTTCACCCGCGCGGCCAGCCGGTCGTACAGCGGCCGCACCAGCCGGGCGACGTCATGCAGCCACAGGCACATCGTCGAGCGGTCCAGCTCAAAACCCTGGCGGGCGAAGATGTGCTGCAGCCGGTGCAGCGGGAGATAATCGGCGAACTTCGCCGTGACCACGTAGGCCAGCAGCCCCGGGCCGGGCAGCCCCTTGTCGATCGGCGAGCCCTCGGTCTTTTCGGCCAGCTCGATGTTCGGGTTGTGCCCGTCCTGCTCGCACTGCCGGCAGGCGTACTTGTGCTGCACGTGCTTGACCCGTACGAACGAGCCCGGCAGGTACTCGATCGTGTAGCTGACCGCTGTGCCGATCTGCTCCCGCTGCTGCTGACAGGTCGGGCACTGGCACAGCGCGTCGGTCAGTTCGTAGACTTGTTCGATCAGCGGCAGGTGGTCGAGCTGACTGATGTCCCGGCGGCCACGCGTCCGCAGGCGGCGCGCGGCGCGGCGGGGTGGGGATTGCTCATCGTCTTCCGCGCCCGGCAGGTCGGCGGCGTCGATCGGCAGCCCGTCGAGCAGCCCGCCGAAGTCCAGCAGCAGTTGTCCGGGATCGGCCAGCCGGTCGGCCCGCGGGCCGTAGGCCTGCTTGAGCGCCTTCGCCAGCCGCACTTCCAGCCGCAGCTTCTCGAGGTAGTAGTCGTCACGCTGCTGCGTCAGCGTCGCGATCGTCTTCTGATGTTCGGCGATGACCTGATTCCGCGCGACAAGCAAACGCTTGAGCGCGTTGACATCATCAGGCAGAGTGGTGTGGGGGGAAGTGTCCTCCATGACGCCCAAAGTATAGAACTTCCCAGGTGTCACATACGTTGTCAGCAGAACAAATGCTTACGATTTTCCTGGCGACGATAGCGCTTGACGCGCTTGATGCTCGCGAGATCGATGCCATCGAGCAGCATCGCCAACTCGCTGGCCTTCAGCTCCACCGACACTTGCGCCGCCGCCAGCTTCGGCAGCTTGAACGTGCCGACCTCGAGCCGTTTGTACCACAGCACGTAGCCGTCGCGGTCCCAATACAAGGC
This sequence comes from uncultured Planctomycetales bacterium, assembly GCA_964499235.1. Lineage (GTDB taxonomy): Bacteria > Planctomycetota > Phycisphaerae > UBA1845 > Fen-1342 > JAFGRR01. The sequence continues at coordinate 649 of CAZCKC010000297.1, read as the reverse complement.
CTTCAGGCGATCGCCGCGGCGGCTGCGGAACACGAACAGGTGCCCCGACTGCGGATGCTGCCGCGTGACCTGCTGGGCCTGCTCGGCCAGGCGGTCAAAGCCGCGCCGCATGTCGGTCGGCCCGGTGCACAGCCAGATCCGCATCTGCGTCGCGCCATCCAATTGCGCCAGCGACGGCAGGTGGATCACACGTCCGCCTCCCCGGCGCCAGCGCGCTCCAGCGCATCGATCAATGCCAGCAGCGTCGCGCGCTCGAATCCCGGCCGCACCACGATGCCGCGCCCGCTGGCCAGCCGCACTTCCAGCGCGTCCGCCGCAACCGGCGCCACCGGCGCGAACACCCGCACCTCGGCGAAGCCTGGATCAGCCGGACGACGCCCTGACGCCGCGGGCGCGCCCAGCTTCCGCCGCCAGGCGTAAAACGACGACTGCGGCACGCGTGCCCGCCGGCAGTACGCCGCCACCGACAACCCGCTCCCGGCCTGCCCGCGCACCAGCTCCCGCCAACGCGCGACCGCATCCCTTCGCTTGCTCATGCCCCCAATATCGCCATCCGCCCCCACGGCGCGAAGATGCGGTTCGCTCAACGGACACAAAGTCCCGTCGCCGGTGGCCAGAAAGATGGCGAACCCGGCGTCGGCGTTCTTGA
>CAZCKC010000296.1:0-2324 GCA_964499235.1 uncultured Planctomycetales bacterium | reverse complement strand
ATCGTTTCACGTGACTGGAGTTCAGACGTGTGCTCTTCCGATCTCGCCGACCGCCTGATGCGTTCGCCGAACGCCTGGAAGGTCTCGATCTCGACCGGCGTCAGCATTCCAAGCCCCGCGTCACGCCGCGGCCAGGCGGCCGAGTCGCGGCCGGAGCAAGTTCTTAATTCTCCGCTGCTTCCGACAATGCCCCGGGGGAGGCGCTCAGTGCACCGGGCGAAACCGATGACGAACGCGCCGCTCAGCCGGAAGTAATGATTGACAACCGGTTCCGGGAGCGATATCGTGCCACGTGGAATGGGGAGGGGAAGATCCGAAATGACGGCTGTGACCCAACTAAGCTCGGTCACCCTGCTCGTCGCTTACGCTGCCCTGGGGTCCGTGAGCACTTTCGGCGGCTTAGTGCCACTTGACGAGCATGCGACCCACGCCGGTATCGCCGTTCCGTCAGCCGCGATGCCGCGCGGCGACGTGACGCCCAGCTTAGACGATCCGCTCCGACCGGCGGGCATCGACTTCGCTTGCGGCGGCCTGACCAGGCTGAGCAGAGCGCTGGGCACCGGGCCCGGGCCGGTCAGTACGCGGAAGTCCGCCGTGTTGCAGCAATTGCCCGAGCCACCCAGCAGCCTGATGCTGGGCCTCACGGCGCTCGCGGGCCTCGGGCTGTGTCACGCCGGCCAGACCATATGCAAGGTGCATCTCCCGCCGGTGCCCAACGGGTATCACGCGGGTGGCCCCCAGTTTGTCGGCCACGCGACGCCACTGGATCTCGATTCATGGGATCTGCCACGGTGCGTATTTGATGAGGCGGCGTCCGAGGTTCCGCAGGTTAGCCGCTTCCGCGTCGAGGCCGGATTCGCAACGCCCCTGCAAAGACTTCCGCTTGCAGCGGCGCCGCGCGCGCCGCCCCTTTTCTCCTCCCTGATCCGGCTGGAGCTCGAACCCTTGCTGTTGGCCGCATTCGCTTGCCGCGCAGCACACGAGCTCGACACGTTCTTGGGCGAGCCGTGCACGTGTGGCGGCTTGGAGGAGAGAGAAGCAACGAAGAAGTTCGCGCCCACCCCTGCGGCCGGCCGAACGCGAGTCGACCGTCGAGATGGGCAGCATCCGTTGGGGAGAGAAACTATCAGCATGCAAGAGTGCATGCTTTCTAAGGGGTATGGGAATGACTCGTAAATCAATCTTGTCCGTGCTGACCATTCTGTGCGCCGCGTCCATCGCTTCGGCGGACGTGCAACTTGACTGGCCCGGCCTTACCACGGGCGGCGTCGGAAACGGCGTAAAGGATGGCAGTATCTACGGCGGCAATTGGGCAGTCGAGTTACTGTTCGACTACAACGGTGGCGACTACATCTACGCCCCCGGGGGCACCCTCACGACCTTCTGCATCGAGTGGGACGAAAGCTTCGTGTTCGCCGGCGACCCCGGCCTGGTGGGTACGCTGGCCGACGGCGCCGTCAATGGCGGTATCAACGGCGGCAACCCAGACCCACTCGATGCGGAGACGGCCTGGCTCTACGACCAGTACCTCGACGGCAACACCTTCGGCTACTCCGATCCGAACGACCGCGCCGCGGCCGTGCAGGACGCGATTTGGGCACGCGAAGGTGAGGCGACCGGTACGGGCGGGACGACGCCGTACGTGGCAAGCCACGCTGCGCTGATTACCTTGGCGGGAGATGCGGTCAATGCAGGCTGGACCAACACCAACATCAAGGTGTTGAACATGGTCGGCGCTGACGGAAAAATCCGCCAGGACGTACTCGTGCGCGTGCCGGAACCCACCGCTGCCCTGCTGGGTGTGCTCGGCATCGGACTGGTCGCGCGGATGAAGCGGCTCCTGAGCTAATTCCAAACGATGGCGACAGGCCGGGTCGGCCCGCGGGCTGGCCCGGCTACGCTTCACCAATCCCCGCCAGCCACCGCCAGCCTCCAATAACCTGCCGAAACCAACTTGATCGGCCCCGAACCCGCGCTCTTACTTCTAGTGCTCACGCAGTCCCACGGCGGCCTTGACGGCGAAGCGCTGTTCAACCGCACGGGGCCCGACGGGGAATCATGATCCCCCTCGATCAGCTCCCTCGCCCGTGACGCAGCGGTTGGCGACGCAGCCTGTGTGGCGCCGGCGTCCTCGCCGGTGGCAGCGTCCGAGCGGACCGCACCGCATCGGCCTCTCGCCGGTGCACCCGCCTGGCGGCCGAAACCGCATCGCCAATGACCACCCACCTGCACCGTCCGGGGTGGCGCCCCAACCGCCGGTGAACACCGCGGCCGCGGCCGGCAGACGACGGTGGCTTTTGCCAGCCATCAGAACTGGACCGGCA
>CAZCKC010000295.1:0-2327 GCA_964499235.1 uncultured Planctomycetales bacterium | reverse complement strand
CTGACGGCTAAAACCGATGCCTCATCAGATGATATACCTTTGGTCTTAATGCCCTTACGGGCATTGATAGGATTCTGACCCTGCCTGGATTTCTCCAGATCAAGGTCATCATTGAACGTCTTAATGCCCTTACGGGCATTAATAGGATTCTGACCCAGCACCACCAGCGAGACATCCGCGACATCGTAATGCCCTTACGGGCATTAATAGGATTCTGACGGGCTGCAAGGCCGCGGATCGTAGCCATGTACGATGAGTCGTAATGCCCTTACGGGCATTAATAGGATTCTGACACATTTTCCAATCGCGTGTTGGCGATGTTTCAGACCGGTCGTAATGCCCTTACGGGCATTAATAGGATTCTGACTTCTTTGGCGTGTCACGCGTACAGGTTGAGTTCCAAGATGAGTCGTAATGCCCTTACGGGCATTAATAGGATTCTGACGCAACAAGTACGCCGTGTTGCCGTGGGAGGGCAAAATTAGGTCGTAATGCCCTTACGGGCATTAGGATTCTGACTTGGTCGTCAACGAGGTGTGCGAGGGCACTGAGGAGAAATTGTCGTAATGCCCTTACGGGCATTAATAGGATTCTGACCGCCACATCTTTTCTTCGGTTATATGGCCAGCCCGCTTGGGTCGTAATGCCCTTACGGGCATTAATAGGATTCTGACCATTAAGTGGCCTTGGAAGACAGGTTGGGAAGATGAAGTCGTAATGCCCTTACGGGCATTAATAGGATTCTGACCCTCGTGAAGAACGAGGTGTGCGAGGGGGACGAGGAGTCGTAATGCCCTTACGGGCATTAATAGGATTCTGACTTAAGGTAAAGAGCGTTCTAAGCCTTGCCAAAACAAACGTCGTAATGCCCTTACGGGCATTAATAGGATTCTGACGGTACAGCCACAACGAGTTGGTGGACGACTATAGCTATCCGTCGTAATGCCCTTACGGGCATTAATAGGATTCTGACTATCCAGGAGTACCTGAATGAACAGACCACAGGTACTCACGGTCGTAATGCCCTTACGGGCATTAATAGGATTCTGACCATCACCGTACACACCTATGCGAACGCTTGTCATTGGTCGTAATGCCCTTACGGGCATTAATAGGATTCTGACCGAGGATACGGAGACCAACGAGGCGGTCTACATACCAGTCGTAATGCCCTTACGGGCATTAATAGGATTCTGACACATCTCCCCTGACGCGCTCGACAACACGCCACTGGTGTCGTAATGCCCTTACGGGCATTAATAGGATTCTGACGTTCTTGGTAGTTGTGGTTATGTTCCTGTCGGTCATGTCGTAATGCCCTTACGGGCATTAATAGGATTCTGACACCACTCCCGGTCGTGGACGAGTGGTATCAGCCTTGGGGTCGTAATGCCCTTACGGGCATTAATAGGATTCTGACCGTATGATATGGAACTCGTGATGACCGGTGACGCAGACGCGTCGTAATGCCCTTACGGGCATTAATAGGATTCTGACGGAGGTCGAGGATGGAAGTTAAAAAAGACCGGTTCGGAGGTCGTAATGCCCTTACGGGCATTAATAGGATTCTGACTGGAAATCACGGGCGATGTGTACGGATCACCGACCTATGTCGTAATGCCCTTACGGGCATTAATAGGATTCTGACCAATCGTGCACATCCCTGAGACCACGATCGACGGGGAGTCGTAATGCCCTTACGGGCATTAATAGGATTCTGACGAAGTGTTAGGGATCTGGTGGGCCGCTTATCCGATGAGTCGTAATGCCCTTACGGGCATTAATAGGATTCTGACTATTGAGATCGAGCCTTGCGGCAACTGTAACGCCGAGGTCGTAATGCCCTTACGGGCATTAATAGGATTCTGACTCCTCACGGCCTACGTCGTTGCCGGGCAGGGAAAACTGTTGTCGTAATGCCCTTACGGGCATTAATAGGATTCTGACGGAGGCCCAGGGGTTGGCTTCGGTGACTAATGGTAGGTCGTAATGCCCTTACGGGCATTAATAGGATTCTGACGCCGCTCGTGGGTTCGAGGTACTAGGTGTGACATACGCGTCGTAATGCCCTTACGGGCATTAATAGGATTCTGACGAAGCTCTCTGATCCCATATCACGACACACCTTAGCCGCAAGTCGTAATGCCCTTACGGGCATTAATAGGATTCTGACGGAGGCCCAGGAAGTTCGGGCCAAAATCCGTAGGTCGGCTCAGTCGTAATGCCCTTACGGGCATTAATAGGATTCTGACCACTCACCGTCGCTTCGCATGAACCCACAATCACGTGGGTCGTAATGCCCTTACGGGCATTAATAGGATTCTGAC
>CAZCKC010000294.1:0-2337 GCA_964499235.1 uncultured Planctomycetales bacterium | reverse complement strand
CTAGTTGACCGGTCACCGCAAGCGCGGGCCATGGTTGGAATTCGGTGCTCGACGCCAAGCCTCAATACCGCACGTCAAACCGCTCCTCACTCCCCCGTACCTCCAGCGTCGTCCGCCGCTGATCAGCTATGTTCTCCCCAAATTGCGCCTGAACGTCAACCAGGAAATCATCCACCGCCGCCGCCGGCCCCTCGGCCTCCAGCTCCACCGTTCCATCCGCACAATTCCGCACCCAGCCCACCACGTCGTGGCCCTCCGCCAGCCGGACGGCCGTCATCCGAAACCCGACGCCCTGGACCCGCCCCTCATAAACGACCCGCTTCCGAACCCGCTCCGTCCCGGCCATAAATGACTAACTCCTTATTCATTCAAGCGGAAATGGCTCAAGAATCGCGGCTTAGGTGACTGATCATTCACTCATTACAACGCCCGGCCACGCTTACGACGACCCCGCTTCCACCTCCGCGAGCAGCCGGTCAATCCGCGCCAGCAACCGTTCCTGACCCACCAGCTCCAACGTGTCGCCAATCGCCGGGCTCACCGTCGTCCCCGTCGCCGCGATCCGCAACGGCTGCGCCACCTTGCCCAGCCCCACCCCCTCCCGCTCGCCGAAACCGCGCAATGCCGCGTCCAGACTCGCCGCCGACCAGTCGTCAATCTCCGCCAGTTCCCCCCGCAACGCCCGCAAAATCCGCGCCCCGGCCCCCTCCCCCTTGACCAGCCACTTCTTCACCGCCGCTTCGTCGTACCGCAGTTCATCCGCCGGCCGAAACAATGCGCCGGCCTTCATCTCCACGTCGGGAAAAACGCGCATTCCCGCGCAGAGTTCGAGCACCCGCGCCAATGTCGCGTCATCCTGCCCCGCCAGTGGGCTCGCCGGCTGCAGCGCCAGGTAGTCCTTGAACGCCGCCAGCAGCCGCTCGGCCGATGCGTTCGCGCACGCCTCCGTGTTGAAGCTGAGCAGTTTTTCGCGGTCAAAGCGCGCATCTGTCTTTTTTACCCGCGCCAGGCCGAACGCGCCGACCAGCTCCTCCGGCGTGTACTTCTCGCGGTCATCGCCGGCCGACCAGCCCAAAAGTGCCAGGAAGTTCACCAAAACCTCCGGCAGGTAACCGCTCCTGCGAAAATCGTGCACGTCGATTTCCGGCAGCGCCGCCCCCAGCCGATCGGCTAGCCGCTCTAGACCCTCGCTCGACAACTGAATGTTCTTCTTCAGCCACTGCTCAAAAACGGCCGGATCCGCGCAGCCGCTGAGCGACACCGCTTCCTGCGCTTCGATCTCGCCGGCCTTCGCGGCCGCCTGGTACGCCGTCCGCACGACCTTGTCCTTGTCGCGCTTGCTCATTTTTGACCCGTCCAGGTTAAAAATGAGCGGCAAATGCGCGTATTGGGGCGTGTCATAGCCCAGCAGCTCCTGCAGCGCCAGGTGCCGCGGCGTGTTCATCAGGTGCTCTTTTCCGCGAATAACGTGCGAAATCTGCATTTCTTCGTCATCCACCACCACGGCCAGGTGGTACGTCGGCCAGCCGTCGTTCTTCTGGATCACGAAATCGTCGTATTCGCCGGCGCCAAAGGTGACAGAACCTAACACGACGTCGCGCACGACCCATTCTTTGGGCGGCATTTTTAGCCGCACGACCACCGGCCGGCCGGCGGCCCGGGCTTCGGCCACCTCGTCGGCCGTCGGGAACCGGCCTGGCCGCGGGTAGCGGAAATTGGCGTTCTCGCGCTGCGCCTGTTGGCGCATGGCGTCGAGCTCGTCGGGGGTGTCGAACGCGTAGTAGGCGTCACCGGCCGCCAGCAGCCGCTCGATCGCCGCCTGGTAGCGGTCGCGGCGCCGGCTCTGGTGGTACTGGCCGCCAACTCCGCCCACTCCAGGCCCCTCGTCCCACGCGAGGCCCAGCCAGCGGAGGTCGGCCATCAGTTTTTCGTCAGCGGCCGCGATATTCCGCGCCTGGTCAGTATCCTCGATCCGCAGGACGAATTTTCCGCCGGTTTGGCGCGCCACGAGCCAGTTGAACAGCGCGGTTCGGGCGCCGCCGATGTGGAGATAGCCAGTGGGCGACGGGGCGAAGCGGGTGCGGGTTTCGGCGGGCATGCCGCGGATTCTCCTAAGCGATTGTCACCTTCTGTCAGCCGCGCCCAGCCGCCCGGCCCGGCCGTCGCCGCGGCGTTCTGGCCGGCCGGCCGAGCCATGGCCGCGCCGGTTCGGTGCTCGGCCGGCTGGTCAGCCCGCGTTGGTAGCGGCTGGCGGCTGGCGGCTGGCGGCCTTGCGCGGCTGCGGCGCGGTTTTGGCCCAGAGCGATCCTACTCAAAACGGCCGACGGTGTCGCGAGG
>CAZCKC010000293.1:0-2382 GCA_964499235.1 uncultured Planctomycetales bacterium | reverse complement strand
ACACCTGATTTGGACCCGTGGCGTGCAGTTGGGGCTTGTGATAGGTCGGGTGCTGGGAGGGCGTGCGCGTTCGTTTACGCGCGGAGTGTTTGGTATGACGCGGTGGGTGGGGCGGAGTGGGGCTTTCGCCGCGGCGGGGACGGCTTACTGTTTGCAGTAGGCGGCGTGGCCACGGTGTTAGCCCTCGCTGGGGGTCGCGTCGGCGTTGTGGCTGAGTTGGGCCGCGTGCTGCAGTTGCTCGCCGAGGCGCTGGCGGAGGCGGACGAGGACTCGGATGAAGCGCAAGAAGAGAAGGAACCCGAGGATCGTCACGATCCCCAGGCCGCAGCCGCTGACCATGAAGACCGGCCCCGGTCCGGCGCCGCCACCACCGCCCAGGATCGTCGCAGTAAGCATCGCCAGGAATACGCCCATCAAGATCGCATAGGCGACGCCCGCGCCGATGACCCATTTCCAGAGGCTCTGGGCGGTCTTGCCGAGCTTGGTGTCGGGGAGGCGGCGGGTGAAGCGGCTGATGTAGATCAGCAGCGCGACGTAGCCGGCGATGGCGATGAGCATGCTGAGCAGGCCCCACGCGATGATGACGAAGCCAGTGACGTCGAGGAGTTGGATCGCAGAAGAAATGGGGAAGCTCAATCCACTGACCAGGAGCAGAACGCGCGCGACGTTCCGGGGTCGGCCGTAGTCTTCCTCGCCGATGCCGCTGGGGTCGGGCGTCGTTAAGAACCAGGCGCCGATCAGCGTCATCAGACCACCGGTCAGGAAGATGCCGAGGCTGGCGAGGTTGACAGTGAGTTCGGCTGTACGCGGGGGGATCCCAGTCGGAGTGGTAAACGTCGCCGTCGTAATCGCCAGAGCGATTCCCAGGATGATCGAGAGGGCGAAGCCGGCGTAAATCAGGATGGTTCCGAGGCGCAGCTTGCGGATCCAGGCGGGGTCGCTGTAGCGGACCAGATTGCTGTGGACGGAGCGCTCGACGGGCAGGCCGCACTCCGGGCAGTTGCCGTCGTGGCGGAGGCCGCGGAGGTCGTAGCCGCACTGGCGGCAGGGGACGTCCTCGGCGAGGAAGCCCTGGTCGTCGAGGTGAGTGGCGGCGGCGGCGGCTTGGCCGCACTGCGGGCAGAACCCGCCGGGCGGGACGTTGGCGAGGGCGAAGCCGCAGTGGTCGCAGGTGGGGGTGGTGGCGCTGGCTGCGGCGGGGCTTTCGTGGGGGGCGGCCGCTTGTCCTTCGGGTTGCATGGAGGCTCCTTGCCGCTTCGACGCTGCGTTTAAAGGACTACTGGTTCGCGGGTTGTAAGGCGTAGCGGATTCGGGCGATGCGGCGCGCCAGTACTGCGAGGCAGGCGGCGCCAGCCAGTGCGACGAGGACGCTGAGGGCGTTAAGAGCTTCTTCAAACTGACCAACCACTTGGAGGGGACCTGAGAAGTCGGGCGCGGCGGGGTTGGCTGCGACGGCGGCCCGGGCTAACGCGAAGCCGACGACGTCGCTTGCCAAAGTGCCCAAATGAACGAGTGCCCAAAGGCCGACGCTTCCAATGAGCAATGCGCCTAGCCCCTTCCAACCAGCTACCTTGCTGATCGCTCGCAAGTGCAGGGCCCAGATGACGACGCTCGCGAGGGCGGCGAACATGAGTCCCTTGGCAAGGCTGACTTGCGCCCAGGCCTTGGAATTGGGGACAAGGAACTGCCCGGCGGCGTTCCAGGCAAGCACAGGACCGGAGGGGAGGTCAAGCAGTAACAACAATGCCCAATAGGACGCGCAGGCACATAGCAGTAATGCGCTGAGCGTTAGCCAATGGCTGGCGCTGGACCTTCTCCCGTTTGGGCCGGTTGTCGGAGTGATGAACACACTGACCGTCAGGAGGGTCCAGACGGTGAAGTGCAAAAAGGCCCAGATGCGTTGTGGGACGTGCAGCAGCATCACGAGGGCCACCGCCGTCAAGCCGACCAGGAACACGCCGCCGCAAGCAAGGCGCAGGGCCCAGTGCAGCCGCCGCAGCCATTCGTCTGGCGCGAAGTGCACCCGGTCCGAACGCAGCGAGTCGGCAATCGACGTGTTGCACTCGGGGCAGCGGGCGTCGGCCGCGAGCCCGCGGAGGTTGTAGCGGCACGCGCGGCACTCGAGGTCAGTGGCGATATCGCCATCGGCGACGAGATCGAGGTTCGGCGCGTGGGCTTCGGGTTGCGTCTGGCTCGCGTTCATGCGGACGGCATGATAACCCGGGAAGCCGGGCCTAACCACACGGGCGCGGGCGCTGTTTTGGTCAGCCTAGTCCACGCCGGCGGGGCGGCCGCCTTTGCGGGGGTCGCTGGCGCCGACGAGCGTGCCACTTGCGGGTGGCAGGCTGGCAGGGTCCGCTCTTCAGTGACAGTTTCGTTGGC
>CAZCKC010000292.1:0-2434 GCA_964499235.1 uncultured Planctomycetales bacterium | reverse complement strand
CGTCGAGTTTGTGCATCGAGTGTTCCGGCAGGCGGGCGAGGACGTCGTAGAGGTACGCCCAGGGTTCGACGCCGTGGCGTTCGCAGGTGGCGATCAGGCTGTAGACCGTCGCGGCGCGTTGTCCGCCCGTGTCGCTGCCGGCGAACAGCCAGTTCTTGCGGCCCACGGCCACGCGCCGCAACGCACGCTCGGCGGCGTTGTTGTCGATCGCCAGTGCGCCATCGTCCACGTAGCGACACAGCGCCGTCCATTGGTTGCGTGCGTAGCCGATCGCCTCGCCCAACGGACTTTTGGGCAACACCTGTTCCGCCTGCTGTTCGAGCCACTCGGCAAACGCCTGCAAGGTCAAACGCGCCTTCTCCGCGCGTTTTTCAGCACGCAACGCGCAGGTCGCCGTGTGGTCCAGCCCGCGCGACTCGGCTTCGTCCCTGGCCGCGCGCTCGGTTTCGTACAACCCGCGGATGTGCGCCAGCGCGATCGTGGCGCGTGTGTTGTCGCTGGACTGCGCTTCGACAAACTTGCGTCGCGCGTGCGCCCAGCACGCCACTTCCGTCGCGCCCCGGCGATACAGCGCATCGTAGCCCGCATACGCATCCGCCTGTAAATGTCCGCACCAACCGTCCAGAAACCGCAGCGGTCCGTCGCGCGAACGATCCGGCGTATAATCAAACACAATCTGCGGATGCGCTTCGTCGCCGACATAGACCCACAGCCGGCCCTGCCGGGTTTGCGCGCGCGTCTTGTCGCGCACGGGCACCGGCGTGTCGTCGCTGTGGAGTGCATGCGACTGCAGCAGGTCGGTGCGCATCGCCTCGACCAGCGGCGTCAGCAGCGTCGCGCACTGCGCAACCCAGTCCATCAGTGTACGGTCGCTGACGGCCACACCGTGTCGCCACAACATCTTCGACTGACGGTGAAGCGGCAGGTGATCTGCGTACTTGCTGGTCAACACATGCGCCAGCAGCCCCGGTCCGGCCAGGCCCTTTTCGATCGGCTGTGCCGGCTTGGACGCGATCGTCACGGTGTCCGCACAGCGCGGGCAGGCGTACTTGGCGCGCAGGTGCTGAATTACGTGCAACGACGCCGGGATGTATTCCAGCTGCTCCGACAGCTCCCACGCAAACTGCTGCAGGCCTTCACCGCACGCGCCACAGACGCAGGCCTGTTGCGGCAGCGTGTGTTCGACGACCGTTCGCGGCAGGTCTTGCGGCAGCGGCTTGCGGCCGTGGCCCTTCTTTTTCCTGGCGGGGGTTGCCGACTCCGCAACGGCGGACTCGGCCGGCGGTTCCGGATCGGGCTCGGTCGGAAGACCGGCGTGGATAAACAGCGTCTGCGGCAGCGCGACCTTTTCCGACGAGCGGCCATACAGGCGTTTGATCAGCTGTTCAATCCGGTGGTCCTGTTGCGCCACGCGGCGGGACAGGCAGTTGATCGTCTGGTCCTGTTCAAGGATCAGCTGTTTGAGGAACGCGGGGTCGTCGGCCAGCTGTTCAACGTTCATGCTGCCTTGATAGCATAACGCACGGCTGACCAACAGTAAAAAGTTGCCTGGTGGCGAAAAAAAATCAGCGCGCCAGGGGCAAGCGCGGACGTCGGTGCGCACCGGCCAGATCAATGCCCTCCAGCAGCAGGGCCAACTCGGCGGCCTCGACCTCGACCCGCGTCGCGTTCGCGCGGGGAAAGCGGAACGTGCCGCGCTCCAGCCGCTTGTACCACAGCACGAACCCCGAACGATCCCAGTAGATGATCTTGCAGCGGTCGCCGCGCCGGTTGCGGAACACGAACAGGTGGCCCGAGAGCGGATCGTCGCACAGCACGTCGCGCACGGTCGCGGCCAGACCGTCAAAGCCACGCCGCATGTCGGCCGGCTGCGTCGCCAGGAAGATGCGCACCGTCGGCGGGAGAATCAACACGACAGCGCCTCCAGTGTCAGGACGACGCGCTGCAGCAACGCGGGATCGAAGCCTGCGGACACGCGCACGCGCCGTTCACCGGTGACGACCACCTCAAGCGCTTGCGCCCGGCTGCACGCTTCGGATTCAACGTGACGGTGCGCGTCGACCACGTGAACGGGCAGCAATGCGGGCGCGCTCTCGTTGTCCTGCTCCTGCTCCAGGCGTCGACGCCACTTGTAAAAGGTCTTCGTCGCCAGCCCTCGCCGACGACAGAACGCGGCGACCGACTCCTCGCCAGCTTCCCACGCCGCCACCGCCTCGACCCAGAACAACCGCCCACGATGCACACGCTGCACACTGCCCATCCGACGCACCTCCCGCACGTTTGCCAGACAACCTGCCACACACGGACCAGCAATGGGAGAGTGTGGTTCATCGGGTGGTTACGAAGAAGTGGAGCGGCAAGTACGCAAAGTTGTGCGACTGCCCTGCTCAACATTTTTCGGACAGTGTAGCATGAGGTTAAGCGGCCTCCTGGT
>CAZCKC010000291.1:0-2446 GCA_964499235.1 uncultured Planctomycetales bacterium | reverse complement strand
GCGGCGGCGGAGACGGGGCTGAAGCTAGTGCTGAACCCGTACGCGGAGGTGGACTGGGAGAACGTCGAGCGGCACAAGGCGAACTTTCACACGCATACCACCGAGAGCGACGGCAGGATGGGGCCGGATCAGATCATCCAGGAGTACCACGATCGCGGCTATGGGATTTTGGCGATCTCGGATCACAACCTGACGACGTATCCGTGGCAGGAGTGGGGGAAGGACCCGGCGGAACTGGGGATGCTGGCGGTGCCGGGGAACGAACTGTCGCGGCATCACCACACGCTGAGCCTGTTCTGTGACTTTGTCAGCAGCAGCCGGGACATCAACGAGGTGTTGGGGCAGGTGGGGGCGGTCGAGGGCGTGGCGGTGTTGTGTCACCCGGCGATGCACTGGCCGCGGGACAATCGGCAGGTGCCGGGCTTGCAGGTGCGGCTGACGCCGGAGCTGCGGGCGTTGACGCAGCGGGACTTCACGGTAGAGGCGTGGTTCCGGACGACGTCCAAGGGTCGGAACATCCTGATGGGTAACTTTGCCGGCGGCCAGGGCGGGGCGCTGAACCTGGAGCTGCACACGGACAACCGGGTACGGGTGTACGTGGAGCCGCCGAACGGTGGGCAAACGGTCGATTTGAACGTGGCGCCGAGCGCGCTGGGGATCGATACGCGGGATGGTGAATGGCATCATCTGGCGGGGGTGCGGCGCGGGGATGTCGTCGCGCTGTATCTCGACGGGAGGCTGGTGGTGGAGAAGGCGGACTCGGCCGGGGCGTATGACCTGCTGGGCGCGGCTTACTTCATCGGTCGGGATTCGCGGACGGGCTCGACGACGTTCGAGGGGGACATTGACGACGTGCGGCTTTGGGCGCGGGCGTTAACGGGCGATGAGCTGGCGGCGATTGCGGGCGGCGCGGTGCCGGGACGCTCGGAGCGGGTGTCGGCCGGCGGACTGATGGCGCAGTACACGTTCGAGCCGCCGACGGGGGCGGCCGCGGAGGATAACCTGGCGGTGAAGGAGGTCGCGGACACGAGCGGCTCGGCGCATGGGCCGTTCACGGCGGTGGCGACGCCGCAGGGCGCGCCGGCGCTGACGGCGGAGACGCCGCGGGCGTTGCGGCGGTCGCGGATGGCGGTGCGGTTCGAGGCGCCGGAGGAATCGCACCACGAGGTGCCGGACGCGGTGGTGGCGGACTACGCGCAATTGTTCAAGGACCACCCGCACCTGCTGGGGCTCGAGGTGTCGAACGGGACGCGGCCGCTGCGGGAGTACCCGCTGGACCGGAACCTGTGGGACAAGTTGTTGATGGCGAAGATGCCGACGCGGCCGGTGTGGGGTTTTTCGAACGACGACACGCACACGGCGGTGCACCTGGGGCGGGACTGGAACCTGGTGCTGACGCCGTCGCTGGAGCGGGAGGCGGTGTTGAAGGCGGTGAAGCGCGGATCGTTCTACCTGGCGTCGATGCGGATTCACACGGGGGAGAGCGGGTCGATCCGGCACACGCCGCTGATTCGGCGGATCGAGCATGACGCGGCGGCCGGGACGATCACGGTCGAGGGTTACGAGAACGGGCTGCCGTTGGCGGCGGAGAAGTATCACTGGATCGCGGATGGGAAGAAGGTGCATACGGGGCCGACGCTGAATTACCGCCGGGTGCGGGGGATTGACAACTACGTGCGGGCGGAGTTGGTTGGCACGGGCGGGATGGCGTGGACGAACGCGTTCGGGTTTGCGGCGCGGTAGGTGGCGGCGCACGGTTGAATCGGGATTCAAGTCGCGACGGGTGGGTAGGCACGTGGTGCCTGCCTGCCCGTTTTTTATTTGCGTTTCCAGGCGAAGCGGGAGCGGTGGCGGGTGGTTCGGTTTCTCCGCAGACGGGCGGGCGATCGCTAGAAGCGATTGGTCTCGTAGTCCGAGAATGGGCATTGAAGCGTCGAGAGAATGGGCAATGGGGGGTACGTGTCGCGAGGGGGCGGCGAGGCAGGGGTGTTTTGGCGGGCTGGTTTTCGCCTTTCTTTCGCGGAGACTGGGGGTTGATCGGTGTTGATCCCGACAGGCGGGGTCTGCTAAGGTGTACTAGTCGCAAGCGGTTCCGGATGCTGCCGGGACCGTTTTCTTAGAGGGTGACCATTGGCGAGAGAAGGGAAGATGCGATGCTGAAGCAGATGATTGTGCGCGGATTGCTGGGGGTGGCCGTGGCGGCCGGCGGTGGGCTGGTGGCGCAGGCGGCGGTGATTGGCGGAGCGGTGACGACGCCGGCCGGGGGGACGTTTGACTTGATCGCGCCGCCGGCGAGCGTGGGGAACAACGACTTCGACGTGCGGGACACGCTGTTCGCGTTTGACGAGCGGCAGGACGTGACGCTGGGGGCGGCGCTGACGGTGGACCTGTGGCCGACGGGGCTGAGTGGCACGATTCCGGCCGGCACGGTCGTGGACAGCCACTA
>CAZCKC010000290.1:0-2458 GCA_964499235.1 uncultured Planctomycetales bacterium | reverse complement strand
GGCGTGATTCTGATCGCACGCGGGGTCTTGACAACGATGGTATAATGAAAATATAGAACAAAAATTCGCGGACGCCTTGGCGTCCCTACATCACCCCCATCCACCACATCAAACAAGGAGCATACCCCCATGAGCACACAGGTCGCCGCCCTGCACGGCGAGATCACCCTGGTGGATAAACTCACGCCCCGGCTGATGAAAGCACGCGACAGCCTGACCGGATTCGAGGCCGCGCTCCGGCGTGCCGGGGGAGCCGTCGGCGGATTCGGCGGCGACATCGGCGCGGTCGGCGGTCAATTCAACGCCGTGATCGGTCCGGCACGGGCGGCGACGGCGGCGGTCGATGCCTTCCGTCATGCGGTCGCGTCGGTGCGGATGCCCGATTTCAGCGTGCCGGCTCCCTCACCCATCCCCGCCTACGCTGGCGGCACCCCCTGGACCGGCAGCCTGCCCACCGGGACCGTCGCCGGTGTCGTGCATGGACAGGAAGCCGTCGTCCCGGCGGACGGTATGCGCGTGGTTCCGTCGCCGCGTGGCTTGATGCTGGAAGGCGGCGGCGGGGTGCGCTTCAACGGTGCGACCATCAACGTCTACGGCGTGAACGACATCGAGTCCTTCTACGATGCCTTGCAGCGCGAAGCGGCACGGCGTGCATGATGCGCGTTGAGATCGACTGGACCGGGGTTTATGAAGACGTCAGCGATGATGTCATGCGGCTGGCGTGGTCGCTGGGCATGCGCCAGCCATACCAGACCATGGCCGACGAATCCACCTGCGAGATCGTCCTGCGCAACGACTTCGGCAAGTACCTGCCGGAGCAGGTGGGTTATGTCCAGCCGCGCCGACCGATCCGCATCAGCATGGGCAGCACGGTCATGTGGACCGGCTACCTGGATTATCCCGAAATCGACTGGTCGCCGGGTCCGGTCACCGGCAAGCGCCGCATCACGCTGCACGGCGTCGGCGAGAAGCAGCGGTTGGCGTCGGTGCCGGTGGCGCTGCCGCTGTATACCAGTGTGACCGGCGACGCGGTCGTGCGCGATGTGCTGGACGCCGCCGGGATCACCGCCAGCGCGATCCAGACCGGCGCGACCACCATCGACACCTACGGCGACCGCGAATCCGCCAGCGCCTACGCCGCTCTGCGCGACATCACCGAGGCCGAGCGCGGACGCTTCTTTATAAACCGCAGCGGTGTGGCGACCTGGTGGAACCGCCACCATCTGCTCACACGCACCGTCCGCACCGCCACCGTCTACACCAGCACCGGCGCATACCAGCCGGTCGCGCTCGATTACAGCTACGGTCAGGCCATCGCCAACGCCGTCCGCGTCGAGGTGGACCCGCGCAAGCAGGGCAGCGGCGAAATCCTGTGGGAACTCAACACCACCGTGACCGTCCCCGCCGGCCAGACCCGCACTTTCCAGGCACGGCTGCGCCGTCCCAACGGTGAGTTCGCCGGAGCGGGATCGCTCACCCCGGCGGCGGCATTCAGCAGTGGATCGGCGGCGGTCACGGTCACGCCCCAGGGTGGTACTGCTCGCGTGACCGTCGATAACGGCGCGGGTATCCAGCCCGCCGTCCTCAGCGGACTCACGCTCACGGGTGCGCCGACCATCAACCAGCACCAGATCATCGTCGAGCGTGAGGACAGCGCCAGCATCGCCGCCTATGGCAAGCGCGGATTGCGTCTGCGCCTGCCGCTTGGTGATTACGCCGGGGCCGAATCGGTCGCCCATTTCGAGCTTTCGCGGCGCAAGGACCCGTCCGGCACCGTCGCCAGCCTGACCTACCGCCGCCCATCCGACGGCACCGCCAACGCCCACCAGATCGCCTGGACGGTCGGGGTCCGCCTGCGCCTTTTCGCCACCGAACTCAACCACAACGCCGATTACTTCATCACCGGTGAGAGTCACCGTTGGCGGCCCAACATCCACGAAACCGTCTTCCGCCTGGAACCGGCGGCGTCCAGCACCTTCTGGATTCTGGGCGATTCGCTCAACGCCGTGTTGGGGTCTTCGACGCGGCTGGCATATTGATCGGGCGCAGACGCGGCTGCGCCCCTACACCCATGCCCGCCCGGACGTGCGTAGGGGATGGTTTGCGGATGAAATGACGCAGGGTAATGGTAATTGATGCGACAGTGCCTTGTATCACGCTCAACCGCCCGCCGCTAAAGGCACGCGGGCTACTGATGCTGGCAAGACCCATGAATGGGCCTGAGTTGCCCGGTTGGACCGAGGCGGGTTCACCCGTCTTTTCCGCCACCCGTAGCCGGATCGTTTACGGTCCGGTGGACGGCGGGCAATACACGATGTCGCATGATAAGAAGCCTGCTCCCACGCTGTCGGGGCGGCTCGCGAGCCGCCCTTACGTCATGATTCGCCCCACGCACACACAAGCGCGTAGGGGATGGTTTGCGGATGAAATGACGCAGGGTAATGGTAATTGATGCGAC
>CAZCKC010000289.1:0-2467 GCA_964499235.1 uncultured Planctomycetales bacterium | reverse complement strand
TATGCGAACCCTCAAGGCTGACGCTCAGCGGCGGTCGGCCTCTGACAGGCGGCTGGCGTCGCAGGTCTCCGCGAACCAGCGCTCGAACTCGAGCTCGGCCCGTAAGGCTTCCCGTTCGGCGGACGGCGCGGTGACGAGCTCGGCGGCGAGCTGGCCCACGCGGCGCCAGGACCGCTGTCCGAATGTCCGCAGCCGGCGCCGGCGGTGGTCGGGTGTGAGGTGACGCATCGGACTGCGTTGACCCGCTGCCTTATATGCTTTTCGTCCCCGCACGGCCCGTGCCGGCGACCGAAACCTTTATATCCCAGCGCCGCTTACCACCCGGCAGTGATATCAAAACCAGGTGATCAACATGACCCCAAACCAACACCCCCCGGCAACGCCAGGACAGCCTTTGACGCTCCCGCTAGCGACCGCTCCGACCCGCTACAGCGCTGATCCGGACCCCGCCCGGTACGCCCTTGCCGAGCCTATTGCGTACCGGACGGCCGGTTTCGGCGCCCCGGCTGATTCGTATCCCGGTACCCAGCGCAGCTCGTTTCCCGTCGCCGAAGACCCCGCGACGGCCTGGTTGACCGACCGCCAGAAGACGCAAAAGCTCGCGCTCGAGGACGTGATCGGACAGGTCCGCGAGCGCGTCGAGATCTACACCCGCCGCGTCAGCGAGATCGAACAGGCCAAGTGCGCGGCCTTCAACACCGCCTTCAGCTGGCACCTCCCGGCCGAGCAACCGCCCGATGCGTTCGACCCGCAGCTGCATCAGCTATTGCAGGACCTCTACCGCGAACGGCGCGATGAACGGGCCCGGCTCTGGAGCGATTTGTCCCGCCTGCGATCGGCGTTGCCCGAGACGCTCCAGACCTACCTGACCACTTATCGCCAGCGAGCCCTGCTGGCCGACCGTCCGGGTGATGCCCCGTGACGACCCGCGCCGCCGAGCTCTGCCGCCAGCTGCGGCCGGTGCTCGGTTCCAAGATCGACCGGCTGTGGTCGGTCTACCTGGCCGATCCGGACGGCCGGACCGAACTCGAGATCACGCTGGAATTGCTCGCGCGCCAGCATTTGAAACAGGACTACCAGCCCGACCGGGCGCCGTTCCCACCGCCGGAGCGGACCTTCGCGACCAGCGGCGAGCTCGAGATCGGGACCGTGACTTATGCACAGCGCGGCCTGTTCCCGTTCCGCTTGCCCCAGCAGCGCCTGACCGAGCACGTCCTGATTGCCGGCCGGTCGGGGTCGGGCAAGACCAACCTCGCGTTCGTGCTGCTCGACCGGTTGATGCAGCAAGGCACCCGGGTACTGGTGCTCGACTGGAAGCGCAGCTACCGCAATCTCCGCCAGCATCATCCCGATCTGACGGTCTACACCCCCGGCCGGGACGTGGCCCCGCTGGCCTTCAACCCGCTGATCCCGCCGCCCGGCTGCGAACCACACGTCTGGCTGAAGCTCGTCGTGGACGTGGTCGCGTCCGCCTACCTCGGCGGGGAGGGGGTGATCAGCCTGCTGATCGCTGGACTCGAGAAGTTGTACACCGCGAGCGGCGTGTTCACCGGCCAGGTCGCCCGCTGGCCGACGTTCATCGACCTGCTGGCGTGGCTCCGCGGGACCAAGCTCAAGGGCCGGGCCGCGATGTGGCAGGCGTCGGCCGAACGCATCCTCGTCGCCCTGACCTACGGTGAATTTGGCACCGTCCTCAACGCCCAGACCAACGAGCCGATCCGCACGCTGCTGGACCGCAACGTCGTCATCGAGATGGACGGGCTGTCGGGCTCGGCCGACCGGACGATGTTCTCGGAGGCGCTAATGCTCTACCTCTACCGGCTGCGGCTGGCCGCCGGCCCGCAGCGTGAGCTGACCAACGTGATCGCCCTGGAGGAGGCGCATAATCTTCTGCTCGCCAAGCCCTCCGGCAGCCGCGAGAGCGTACTGGAGAGCTCGATCCGCACCGTCCGCGAGTACGGGCTGGGCTTTGTCTTCATCGACCAGTCGGCCTCGCTGCTCAGCAAGGTGGCCTTCGCGAACTCCTACGCGACGATCGGCCTGAGCCAGAAGCTCGCCGCCGATGTCCGGACGCTGGCCGGCGCGATGAACCTCACCGACGCCCAGCGCGACGCGCTGAGCACGTTGCCGGTCGGAACCGCGGTGGTGCGCCTGGCCGATGAGCACCCGGAGCCCTTTCTCATCCGGATCCCCGCGGCGACGGTCAAGGACCGGCAAATCAGCGATGCGGACATCCGTCGCGCGCGTCCCGCCGATTACACGGATTCCGGTTTGGAATCACCCCCCGCCAGCGTGACCGTGGCAGTTACGCCCGTTCCCGTCACAGATAGAAACCCATCAAATGCATGGAATCCCCCCACCCCGTCATCCTCGCCCACGGCCCCCGAGGATGTCACCTTGCAGAGCCCACCCCTGGATCAACCCCCACCCGAAGAGCAGCTCAGCCGGGACGCGCTGCGCTTTTTGG
>CAZCKC010000288.1:0-2484 GCA_964499235.1 uncultured Planctomycetales bacterium | reverse complement strand
GGGGTGCCGACATGCACGAGCGTGCACGAGTGAGGAGTGCTGGGTGGTAACGCGGCGGCACTTAAGAATGTTTCGGTCTTGGTGGTAGGTGTCCTCACCTTGGCCGCCGCCTGTCATCGCGGGCGTCGCAACGGCCGGTACACAGTGGTTGAGGGCGGCCTTCTGATGTGGAATCAGGTCGGTTCCGCGCGACGCACTCGTTCGATCGCTGTTAAAACGGATGTGAGTATCGGCGCCTGAACCCGTCTCGCACCGAAAACCGGGTCAGCCCGGCCAATCTGCGTTGGCGAGGGTCCATTGAGCAGCAATCGCCCGCTTCGTGCTGCCCGTGCCGACTGCTCTCGACGAGACCGCTGCGGCGGGCGAATCCCTTGACAATTGGGGGCCGGCCGGACGGTGGCCTGGACGGGACGGTTCTCGACGAGAAACAGCTGATCACGGGGTTGAACGGCTTCCGCTGGCAGCGAGCAGCTCGACCAGCTGGCGTTCCTTGGCCAGTCGCTCGGGGTCGTCGTACGTCGACCACATCTCCACGAAGTTCGCCCACCGGCGTAGCGAGCTGGCGAAGCGGGTGCTGAGCACCCAGCCCGTCTGCCCGCCATAGCGACGGTTCATCCAGGTCACGTGCTGGATCAGCCCCAGCCGACTGAGCTTGGCCCGGACCCGCTCGAGCGTCCGCCGTGAGATCCCGTGCTCGGACTCCAGGAACTGAAACGACGCCAGTGGCTCACGCTGCTCACGTAGCGCCAGCAGCAGCCGCGCGGCCGCGTGCTGCTGGTTCTGGTTGTTGGGGAACAGCAGCGCCACCAGATCGGTGATGTCGGCCAGCCGGCTGACCTTGCCGTGATCGAACGCTACGCGGGGTGGCGCGGTCATGCAGGATCCTCCGTCCCCTCCTGCAAGTCGGCGGCCGACTGGAACTCCGCCCGCGGCGCCCGCTGTCGCAGGGCATAACGCTCACGGCTGATGCGGATCGCGTTGTCGCGCAGGGCGGGCCCGAACGTGGTCTCGACGAAGAGGATCGTCTCGAAGGCTGAGACATAGATGTCGTTGAATATGCGTTGGAACCGCCAGCGGACGCCCTGGCGGCTCAGGCGAAAGGCGGCGTGGAGTTTGTCGCCGTACGTGCCGCGGAGCACCATGTAGCTGGGTTGGTCGATCCGCAGATCGACCCACAGGTCCTTGGCATCCATCAGCCGCCGCAGCTGCTCCAGGAACGCCTTGTCTTTTTCAGTGAGTTTCATGTTGGCTGATCAGGACATGCTCGCCGACCTGCTCCAGCACCAGCACGCCGGCGTGGGCGAGGAAGACCGCGGCCACAAAGCACCCGATGCGGTCCAGCCGCCGGTCGGCCTGCAACGGCGGCAGGTCGACCAGGGCGACCGGCGCCGGGCCGATGCGCGCCCGGAGGTGTCGTTCGTAGCGGTCGAGCATCAGCCCCGGGGCCGGTGGCAGCCATGCCGGTTTGCCCGCGGCGGTCAGTAGGGCGAGCGCCGCCTCGAGGCCCGGCACGGCCGTGAGGTCGATCGGCGCCGTGGCGACCCTTGTGCTGGACGTTGCGGGCGGCCGCGGCGGTTGTGACCGAGCCTGCTCCGCCCGCCGGGCCCGGCTCTGCTGCATCTTCTGCCGGTAGTACGCGGCGTCGAAGACCTTGCCGTCGAAGAGGAACGGCGAGGGCACATCGCGGCCACAGCGCTTACAGGCGTACCGGCTCCACCGGCGGCGTGGCCGGCCGTCGCACTTCGCGCAGCGGGTGAACGCCAGCGTCGGATCAAAGCGATGCCCACACGCCTGGCAACGGCACATGCCTTCGCGGAGCATGACCAGCGCCTCGTCGCCACACGCTTCGCAGGCGTGTGGCCAGAGCATGAGCGCGTAGTAGAGCTCCCGAACGGCGGTCTGCAGCGCGTCGATCCGGGCGTGAACCTGCGCCAGCGGTTCGAGCAGGAGGCCCGCGGCGTTCATGACGCCGCGACTATCGGCTCTTCCGGTAGGCTGGCCGGTCGCTGGTGCTTCGGCGTGTACCGCCGGCCGCACCCGCGGCACTCGCGGATCCGGCGGTCGCCGCGCAGCTTGGTTCGCCGCACACCGCGGCCGATGGAATGCGTGCTCCCGCAGTACGGGCACTTGGTCGGTCGTCCCATGTCAGTATCACCTCATGCGCGTCTGACGCGGGACGCCACTATTTAAGGGTTTCGGCCAGGGGATCGAGCGCGGACGATCTACGTCGAATGCGGGCTTAGCGCCTCCTGTGGGTGGTTCGCAGGTCATCATTGACCCGAATCAGACATTGGGGCACAATAACGACCTAGGAGGCCGGACTAGAAGCGGGAAGGCTAGCCGCGACGCGGTGATCTGGACGCGGTCATATTAGCGGCTCAGTCGCGTGACCAACCCGCATGCCCCCACACTGGAGAGAGTCGGATGAAATCCTTGCTGACGGCGCTGATCGCGACCGGGTGCTTTGTTGCGCCCGCGCAGGTG
>CAZCKC010000287.1:0-2495 GCA_964499235.1 uncultured Planctomycetales bacterium | reverse complement strand
CCCCCCCCCCCGCCCCCAGCGGCTCGGCGACGTCTTCGCCCGCACACCCCCGCTCTCCGCCCCCCCCCCCCCCCCCCAACACACCCCCCCCCCCCCCCCCCGCCGCAAGTCCCCGCCCGGCGACGCGTCGCACGACACAACCCCGCCCCCCGAGCGCAACGACGGCGCCGACGGCGAGACCTCATCTGAAGCCGATTCGAAAAACGATCAGGATCGCTGAGTCAGCCCCGCCGCCGCCAGAACCACGCCCAGCCCCGCCGCGTCCACCTCCGTGAACGCCGCGTAAGCGTGGCTGTCCACGTCCAGCACCGCCCAGCAGCTTCCGTCCGCCTCCAACAGCGGCACGACGACCTCCGACCGGTCGCGTGGATCACACGCGATGTAGCCTGCGCCCAGCTCGGCCACGTCCGCCACCACCAGCGCCCGCCCCGTCTGGTACGCCTGCCCGCACGCCCCGTGCAAGCCGATCGGCGAGCAGGCCGGCTTGTCCCGCCGCGGCCCGAGTTCCATCCCCGGCGTCCCGTCCGGAAACGCGGATGCGACCGGCCAGTAGAACCCCACCCACGACACGCCCGTCGGCGCGAGCTGCTCCCACAGCACGTCCACGACCCGCTCCATCCGGGCCGCGCGCGTCAGCCCGTCGAGCGCCCCCAGGGCGGCCACCACCTGCTCGTAATCCCGCTCTGCCAAAGCCTGCTCCGCGATTCGCTTCACCCTAGACTGCCGCTGGCCACCGCGAGGCGACTCGGCTATCCTCCGCGGTTCGGTCGGCGGCGCGGACGACCCCGGTATCGAGTCGGCATCTGACGCTTATGTACGCGATCATCAGCGACATCCATTCCAACCTCGAGGCCCTCCAGACGGTCCTCGCGGACATCGATCGCCGCGAGATCACCGAGATCGTCTGTCTCGGCGACATCATCGGCTACGGACCCAACCCGCGCGAATGCCTCGACCTCGTAATGGCCCGCTGCCGCTTCTCCATCATGGGCAACCACGACCACGCGGTCCTCTACGAGCCGACCAACTTCAACACGCCCGCCGAACGCGCCGCCTACTGGTCCCGCCAGGAACTCGAGAACGAACCCGACACCGCCCAGCGCAACGCCCGCTGGGACTACCTCGGTCGCCTCGCCGTCCGCCGCCTCGAGCACGACATCCTCTACGTCCACGCCTCGCCACGGCGCCCGATGAACGAGTATATCTTCCCCGAAGATGTCTTCACCAACCCGCAAAAGGTCATGGCCAACTTCGAGCGCATGGAAGGCCGCGTCTGCTTCGTCGGCCACACCCACCAGCCCGGCGTCTTCCTCGACGACCCCTACTTCGACCCGCCCAACGAGCTGCCCGACGCCCCCTTCTACGAGATCGAGGAAGAACGCACCATCATCAACGTCGGCAGCGTCGGCCAGCCCCGCGACCGCGACCCCCGCGCCAGCTACGTCATCATCCACCCCCGCGACAGCGGCAACGGCCCGGAAAGCCTCGTCGCCGCCGCCCTCGGCTGCTCGATCGAGCAAGTCGAGTTCGTCCGCCTCGAGTACGACGTCCAGAAAACCGCCGACAAGATCAACGCCGTCGGCGCCCTCGACCCGCTCCTCGGCGAACGCCTCTTCGAAGGCCGCTGAGTCGCGCTACACCTTCCGCCGCAACATCGCCGCGAACCCGCCGTCGAGCCAGTCCTCCACCGCCGTCCCCCACCGCGGCAGCGTCAGTTGCCGCGTCACCAGCTGCCACTCGTCCGCCCCTTGCAAAAACGCCTGCACCACCGCGTCGTTCTCCGCCGGCTCCAGGCAACACGTGCTGTAGACTAGCCGCCCCCCCGGCCGCACCCGCGCCGCCGCTTGCCCCAGCAGCCGCCCC
Organism: uncultured Planctomycetales bacterium; assembly: GCA_964499235.1. GTDB lineage: Bacteria > Planctomycetota > Phycisphaerae > UBA1845 > Fen-1342 > JAFGRR01. The sequence goes on along the minus strand of CAZCKC010000287.1, from coordinate 632 downwards.
TGCAACGCCACCAGCGGCTCCGTCTGCCCCCGCTCCAACCGAAACCGCGCCTCCGGCCGCCGGGCAATCACCCCGCTGTTCGAGCACGGCGCGTCCACCAACGCCGCATCGAATTCGCCCTCCAGCACCGGGCCGCGCTCCGGCTGCTCGATCACGTGCGACCGGACGCACGTCAGCCCGAGCCGGTCACAGTTCGCCGCCACCTGCATCAGCCGTTGCGGATCGACATCGCACGCGACCACCTCCCCCCGATCACCCAGCGCCACCGCCAGCGCCGCCGACTTCCCCCCCGGCGCCGCGCACAAGTCCAGGATCCGCTCCCCCGGCTGCGCCTGCACCGCCCGCGCGGCCGTGTGCGCCGTCGTGTCCTGCACGAACAGGTCGCCCCGCCGAAAAAGCTCCGTCGCAAATGGCTCACCCCCCGGCGGCAGGAAGACCGTGTCCCCCACCAGCCGCGCGCCCGCGCCGAACACCGTCGCGACTTCGTCAGCCGAAAACCCCGTCGGCCGCTTCACCCGGTTCACCTGCAACACCAGCATCGGCGTCGCCTGCGAGGCCCAGCCGACCCTCTCCGCCGCCCCCCGCCCAAACCGCTCGGCCAACACTTCGAACCGCTCGCGGCGCTCACCCAC
>CAZCKC010000286.1:0-2512 GCA_964499235.1 uncultured Planctomycetales bacterium | reverse complement strand
TCGCCGCCAGCTGCGCATCCTCCCACTGCTTCAGCGTCTGCCCCGAGCGCGCGTGCCGCCACTTGAACCGGCCTTTGCCGTTGGCCGCATCCACGACGGCCGCCGCGACGCTCGGCCCGGAGAACGCGTAGTCCCGCACGAATTCGTATTGCTCCGTGTTTTCGCACGGAACCAGCACGCCGTCCTCCACCAGCTGATCCCGCACGTTGCGATGCGAGATCCAGCCCGCGACACCGTGTCGCCGAGCGCGTGAGCCGCGTAGCACGACGTACTCGCCCTCAACCAGCACCATCCGCGCGTCGACGACGTCCGAACGCAGCTCGAACACGTCGTCACCGGCGACCGTGGCCGCCGGACCGCCGGCTGGCACCGGCGCCCGCTGCAACAGATCGAACCCCAGCAGCCGCAACAGGATCCGCGTCTGCTCGAGGAAGAACTGCATGTCCGCCTGATCGCTGGCCGGCAGGCTCGGTGGCGGCGGGCGGTTGCCGTTGTCCAGGATCACGCGGGCCGCCTTCGCCGCCTCGTCGATCAGGCTGCTCTCCAGGAAGCGGATGTGGGCCTTCGTCAGGCTCCCGTCCTTGCTCAGGATCAGGGCCGTCCGGCTCCAGAAGTCCTTCTCGTCGTTCTTACTGTGCTGGACGAGCCGCGCGTAGACGTCCTCGGCCTCGCCGACGTAGACGCGTTCGCGGCCGGCGTACTCCGGGTCACTGCCGGCCAGGATGTAAACGCCGGGATGCCGCGCTTCCGGCTCGTCGGCCAGCCGCTTGAGCGCGGCCCGCGGGATCGTGATCAGCCGTCCGGACCAGTTGCCGACCTCGGCATGGATCAGCCCGTTGGGCGTCCCGTCCTTGAGATGCATCCTCACCGTCTTGTCGTGCATCAACCACCCGCACCCGCAACGCCCAACCGGGCGACCTCCCCCAGATTCCGCCTATTCTCCTCGCTCGAACCGAAGCCGCAAGGCGCCGTCAGTTGCCCAGTCCCCATCGCTTGAAAGCACCAAGCCATGACCGCGACGCCGGCGGCGTCATCGCTGCTGCTGGAGGCCTATCGATCACTTTCCAGCTTGCGCGATGGCGTTCTGCGAGCCGACAGAGCGTCGTGTACCCAGCGGCTTCAGCACTCCTGACCAGACCATCGAGGACGTGGCCGATGTCATCGGCGACGTAATCGTCCCAACCAGCGCGGTAGTAGCACTGATACGCGCGGCCGTGATCGCCCTGCGCCGCCGCCTCTTCCGCCTTTCGCAGCCAGTAGGCCCGCACGTTCGACCAAAGCTCGGCGCGCGTCTCGGCTGCCAGAGCGACCTGGACTCTGGGGTGAATGGCGCTGGCGTCAGAAAGATGAACCCCAAGTTCGCGGAGGCGTTCGATCGAGAACTCGTGCTCATCGATCACCAGCAAGCCGCCACTCGTGCCGAGTTGCTTGAGCCCGGCCGTGTAGTGCTCGGCCGCGCGTGTCAGGTCGCAATCGCGCTCTGCGGCCCAACCGAGAACGACGTGTGGCCACGTGAGACCAGGACGGCGCCCGCGTACTTGGCTCGCTTCACGGCTGGCTTGGCCCCAATCTTGTCGGACTAGCTCGTGGATGGGCACGTTTACGGCGCTGCTGAGCGGCTCGCGGTAGGCTTCGGGGACCGTTGCGGTATCGAACAACCACCGCTCGAAAACGGGCCAGGTGACGCCGACCCGTTCAGCGATCGCCCTCCCACCCATCTCGAGACACATCCGTCCCAATCCGGACATCAGGCTGACCCAGCACCGTTCGCGTCGCACAGCCACTTCGCAGGTGTCCGCGTCGAGCAGGCATTGGAACACGGACAGCCTGTCGCCGGCGTGAGGATCGCCCCAGTGTAGGCGGGGGGCGGTTGTACGCCGGACCCAATCGACAGCCCATTGCTCCCAGGGGCGTGGCGTATCGCTGTCTTCGCAAGTAAATGCCGTCCCGCTCGCCGCCTTCATGGAGCCAATATCACACAGGATCGCCTCGGCCAGCGTGTTGCCGAACGGCCGCCAGTTGCCGCCCTCATGGTGCCAGCGGATCAGTTCAGATACGTGCCCATCCGGACCAAAGCGGAGTGAGATCGCGTCACCGTGCCCGTTGCCGAGCAGCGGCAGGGTGTCAGGCAGCATCAGGCCGCCCGCGAGAGCGTCAGGCGATGAATCCAACAACGCTTCGGCAGCGATCGGGTCCGTGAAGTCGCCCAGATGCGGACCACCGAGACCGCGACGGGCGCCGCCATCCAGCCAGTCGGCGACGTCTGGGGGAACGTTCGCGGCGAGCTCGCTCACGAGGCGTTGTGACCACTTTTCAGACATCGCCCTCTGGCTCCGAATCGATCCTTCATGTTCCTCATCACTATGCCCCCGGTGCCGGGGGCATTGTACCCCGATGGGGTTGCCTCGCCGGTAGAGGCCTGCAATACCGCGCTCCCTCACTCCAGCAGAACCCCCATCCTGCCGGCGAGGCGGCGCTGGTAGCGGGCGTACCGGGCGGCGTCGAACACGCG
>CAZCKC010000285.1:0-2542 GCA_964499235.1 uncultured Planctomycetales bacterium | reverse complement strand
TCACCGGTGAACTTGTCCGTATAGCGGGTGACCGCTCCTTGGCAAGGGGGGTCGGGCAGGCGGTCGTCGTACGCGAGCGGCAGCCACGATGCGCCCCCGTCACGGCTGAAGGCGACTGCGCGCTGGTTCAGGCCGTCCCAGCTGCGGGCGTTTAGGTAGATGCGGCCGTCTTCCGTCTCGAGCGCGCTCGGTTCGCCGGAACGCGAGCCCGGGTAGTCGCCGGCCTGCCACGTGCTGCCGTGATCGTCGCTGTAGATCAGGTACGAGCGGACATTGGAAGGGCTGCCGGTGTCGTTGCGATAGCTTGGGGCCACGAGGCGCCCGTCGGCCGTCTGAAATCCGTGCACCGGCCCGGTCGCGACGAAGCTCCAGACAAGGTCCGCGACGTCGCTCGTGATGTTCCGCGGCGGCGGCCAGGTTGCGCCGTCGTCCGTGCTGCTGGTCACGAAGACTTCGGTGTTATTGCGACAGAAGAGTAACCAGATGGTCCCGGTGATGCGGTCCACGATGGGAACGGGATTGCCAATCGTTTCGCCGCCATCCTCGTAAACGATCTGCAGCGGGCCCCAACTGTGTCCGCCGTCAAAGCTACGCCGCAGGACCAGGTCGATGTTGCCGCTGTCGGCGGGACTGTCGACCCGACCTTCCGCAAAGGCGAGCACGGTACCGGCTTCGGAGACGACCACCGCCGGAATGCGAAACGTGTGGTAGCCGAAATCGCCCCGGTTAAACAGCCGCGTCTCGACCAGCCCGGCGGCACTTGCCGCCGCCGTCGTCAGACCCACCAGGATGAAGGGGAGGGATCGGCCGAACAAAGTGAACACAAGCGATGACCTCCGCCGCGCGCCGGTCGTGGCCAGCGACGCCACGCCCCGGTCGGACGCTTGCCGACCGGGGCACTGGGAGCCTCCGGATTAACGCCGCCGCGCAACCAACGCTGCCAGCCCGAGCAGGAGCAGCGAGTTGGGCTCAGGGATCGCCAGCACTGCGACTTCCGCGGCGCTCAGCTTGTGGTTGTAGACGCGGAACTCGTCGATCAGGCCCGCGTATTCCCATTGCAAGTTCGGGGCGTTGTCGTTGTTGGCGCCGAAGTTGACGGAGATGTTCCCGGCATTCGTCGTGAACGTCGCGATGTCGACGCCGTCGCCCGTGCTCGCCTCGGCTACGCCGTTGACGTACAGAATCGTCCCGGAGGCATCGCTTGCGACGGCCAGGTGATGCCACTCGCCATCCGACACATTCGTCGTGCCGGTGATGTCGACATTCGGGTTGCTGTTGTGACGGCCCAGGAAGTTCACCAACCCCCCGGTCAGGCGCAGGGCCGCTTCCTCGCTCCCGGCGGCCGCATCAGAAATGCTGAAGATCGTGTCGGCACCATCCAGACTCGTCGTGTTGATCCAGCCACTGTAGGACCAGCCACTGAAGCCGAGCGGGACAAACGCCGCGTTGTCGCCGGCCGCAGCGTCGACCGCCAGCCGGTTGTCATCGCTGCCGTCGAACGACCACCCGCCGCCGAAGATGCCCGGTTGGCCGGCCATCGGCAGGTTGCCCGCGCTGGCCGCAACAGCGTCAGCGGGCCCCACCTGGTCCTGGAGCGCCGTGGCCCCGGCGGGCTCGTCAAAGTTCCAGTACGCGATGAGGTCGCCGTGGGCGACCTGACCCATTCCCAAGCCGGCGATCAGAATCAGTACGGCACCGACCCGTTGCGTTAGACGGGCGCCAGCCATCGTTTGCGGTCGTAGCATTCTCCACCTCCTAAGCTGTTGTGTCAGACATGACGTTCGTTAGCGCTTCCGGCGGCGGCATGACATGATTTGAGCCGCCGCATACATCGTATACAATGTACGCGTCCGGGCGGATCCGTTTCAAGTCCCGTTCCGACCCCCGGGGTGCCAACAGACGCATCTGCCAGGAGAGAAGGGGGCTAAGCCTATTCTGGGAAGGGGCTTACGCGAATCGCTTTCGTCGGCTGGCCGCTGGAGGAGGGCCGCAGTTGCGCCATCCGTCGGTCGTCGGTTCCCCGTTGAGCCAGCCGAACCCCATGGACAGCGCCCTGGTACAGGGCATCGATAACCGGAGGAGAGCATGCAGATCGAATGCGGTCACCGCACCTACTTATGGGACTCGAGCTGGGCGCAGATCCCCGCGGACGTGAGCCTTGGTTACACGCACGGCGTCGTGGTGGACGCGCAGCAGCGGGTTTACGTGCTCAACCAATCTCAGCACGCCGTCCTCATCTTCGAGCCGGAGGGCACCTTCGCCGGCACGTGGTCGGCCTTTCCCTCCGACCGGTTTCTCGGTGCCCACGGCCTGACCCTCGTCGGCCAGCAGTCCGACGAATTCTTGTGGCTGACGGACCAGAATTCCGGCGAGGTGGTCAAGACGACGCTCGCCGGCGCGACCGTTTTGCAGATCCAGAAGCCTGACCATCCGGTCTACCGGCAGGGCGGGAAGTACTCGCCTACTTGGGCGACCGAATCACCGACCGACGGCACCATCTACGTCGCCGACGGCTACGGCTCGGGCCTGGTCAATCGATACG
>CAZCKC010000284.1:0-2545 GCA_964499235.1 uncultured Planctomycetales bacterium | reverse complement strand
CCTCCCACCAACACCCACCCCGGGATCCAAGCTCTCCCCTCTCCTCTCTCCTTGTCTCCTCTCTACTTTCTTTCCCCCTGCTCACCTGCTCACCTCTTCCCCCTTCACTTTCCAACCCACTCTAACACCAGACAATCCAACCCAAAGTAATACCCCGGCGACTCGGGATTTCTCCCCACCACTTCCGCCGTCAACTTCGCCATCCCCGCCGGCAGCGTCACCACGCCGAATTCCCGCACCGCTCCCGCCTGCAGTTCACCGAAGGTATCCACCGGCTCTCCCAACGCCGCGCCGTTCAGTCGCAACTGCACGACCCCATAGTCAAACGACTCCGTCAGCACCGCCCCCACCCGATACCGTCCCGCCCGCTCGACCGGAATAGCCAACGTCACCCGCGCCCCGACCTCGGTCGCCCGACACCACAAGTGCGCCCCGCGACTCGCCCCATCAATCGGCTGAAACCCGAAGTCTTCAACGTTGGACGCCAACACCTCCGCCAGCTCGAGCTCAACCGCGTGCGCCGACACCACCGGCACCAGCCGCACCGCGTCCAGCTCCACCATCGCCGCCCGCGTCCCCACGTTCTTGAACGCCAGCTCACCCTCATCCCCGTCGAACGCGCGCACCGGCAACCCCCGCTCTACGATGCCGCGTTCCGCCGCCCGCGTCTCGATCACCTCCCCGACCGCCGTCCCGTCCAGCAACACCTGAAACGCACCGCCCTCCGGCCCGGCCGTCAAATACAACGTCGCCTCCAGCGACCGCGCCGGCAACGGCTTTAACCGCAGCCGCGCCACCTCACCCGCCGGCACGAGCAGCCGCACCTGCCCCGCGCCAGACCAATCCAGCGTCGCCCACTCGACCTCCGAATCGACCGCCTCATTCACCAGCTCGAGGTCCTCCCCCTCGACGCCGCCGGCAATCTTCCGCACCGGCAACAACCGCCAGCAATCCAGCAGCACATCCTGGTCAACGTCCACCTCCACCGCATTGTCCCGCGGCGTCAGCTCGATCACCCCCAGCTCGTAGAACCCGTCCCGATTGGCCGGGTCGTAGCGCGCCGTCCCGATCGTGCGCCCCCCGGATCGCCGCACCGTCAGCGTCTCGAACGGCGTCGACGGGCTCACCCGCAGCACCAGCCGCCCCACCCGCCGCGTCTCGGTCGGAATGTTGATCGCGATCGGCAGCGGGTAATCCGCGCGGTAGTACACCCCCATGTCGTTCGACAACCGATCCCCCGTGTCCTGCGCCCGCACGATGTAGCTCTGGTCGTGAATGATCGCCGAGTTCCGCTCGATCTCGATCGCATCCGGCACGCGCCGCCCCGGCGGCGTCAGCATCTCCCGCGTCAGCGACGGAAAGAGCCCCGGCGCAACGCTGTCCGCCGGCCCGTACCAATAGACCAGCGTCCCGTAGTGAGTGTCCCACTGCCGCCCATGCTGCCAGTTCTCCAGCCCGAACCGAATGTCCTCATGAAACGTGATCGCGTCGCCCGTCAGCCACCGGTACATCGACGCCTTCCCGAACGCCGCCGCCCGCGTCACCCCGTGCAACCCGTGCGTGTGCGTTCGCAAACCCCACGCATCGTTGAACAGATCCTCCGTCCCCGTCCCGAAGTACCGCGGAAACCGCTCGCCATCCACCCACACCTTCTCGTCACCTTCCCCCCACCACTCCGCCCGCGGACAGTCAATGTTCAGCAGCAAGCCGACCACCCGCCCCGGACCCGTCGCCCGCAACACCGGCACGTCCAGCACCGCCGCCGGGCTCAACACCCGGTACCGCGCCTGGAAGTACAACACCGCCTCCGTCGGCCGCGGCGCCTCGTACGCCGCCGTCAGCCGCAACCCCACCGGCAACGCCCGCTCCCCCCGGTTCACCAGCTCCACCCGCAGCCGCTCGCGAAACGGCATCGGCCACACCACGCGCCCCAGCAGTGTGTCCGGCGCCGCGTGTCCAGGCTCAACAACCTCGTGATCATGCTCGTGCGTTTCGTTCTCGGCATGGCTCGGATGATCACAGAACTCGTGCCCCGTCGGCGCCGCGAACCGCCGCGTCAACACCGCCGGCTCGTGCGCCACCGCCGCCACCCGGCTCCGATACGCCCGCGGCCCATACCCTGACCCCAGGAAATCAACCAGCGGCGCCTCCACCAACGGCTCCTCGCGCCCGTCCGCCAACACCCGCAACACCACCCGGTGCAAGCCGAATGGCCCCACCGGCCGCTCATAATGCGATCCGATCTCCACCGTCAGCGCCCGCACCACGCCCCCGCCCTCCAACTCCAACCGCTCGACCGCATCAACCGCCCACCCCGCCGGCGTCTCGACCACCGCCTCATCCAAAGCCGCCCCCTCATCCCGCGCGAGCGCCCCCGCGCGCAGCGCGGCCGCCACCGCCGCCCGCACTGCCGTGTGCTTTTCCACCGCATCCAGCGCAAAGCGCTCCACCCGCGTCCCGGCCGCAAACTGCACGAAGTTGATCTGGTAGTAAGGCTGCCCCTCCTTCAACAGCACCGCGCACCGCTCGCTGAACCCGATCGGGT
>CAZCKC010000283.1:0-2578 GCA_964499235.1 uncultured Planctomycetales bacterium | reverse complement strand
TCGTCGAGGGCCGCGGCGGCGAGAGGCGGATTGGTCTGGATCAGGCTGTCGAAGGCGGCCAGCGAGGCTTCGAAGGTGCCGCGGATCGAGCCAGGCTGGATTGCGAGCAGGTCGGCGGCCTGGCGGAAGGTCTGGCCGGCCTCGCGGTGAAGGTCGAGCCCGCGCTCGCGAACCCCAGTGATGAGGAGGCCGATGGCGTCGTACATGCGGCCGAGGTCGCCGTTGACGGCGGCGAGCTCGGCGGCGGGCGGTGGGAGCGGCTGGCTGACGAGGACGACGGCGGGCTCGGCGGAGGCGAGACGCGGCTCGGGAAGGGTGAGGAGGTCCGCGGAGACTTCGAGCGGGGCTTCGGTCGGCGTGAGCGGGAAGACGGCAAGGTCGCCGGGGCGGGGCTCGACGCCAATGAAATCGAAGAAATCATGGCTGGTGACCCAGACGTCGAGGGCGGCCGGGCTGCGCTCGTAGGCGGAGGCGGCGGTTTCGAAGGCGGCGAGCATCTCGGCTTCGAGGAGGCGCTGGCGTTCGGCGGCGAGGTCGGCGGCGGTGTTACGGGCGGCATCGAGCTCGCGGTCGCGAAGGGTTTGCCCCTGAACGACGACGGCGGCGACGGTGAGCGCGGTCAGGCCGAGGCTGGTGACGACGGCCACGGTCGTGAGGACGCGGTCGGCGCGGAGGATGTTCATGGGTTCGCATCCTCGGCCGGACCGTGGGTGAAGGGTTGCCGCGCAAGAGCGGTCAGCTGGTCACGGAGCGGATCGAGCCAGGTGGCGAGGTCGATCGGACGGCGAGGCTGATAGATGAGCGGCAGCGGTTGCTCCTGAAACAACACGGTCATGATGACTTGGTTGTCGGGTCCGTGGGTGCCGAGGAGGTAGAGCTCCTCGTCGTGGACTTCGATACGCACACCGAGCTCGGCGTAGTGGACACGGTCGGGGAGCCAGTTGGGGAGGTTGATGCCGCTGGCGCGGGTGAGCAGGGTCTGGAGCAGGCGGCCTTCGATCCAGCCGTCCTGGTCGGCTGGGTTACGCACGTGGGCGTCGGCGATGAGGCGGTGGAGGCGGTTATTGACGATGACGAGGTCGGCGATGGCGAGATCGACGACGCCGGTGGCGACGCCCCAGTCGCCGCCGGACGTGATGGCGCGGAGGTCCAGCCCGGTGAGGGAGCCGCTGAGGACGGCACGTTCGATGCCAGTGGGGCCGAGTCGGAATTCCTGAAGTGAGAGGGTGGCGAAGGCGCCGCCGGGATCGATGCCCATCGGTTGCAGCAGGTCGCGGAGGGCGACGGCGTGGAGTTGGCCGTCGCAAGCGACGCGGGCGATGCGTCCGCCGCGGAGCTCGAGGGATTCGAGGCGGAGCTCGCTGGCGTGGCCGGCGACCGGCTGGGGGAGCCAGCCGCGGGTCAGCTCCCCGATGTCGACCTCGGTGAGCGTGCCGGAGACGGTGGTGACGGGGTTGCCGGCGGGCTCGCGGTGGTGGAGTGAGCCGGAGAACGTACCGGATTGGAGGCGGAACTGCCGGGGCTGGCGGCCGGTGAGCGTGTCGAGGGCGAGCGCGGGGACGGTCAGGGTGAGGTTGTCGATAGCGATGCCGGTCGGGGCCTGGGAGAAAGTGGTTGATAAGGAGACGGGGTCGGTCACGGGGGTGCCGTTGATGGCGTTGGCGACGAGTCGGGCGTTGCCGGTCTGGTTGGTCGGGAAGCGCACGGTGCCGGCTGCGGCGCCGAGTTCGAGGGTGAGCGGGTCGCGCTCGAGGGTAATGGCCATGTCGCTGAACCGGACGGCCTCGAGGCCGGGGAGCTCGAAGCCGGGGCGGACGCCGGCTTCGAAGATGGCGCGGTAATCGCTGCTGAGCCAGGTGCGGCTGGAGATCTCGACGTGGCCGTCGTGGAGGGTAATGACGTAGCGCTCGTCATCGGGCGGGGGCAGGTAGCCGAAGCGCGCGTCGCGGCAGGTGAAGATTTTTGCGCGGCGTTGGGGCAAGAAGACGACGACATCGCCGAAGCCGCGGGCGGAGAGGCTGAGGGGGTTGGTGCGGCCGATTTCGGCCGGCAGGCCGAGGTACTTGGAGAGCTCGGCACTGGTGTGTGCCCGGTAGCGAGCGCTGCGAAAGTACCAGGCGAAGCCGGAGACGCTCCCGAGGGCGGCGAGCCAGGCAGCGGCGAGGGCGAGGGCGGCAATGGAGCGGCGTGACAGCATGGAGATGAAGTTTAACCGATGCATGGTGTGGGTCGGCAATTCGTGCGCCCGGGGGTGGGCGATGAAAAAGCCGGGCGGGGCGGGGGACTTTTGGGAGCTGGTTTAGGCCGCGCGACGTTCTGCCGATTTTATGGGAGTGTCCGGGCGACCGGACCAGCCCGCTCAGGAGGTGCCCACGCATGCGGATCATCCTTGGAACACTGGCAGGAATGGTGGTCATGGTCGGCTGCCAGAGCGACGGTCCATCGACGACGGTGGCGCTCGACCCGGTCCAGGTGCAGATGCAGGACTACCAGGGGACGTTCGACTACATGGCGGACAGCGCGCTGCTGGCCGACATGACGCTGTCGGACTACCACTTCGTTCCGCACCGGCCGGTGC
>CAZCKC010000282.1:0-2592 GCA_964499235.1 uncultured Planctomycetales bacterium | reverse complement strand
ACGTGGACAACCGCTCCGACCTGCACATCACGGGCAACGACGTGATGACCAACACGGCCAGCGGCGGCAACGGCGGCGGCATCTACGCCACCTTCTGGACGTCGAACACCTTCACCCTGGAGAACACCCAGATCGTGAGCAACACGGCCGATTCGTACGGCGGTCTCTACGCCCACATGGACAACTTCGGCCGCTTCAACGTGACCGACAACCTGATACAGGAGAACGAGGCCACCTTGGCGGACTACGGTGGGTTCTACTTCCAGGCGGATAACAACGCCCAGGGCCACTTTGACCGCAACCAGATCTTCGACAACGTGGCAGCAACCGACTTTGGCGGCGGCGAGGTGGGCCTGGAGGGGAACACGGTCACGACCTTTGAGGACAACGTGGTTCGCGACAACACCGCAGGTAATCTAGGGGGCGGCCTGCACCTCGATCTGGACGACCGCGCGCAGGCGGTGGGCAACCACGTGGTGGTGGAGGATAACACTGCTGCCGGTGGAAATTATGGCGGCATGGATATCTACATCCGCGACGGCTCGGCGCTGACCCTGACCCACGGCCTGACCGCCACCGGCAACGTGGCCGGCAACACCGGCGGCGGCGTGCGCATCTACGCTGGCTACAGCCGCGCCTATGTGCCCAATATGTACCTGTACAACAATCGCGCCCTGGGTGGCTCTGGCGGCGGCTTCTACCTCAGCATGGGCGATGCCGGCTCCCGGTTCATCGTCCCCCACGCCACGGTCATTAGCAATACCGCCGGCAGCGACGGAGGCGGCGGCTACGCCAGCTTTGACGACGGCAGCGTCGTCGACCTGGCCGGTAGCACGTTCATCGACAACCACGCCCAGACCGGCAGCGGCGGTGGCCTCTACAACTCCCGCTTTGACGAGGGCTCGGACCTTCTGCTCGACTACACCCGCTTCCTGAGCAACACCGCCGGCGGCAGCGGCGGTGGGGCCTACGTCGACCTCCCCCGCGAGCTGGGCCACCTGGAGGCCAGCCACATGGAGGTGATCAGCAACACCGCCGGCGGCGACGGCGGCGGGTTCTATACCCAGTCAGGGGACTACGGAGGGATCGTCAACTTCGACCATAACCGGTTCGAGCGCAACGTCGCCGGCACCAACGGCGGCGGGGTGCGGATGGGCGGCTGCGACCATGGCTGCGTCAAGTCGATCGACGACAACACCTTCGTCGACAACCACGCCTTGACGGGCAATGGCGGCGGCTTCTACCAGAACAGCGACTTTGCCGACGATGGCACCGACGCGACCTTCGATCGGAACGTGGTGGTCAGCAACACCGCCGGCGGCGATGGCGGGGGGGTCTACGTCAGCAGAAACTTCGCCGAGGACGGCTCCTCTGGCTCCTTCCAGGACAACACCGTCTCCGGCAACACCGCCGGCAACAATGGTGGCGGTGTTTGCATCAACTCGCACTTTGCCGACGATGGCAGCCAGGGGTGGTTCAACGGCAACACCATTATGAACAACACCTCTGGCGGCCAGGGCGGCGGCGTGCGGATGGATGACCTCTCCAACTATGGCGCCACGGCCCAGTTCAACGACAACTGGGTCGAGGGCAACCGCTCGGACGACAACGGCGGGGGAGTCTATATGGACGATGCGGCCGACTCGGCCAACGCCGAGATCATCGGCAACACCGTGATCAACAACGTGATCTGGGACGGCGGCGATGGGGGCGGCATGTACATCCTCGACTTTGGCTACTATGGCTCCCAGGTCCGCTTCCTCAACAACGTCGTCAGCGGCAACGTCATCAGCGGCACCTGGGGCGAGGGCGGGGGGCTGCACATCGACGGCATGGGCGACGGCGACGTCGGCTGGTTCGTAGGCAACACGATCAACGACAACGTCGCCCCGGGCAACGGCGGCGGGCTGATGTGGGACGACGACGTGCCCTATGGCTCGGTGCTCTACTTCGAGCAGAACGATCTGCTGCGCAACCGCTCTGGGGAGGACGGCGGTGGCTGCTACTTCGACGACGCCTTCAAAGATGGCGCGTGGGTGTTCTTCAACGACAACCGGATCAACACCAACGTTGCCCAACGCGATTACGGTGGCTGTTTCTTCGACGGCCTGGATGATGGAAAGTGGGTCGCCATGCAGCGCAACCAGTTCAACCGCAACACCGCCGGGCGGGACGTCGGCGGGATCTTCTTCGAAGATGTCGAGAATGGCTCCGAGCTCCGCTTCTGGGATAACCAGATTATCGAGAACCGCGCCGGCATCTCCGGCACCCGGGTGATCAGCGGTGGCAACGGCGGCGGCCTCTGGTTCAAAGAGATCGAGTATGGCAGCCTGGTCGATATGCGCCGCAACCAGGTGTTGAGCAACACCGCTTACCTGACCTACACCGGCGGCATCACACCCACCGGCGGCAGCTACGCCGGAGTCTACGCCTACCTCAACGACGGCTCCCTGCTCCAGATGACGGACAACACCATCGCCGGCAACGAGGCCCAGCAGAACCTAGGTGGCCTGTTCGTCGACCTCGACGATGCCTCCCGGTTGGTGATGGAACACAACGTCATCGCGGCCAACACAGCCGTCACGGACAGCG
>CAZCKC010000281.1:0-2606 GCA_964499235.1 uncultured Planctomycetales bacterium | reverse complement strand
CGCGGTGCAGGTCTTCCAGGAGGAGGACCAGCAGGGCTTCGGCCGGGAAGTGGCGACGTCGGGCGAGCTGGAAGTCACGGCCGAGTTCGAGGTGCAGCGGGCGCCGGCGCGGAGCGCGGAGAGGCTTGTTCTGAGCCGGGACGAGCAGTAGCCGCGAGCAGGCCCGAAGCGATGGCGGCGCTTTTCGGCGCGCAAGCTGATGTGCTTCCCGAGGCGCTGCTCAGCGAGGCGGCAGGCGTCCTCTGGTGCCTGCTCGGCTGGCGGATGGCGCGGTGGCGTGAGGTGTCGCTGGCTGGCAAAATGGGACGCCCGCGGCTCTCGTGCCGCGCATAAACGCGATGTCGGTGTGCCCGTTCGTCGCGGGCCAGCTTCACGGCCTCGTGCGCCTTACTCACTATCAGGACGCCCGCCATGTCAAGAATACTCCCGGCACCACTCGCCGCCGTGCTCGTGATTGCCACCAGCGCGGCCGCCGCGCCACCCGTAACAACCGGGACGCTGCTGCAGGAGATGATCGATCTGCAGCGGCTGGTGGAAACACCCGATCCCGCCTACCACACCGTCCAGTTCTCCTCGTATGACCGCCGCAGCCAGCTACCGGGCGGCCCCGGCTGGTTCGCGAACAGTGACGGCTTCGGGGGCGAGCCGACGCCCAACGTGCAACAGGTCCTGATGCCGCCCGACGACGATGGTGTCGGCGAGTACCTCATCTGCGACGTGCAGGGCCCGGGCGCGATCGTGCGAACCTGGACGGCCGCTCACAATGGTGAGTACCGCGTCTACCTCGATGGCCAGGACGAGCCACTGTACGCCGGTCCCGCGGAGGCCTTCCTGTTCTGCCCCTACGAAGCCCTGCGGCAGCGCGCCGGTGTCGTGATCAATCAAGCGCTGCAGCACCCATTTCGGCAGAACATGGCCGGCTACTGTCCGATCCCGTTCGCGCAAGCCTGTCGCATCGTGTGGCGCGGCAAGCTGCGCGAGCTGCATTTCTACCAGATCCAGGTGCGCCGCTACGCCGCGGGGACGGCAGTGACGACGTTTTCTCCGGAAGACCTGGAGACCTTCCGCGCCGACCTTGAACGGGTGCAACAAATCCTGAACAACCCGGCTAACGCGTATCCACACCGTAGCGATGAGAACACGGTGCCCTTGGCGGCGCAGCTAGAGCCCGGGGCGACGGTAGAACTCGCCACGCTGGCCGGGCCGGCGGCGGTGAAGCGGCTGACGCTGCAGGCACGCGCTCAGGACCGCGATGCCGCCCTGCGCCAAACGGTGCTCCGGATCTATTGCGATCAACACGAGATCCCGCAGGTCGCGGCGCCACTCGGGGATTTCTTCGGTGCGGCCCCAGGTGTGAACCCCTACGACAGCCTGCCCTTCACCGTCAGGCCCGATGGGTCGATGACCTGCCGCTACGTCATGCCGTTCGCCCAGTCGCTCCGCCTTGTGCTCGAAAACCAGGGCGCGCAACCCGTCGCGATCAGCGGCAGCGTGCTCCCGACCGACTATGACTGGCAGGACGGCCGGTCACTGCACTTCCGCGCCCGCTGGCGCGTCGACCACGAGCTCGTCGGCGACCCCGCCGCGATCCAGGATATGCCCTATCTCGTCGCCGGCGGCCGCGGGCGGTTCGTCGGCGCGACACTGCTGCTGCTCAACCCGACGCCGGTCGCGACACCGTGGGGCGGCTGGTGGGGCGAGGGCGACGAGAAGATCTTCGTCGACGACGACACGCGGCCGTCGACGTTCGGCACGGGTTCGGAGGACTATTTTAACTACGCGTGGAGCTCGCCGGACATCTTCGTCCACGCCTACTGCGGCCAGCCACGCAACGACGGCCCCGGCAACCGTGGCTTCGTCACCAACTACCGCTGGCAGATCCTCGACGACCTGCCGTTCGAGCACCGTTTCGCGTTCTACATGGAGCTGCGCCCACACCGGCGGACGCCCGGCATGTCCTACGCGCGGATCGCCTACCACTATGCCGCCCCCGGCACGGTCGACGACCACGTGCAGATCACGGCCGCCGACGTGCGGCCGCAAACACTTCCGGCGAATTGGCAGCCGGTGGCGGAGTATGCGCTGCAGGGCGCGCAGTTTCATGAGGCCGAGACGGTCGCCCGGTCGAGCGGACCGCTGGGCCGGGCACGCGACGCACTGTGGACCGGCGGAGAGCTGCTCACCTGGGAGCCGGCGGCGCCGGCCGAAACGCTCGACCTGCAAATCGTCGTTCCGGAGGACGGTGAGTTTACCTTGCACCTGTTGCTGGCGCTGCGGCCCGACGCCGGGCGCGTCCGCTGCACGCTGGATGGCACGCCGTTGGCCTTTGGCGGGGCGGCCGAGCAGGACCTGCACGTGCCTCACCGCGTGCTGGCGCGACAGTTCGACAGCGCGCCGCGGCAACTCAGCAAGGGCCCGCACGTCCTCACCCTCGAGTTCCTCGGCGCCCCGGCGTCGGTCACCACGCCGGTCATCGGGGTTGACTACGTGGCGGTCAAGCCCCGGTAGGGCGATCGAGCGGTCGTGGCGGGACCGGCGGGGGGGGGGCACGGGGGGTTGGCCGCCGCCCGGGGGTGGGGGGGCCGTTCCGGCCGGGCCACCCGGCG
>CAZCKC010000280.1:0-2611 GCA_964499235.1 uncultured Planctomycetales bacterium | reverse complement strand
CGCCTGAGGGCAGGCGCATCTGACAATGCTTGAGACGGGTTCGCGTTACACTGACAACGCCCCAACCAGCCTTCACGAAGCGGCCGTTCGGTCGCTGCAACCGGCGTACGGTTGACACTCCGTCAGTCGGACGTACGGAGCGTACGCCAAGTCATAACCTGCGAAGTATGGCGGCGGCGCGCGCGATCCGATCTGGCGGACGCGTCATTCCGCAGCGGGCAATATCGCCTTCCTCTGGAGATCGCGCTCCGGCCCATGCCGCTCGCGTTCGAAAGGAGCCAGCGCACTGCCCATGAGCCAGTCCGGTAGCGCGCGGCGGAGGTCCGTCGGACCTTCCACGGTGATGCGGCCGGCACCGATCTCGGCCCGCAGGTCGCGAAAGCCGCGCCACGCCTCGACGAAGCGGCGGATCTCGGCTCGAATGACGAGATCGACGTCATGCCCAGGATGCTTGAGACACATGTCCACGTCGCCGTTATCGGCAACGATCCAGAACCGTCGCAACGCGGCGCAGGTGCCCGAAAACTCGAACTCGAGGACCGTTCGGGTGCGGGGCATGGCCTTGACGTCGATGCGCGTGTGCATGCTCCAGGCGAGGAACGCCGGGTCGAGGTCGTCGGTCTCCAAATCGCGGGACCAGCGCTGACCCCAGACCGCGAGGCTCATTACGATCGGTTCGAGTTCCTTGCCGGCCTCGGTGAGAAGGTACTCATGGCCACGGGCACCCTGGAGCGGTTCGCGGGTGCAGATGCCGGCAGCTTCGAGCTGATCGAGGCGCTGCTTGAGCAAGGTGGGCGAAATCTTTGGCACGCCGCGATGGATCTCATTGAACCGGCGGCATCCGTCGATCAGCCGGCTGACGACCAGAAGCGTCCACCTCTCGCACAGTAGTTCCGCCGCAAGCGCCAGTGGGCAGTATTGCCCGTATCCCTTGGTGGCCATCGCGCCGGCCTCCTTTGATGTCTGTCTTGGTTGATGATCGCCCGAAAGGAGGGCCTGGAGCAACTCCGGAATCTGTAGTGCTCCAGATTTCTGAGTATTTCGCCGGATCGCTTCGGCGTACCCTTCGCCCATCTGCCGAAATTGAAGGGTCCCTGAGCGATGAAAACCACAACGAAACCGGCGTCTTTGACGATCGACGACGTCCCGACGCTTTTCCCGGACGATCCGGGGTATGACGACGCACGCACCGTGTGGAACGCCCTCATCGACGAACATCCGGTCGCCATTGCGCGATGCCGAGGCGCGGACGACGTCGCCGCGGCCGTCGCGGCCGCCCGTGCGGCGGGATGTCCGGTGTCGATCCGCGGCGGCGGTCACAACGTGGCCGGCAATGCCGTCAGCTCCGGTGCGCTGATGATCGACCTGTCGCAAATGCGGGGCGTCGACGTCGACCCCGAGCGCCGGATCGCGCGGGTCGAAGGCGGTGCCACGCTCGCCGATCTCGACGCGGCGGCACAGGCGCATGGTCTTGCCACGCCGGCCGGGGTGGTCTCCGATACCGGTGTCGGTGGGCTGACCCTTGGCGGTGGCTTCGGCTGGCTGTCGCGCCGTCATGGTCTCACCATCGACAACCTGCTCGCCGTCGAGCTTGTGCTGGCGGACGGTCGGCAGGTGCGCGCGAGCCAGGACCGGGAGCCTGACCTCTTCTGGGCGGTGCGCGGCGGCGGCGGCAACTTCGGCGTCGCGACGCGCTTCGAGTTCCGCCTGCACCCGGTCGGGCCGGAGGTGCTTTTCGGCCCGACAGTGTTCCTGCTGCGCGATGCGCCCGAGATGCTGCGGCGATGGGCCGACTTCATGGCGGACGCGCCGCGCGCGTGCACGGTCTGGGCGGACCTCGCGACGGCGCCACCGGCGCCGTTCCTGCCCGAGGCGGTGCATGGCCAGAAGGTCCTGATCCTGACGCAGGCCTGGACCGGCGACCCGGAGGAAGGCGAAGCCGTGCTCGCGCCGCTCAAGGACGATCCGGCGGCCGTCGGCGGCTTCGTCGCGCGCCGCCCCTATGTCGAAGCGCAGTCGTTCCTCGACCAGACCTATGCCAGGGGGGCACGGAACTACTGGGGCACGACGAACTACGACGCGATCAGCGACGCCCTGATCGCGGAGCTGGTCGATCTGGCGGAGGCGCTTCCGACGACTGAATCGGACATCCTCCTCATCGCCCAGGGCGGCGCCATCGACGATGTGCCGACGGCGGCGACCGCCTATCCGCATCGCGGCGTGCCGTTCATGTCCTCGCACGCGGCGCGCTGGCGCGATCCGGCCGATGACGCCGCCATGGTGGCCTGGGCGAAGGACGGTGCCCGGCGCCTGGCGCCGCATGGACGGGCCGGCGCCTACGTCAACTTCGTCTCCGAGCGCGAGGACCGCAACGACGCGGCCTATGCAATGCACACCGCGCGGCTGGCCGAGATCAAGGCGCGCTACGACCCTGGCAACCTCTTTCGCGTGAACCAGAACATCCTCCCCGCCGCGCCAGCGCACGGTTGAGCCCCAATCGCCAACCGGATCGCTACGCGCGCGGGCCCAGCGAGGCCCTGCCTTGTCCTGTCAGGGGAAAACCGCTTGAAGCGCGCTGCTTGGCTTCGTAGAATCTGTGAATGAGCAAGAA
>CAZCKC010000279.1:0-2613 GCA_964499235.1 uncultured Planctomycetales bacterium | reverse complement strand
GACCTGATCACCGGCGACCCCCAGCGCGTTCTGCACCGTCGCATCCCCACGCAGTCCCCCGCCGTCGCTCAGACTCAGTGCCCCGATAGCAACGCCGTCGCCGGTGACCCGCGCCCCCAAGCCATCAATTGCCAGTGAACCGCTGATGAACGACCCGGCCGCTACTTGGAGCGTGGTGGTGCCCAGGCTGCCGTCGACGGTGATGCTGCCCTCGCAGCGCATGGTCGCAGCCCGCGCCGCCGTGTTCAGTACGATGACCATCGCATCGGCGGGAATGCACACATCGGTGTTCTCGTCCGGCACGCGCGGTGTCGGGTTGCCGGAGCCGTTATCCACCAGTGACCAGTTGTTCGGATCACTCCACAGGGGCTCGGAACCTTCGCCGGTCCATTGCTGGACGGTATCGGTCTGACAATCGTCTGGTATGCCATCCTGATTGCAATCTGGCGCGGTGCCCTGGGCGATGTCGCAGTCGTCCGGAATGAGATTGCCATTGCAATCGTTACCGCCGCAGGCCACCCCGTCGCACAACGTCAGCGGGATGTTGCAATCAAACAAATCGCGGAGCACGCTTTCGTCACAATCGACTTCGCACGCGTCCGTGATCCCGTTCAGGTTGCAGTCACGGATTTCGAACGGACCAAATGTTGCGTACTGGCTGCTCCAATTACCGAGACAGTCGACGGCGCGGATGCTTACATACCAATCGCCGGGGGGCAGCACGGGCCCCGGCAGCGCACACGACCCCGTGACGTCTTGCGTCGTGTCCGGCGCGGCGCCCGCCGGATTCTGCGTCCACTCCCAGCTGTAGCCGCAGGCGCCCGTCCCGTCATCTGGCGGAGGATCGACGGTCAGGGGAATGCACGGCGATGAACCCACGGCCCGCGAGCCGGCCGCGGGCACGGCGCCGGGCGCCTGCGAATCAGGGAAGGTCGCGGCGAGCAAGTAGTCCGGGTCAATGTTGAATGCAGTCCAATACAACGCCGGTCGCTGCGCGGGGAACAGCGCCGCATAATCCGCCACGAACTGCCGGGGCGTGAAAGGGGGTGCGGATGACAGCACCACGCTCATGATGTCGAACCAGCTGGTGCGCGAGCAATCGCTGAAGTTGTCCGCGTTCAGAGCCTTTTCATCATCCTGCGCCCACGGAAATTCATCGCCTTGGCCGTCCGTTAGATCCCGCAAGAAGGCTGCGAACATTCCAGGTACCAGCTCGAGATCGCCGGGGAACATACCGGTGTCGGAGCACACCTGAACCTGCTCGGCGGCACTTGTTTCGAGCAGTCGCTCCGCTTCCCACGGGGCACCGCTATCCCAGGTATACCAGGTGCTGAGTTCGCGCACCGTGTTGATGGCGAACCAGTCGGCGAAACCGCGCTGTGCGGCGAGCTGCGCAGACCCCTCAGGACACCACACCGGACACGTGTCTGCGTAAAGCAATTCACATTCGCCCGGCGCCACGCTCCCAAGCTGATCGAGTAGGAAGTGGGCATATTCGTGCAGCACGCTGCCGCGGCTTAGGTGCACGAGGTCGCCATTGTAAAAAGAGGCCAAATAGCGTGGGTCGCGTATGATCACCTTTGGTAAATTGACGTTCAAGCCGCTCTGGATCCGTAGCCAGCGCTCCGCCCGCGTGATGGCGACGAAATCCGCGGGCCAATCAAAAGCAAACTGGTTGCTGATGCTCCTCGCACGGTACATCATCACTGGACCGAAGTCGATTTCGTCGCCAGTGAAGTCCTCGAAGAACAGCGGGTTCGAGTCGTTGTCGCTGTCGTAGGCCCACGTGAACTCGAACTCGTTATCGAAGCACCACGAGTCCACCCGGACAGCATCGTTGTCAAGGACAACTTTGAGGTAGACGTCGGGCTCACTGTCGCCCCCCTTCGGGATCGACCCGGTGTCGAAGCAACCATCGGGCGCGGTGTAGCCGCTCCACAGCAGCTCATCGCCGAACGTCTGGCGGTCCCAGACCTCAACGCGTGCGGTATCAACCCCGGCCACCTTCCCGACGCGGTAGTCGGAGAAGCCCTCGGTGTCGCCGATGCCATACACGATACGACCATAGCAACGCAGGTTGCCCGGCCCCCCGCCGCCGGAGGCCTGATTACACGAACTGATCGGCGGCCATGGCGTCAACGGCGACGGGGGTGTCTCAGGGACACCCAAATTAGCGGTGCTGAGGTCGTTGTAGAAGCTGCCGAGGCTGTCCTCGCAATCATTGGCCGTGGCCGGGGACAGTTGCGCGGAGCAAATCGCCGCCGTTAGCACGGCAACAAACTTGATACGGGGGGAACTCGACAGTCGCACGATAGCTTTTCCTTCCTGAACTCTGTGGCAGGCCTACCTTATCCTGGAATTGGATCTCCCTCGTCCCACCCGACATTTCCCAAATGAGCGTTGCCCGACAACGCAGCGGAGCCTCGCGGCCGATATGGTACCCATTTCCGACATCAAGACGCAAGATTAGCTGTTGTGCGCCGACGGCGAGCGGCAGTCGAGCCTCGCAAGTCGTGTGTAGCCAAGCCGTTGCAGGCCCGCATGCCGTCTCCGGCGCGGGTGAACCGCGTCGATCCAGCGCCCCGACAGACCCATGAGCGTCGCCAGTCGCGG
>CAZCKC010000278.1:0-2618 GCA_964499235.1 uncultured Planctomycetales bacterium | reverse complement strand
AACGCCTGGAGCGTCTGCCCTCCATCAAACGCGAACCGCACCTCTGCGTCAAGGGTGTCCGCCCGCTCCTGGCGCAGCCGGGGACGCATGAGCTGGATCTCCACGGGCAGACCGTTCACTTGGCCGGTGAAGATTGGGTTGCGCTCGAGCTGACGTACCGCCCCCGCCCAGGTCGAGAGCTCGCCCAGGTACGCGCGCATGGCCGCCAGCCACGCGCGAAAGGCTGCCAGCCAGCCGCGGAAGCCGCCTTGGCCGTCCCACGCAAACGCAGGCGCCTCGGGCGCGTCGGGCAGATCCTCGCGCAGCACTGGATCGGTTTCCAGCGGAGCGCGCACCCCCGTGAAATACACCAGCTCGTCCTCCACAAACGCTTGCAGCCCTTCGGGCAGGTAGAGGTTTACGGTGGTGCGCGCGGCCGGGGCCTCCTCCCCGTCGCCGTTGCCGGGCGGAGGCGGTGGAACGGGCGTGGGCACCTCGCGCTTCTCGAGCGTCACCGCCACCTCGTCGAAGCCGGTGTTGCCGGCTGCGTTCTCCGACGTTTCCACCCGGATGACGTGCGTGCCTTCCTCGGCCGGCAGGTCGACCGTGGCGGAGGCCAGGCAGCCTTTGTACGGATGCTGGCGCCAGAAGCCGGACGCGCCGGTCTCGCTGTTGGCCAGGTCCTGCGTCTGGCCGCCGGTCTGGCCGTTCACGGTCACGGTCACGCTCGCGATGTCCGCGCCGCTGCCGCGCGGCACATTGTCGGCAATGGGGTCGTGCACCACGATGTTTGCCAGGCGCACCGCGCAGCCCGAGCTGCTCGCTGATGCCGACGCGCTGCCGATCTCCACCGTGGGCCGCGGATCGCTCACGCCCACAAACGCGGTGGCCACGGGCTCGGCATCGTAGTCCGGGCTCTCCGGGTCGTAGTAGCTTTCGTCCGGCACCACGAACTCCAGCTGGATCACCGTCACCCGCACCGCGTCCGCATGCACCCACTTGGCGGGCAGGTCCTCGCCGTCCGGATCGAGCTTGACCTCGATCCGGTCCCGGCCGCTCTCGATCCCTTCCAGCCACAGCGTGACCGTGCGCGCGCCATCGCCAAACCCGAGGTCGGCCAGAAGGTCGGGCGTGTACTCGCCCGGCGCCACGTAGTCCCCGCCTTCGGTCACCGGCGTCTTGTCCCGCTCGACATCGGCGTTCTCGGTCCAGAGGCGGATCCTGCCGGAGGCGGGCGTGTAGGTATACCCCTCCTCCTCGTTGCCGTCGCGCTCCACGCCCGCCGGGTCGGAGGCGCTGTAGTCGATCTCCAGGCGCAGCAGATCCAGCTCCAAGGGTTCAGGCAGCTCCAGGATCACGGGCACGAACGAGGGCTTGTCCTCGCCCTCGATTGTGATCGCGTCGTCGTCTTCCGTGTCCGCAAACGCGTCGAACCCGTCGGCAAAGTCGGGGATGCCGTCCCCGTCGAAATCCGCGTCGTGGCGCTGGACGATCTTGCCCGGGAACGATGCGTCGCTCTCGTCCTCCTCGTCTTCGCTGCCGTCCGAGCTGCCGCCGTCCGAGCTGCCGCCCTCGCTCCCGTCGCTACCCGCCCCGTCGCCCTCGTCGCTGTCCGATGCGTCCTCGATGCGATCCTCGAATTCGTCGCGGTCGGGCTCATCCTTGCCGTTGTCGTTGTCGCTGTCCACGTCCAGGTCCAGGTGGACCACGGTCACCGCCACCTCGTCGGGCACCCAGAGGTCCTTGCCGTAGGGCGCGAACTCCACCTCGATCATGCCTTCGTGGTACCCCTCCTGGATGCCTTCCAGGTAGAGTTGCACGGCAGATGCGCCCCGGAAGAGCTTGTTGGCCAGGAACGTCTCGTTCTTCACCCAGTCGCCGCCTTCCGACACCGGCCGCGGGTCCCGCGCCACGTCCGCATCCTTGGTCCAGATGCGGATCATGCCGCCTGCAGGCTGGTAGGCGGTCTTCGGCGCTTCTTCGCTTTCGCCATTCCCTTGGCCGGCCGACCCGTCCCCGCCCGTCTCCTGCGTCCCGTTCGGGTCGGAGGCCAGGTACGTGAACCGCACCAGCGCGGTCTCCCACCGGATGGCCGGCTCCACCTTCTCCACGTCCAGGATCGCCTTTACGAACTGCGTGCCCTCCGACGTCTCGCTCTCGTCTCCGAACGCGCCGAACCCGTCGGCAAACCCCGGGATCCGGTCGTTGTCCGTGTCCCCGTCGTTCCGGGGGATGTACTTGCCGACCTGGTGCTCCCGGCCGCCCACCGCCTCCCACCGGTCCTCATTGACTAGGTCGCGGTGCGGGCCGTCATAGACTTCGCCCGTGTTGTCGGTGTCCACATCCAGGTCGATCGTGCCCGTCACGATCGCCGACCAGCAGTACTCAGGGACCGGTTCGCCCGCGTCCGGGCCGCTGGGACGGGCCAGGTTCCCGTCGCAGCGCATGGGCCACTTGGATGCCTTCTGGCTGTCCGCCACTGCGCCCGAAACCACGATCAGGCCGGGGCCCTCCTGCTCGGCCCGGCTGCGGAAGATCGACTTCGGCTTGCCGAAGACCATGGCGTCTTCCGGGTCGAACCAGATGTCCACGTACGCGGGCTCACCCTCCCAGTAGTGCCAGGTGATGTCGTCCAGCGG
>CAZCKC010000277.1:0-2652 GCA_964499235.1 uncultured Planctomycetales bacterium | reverse complement strand
TGGAAGACGTCACCTTGATCCCTGACAAGCAAGACTATCAGCCGGGCGACGTGGCTCAGATCCTGGTGCAGGCGCCCTTTAGCCCGGCCGAGGGGCTGCTGACCGTCAGCCGCAGCGGGCTCCTGTACACCGAGCGCTTTGACATGGATGAAGGGACGATCACGTTACAAGTCCCTATTGAGCAAGCGCACATACCCAACTTGCGGGTGCAGGTGGATCTGGTCGGCGCCGCGCCGCGCACCGACGATCAAGGCCAGGTGCTAGAGGGGGTGCCGCCACGGCCCGCGTACGCTTCCGGTCGGCTCAACCTGAACGTCCCGCCGCTGCAGCGTACCCTGGCGTTGGAAGTGACGCCGCGCGAAACGGAACTGGAGCCGGGCGGCGAGACGGCTATCGACGTGGTCTTGACCGATGCTGCCGGCCAACCGGTGCCCGACGCCGAGCTGGCGGTGGTGGTGGTGGACGAGGCGATCCTGGCACTGACGAACTATCAGTTGGCCGACCCGGTAACGGCCTTTTATCGCTCCCGGGCGTCCGGTGTGGGCAGGATTTATGGCCGGTCCAGCATCGTGCTGGTCGACCCCGAAACACTGACGGTCGAGAGCGACACGTCAGGCATTCGACAGGTAGAGGTCACCCGGGTCGTCAGTGAGAAAGAGATGGTCGTCGAAGAGATGGCCCTCTCCGCCACGGCGACGCCGGAACTTGCAGCTGCACCGGAAGAAGGGATGGCCGATGACGGCGCCGCGACGCAGCCCATCCGGGTACGCAGCGACTTTAACCCGCTAGCCACTTTTGCCCCGGCGGTCCGCACCGACGCCGACGGCCGGGCCACGGTGACGGTGTCTTTGCCCGACAACCTGACCCGCTACCGGGTCATGGTGGTGGCCGTCGCAGGCGGTCGCGCGTTCGGATCGGGCGAGGCCAACCTGACGGCCCGGCTGCCGTTGATGGTGCGGCCCTCGGCGCCCCGTTTCCTCAACTTTGGCGACCGTTTTGAGCTGCCGGTGGTCTTGCAGAACCAGACCGACGCGCCTCTGGCGGTGGACGTGGCTCTGCGGGCGGGCAATCTGGAATGGCTGGGCAGCCCGGGCCTGCGCGTGACCGTCCCGGCCCGCGACCGGGTGGAGGTGCGTTTCCCGGCGACGACGGTGATGGCGGGCACCGCAAGCGTCCAGATCGCGGCCGTTTCGGGCGCCTTTGCCGACGCGGCGGTGATCGAACTGCCGGTCTATACGCCGGCCACGACGGAGGCGTTTGCCACTTATGGCGTGGTCGACGAGGGTGCGGTGGCGCAGCCGGTGGCGGCGCCGGAGGGCGTTTATACGCAGTTTGGCGGCCTGGAGATCAGCACCTCCTCCACGGCGCTGCAGGCGCTGACCGACGCCGTGCTGTACCTGGTCTCTTATCGTTACGACTGCTCAGAGCAACTGGCGTCGCGCATCCTGGCTGTGGCGGCCCTGCGCGACGTGCTGACGGCGTTCTCGGCGCCGGGGTTGCCCTCGGCCGAAGAGATGGAGGCCGCCGTCGGGCGGGATATCGAGCGGCTGAGCGGGTTGCAAAATAGCGACGGCGGTTTTCCCATCTGGACGCGCGGCCGCGATTCGATCCCCTTCCACTCGATCCACGTGGCCCACGCCCTGCAGCGCGCCCGGCTCAAGGGTTTCGACGTGCCGGCCGATATGCAGGGGCGGGTGCTAGAGTATTTGCGGCAGATTGAGGATCACTATCCCTCGTGGTACAGCCAGCGCACGCGCCAGACGCTGAGCGCTTATGCGCTGTATGTGCGGGACCTGATGGGCGACGCCGACCCGGCCAAGGCGCGCCAGTTGCTGGACCAGGCGGGCCTGGAGGAGCTGTCGTTGGAGGCGTTGGCCTGGCTGTGGCAGGTGTTGATCGACGACCCCGCGTCCAGCGCTGAGCTGGAGGCGATCCGGCGGCACATCAACAACCGCGCCGTGGAAACGGCCGCTGCGGCCAACTTTACGACCTCGTATGGCGAAGAGGCGTACTTGTTGTTGCACTCGAACCGGCGCACCGATGCTATCCTTCTGGACGCATTGATCGCCGACGACCCGGAGAGCGACTTGATCCCCAAGGTGGTCAACGGGCTGCTGGCGCACCGCACCCGTGGGCGCTGGGGCAACACGCAGGAGAACGTGTTTGTGTTGTTGGCCCTGGACCGCTACTTTAACACCTTTGAGGCCCAGACGCCGGACTTTGTGGCCAACATCTGGCTGGGTGAGACCTATGTGGGCGGGCACGAATACGTGGGCCGCACCACCGAGCGGCACGAGACGACAGTGCCGATGGCTTACTTGATAGACGCGGCGGCGGGTGAGACACAGGATCTGATCTTGAGCAAAGAGGGACCCGGCCGGCTCTACTACCGGTTGGGCCTGCGTTACGCGCCCAGCGACCTGGACCTGGACCCGCTGGATATGGGGTTTGTGGTCCAGCGGGCGTATGAAGCGCTGGACGACCCCGAGGACGTGACCCAGGACGAGGACGGCACCTGGCGCATCCGGGCCGGGGCGCGGGTGCGCGTGCGGCTGACGATGGTGGCCGAGAACCGGCGCTACCACGTGGCGCTGGTCGACCCGCTGCCGGCCGGGCTCGAGATCGTCAATCCCGCCCTGGCCGTCTCGGGCG
>CAZCKC010000276.1:0-2679 GCA_964499235.1 uncultured Planctomycetales bacterium | reverse complement strand
CGGGGTGGTGCTGGCGGGGACGGTGATCAGCGTGGCGCCGATTCTGCTGCTGTTCCTGGCGTTGCAGCGGGAGTTTATCACGGGGCTGACGTTGGGGGCGGTGAAGCAGTAGGGCTTCAGCCAGTTACTGGTTCTGGCACTGCTCGATCGCAATGGCACCCGAGGACGGAGCTGCGTCCGGTGGAGGTGGCCAGGCTTTCGGCCTGGCGGACCGGTGAAGCTTTTGTTTACTCCTGCAGGTGCTGCTTGAGCAGGTAGAAGAAGACGTCGGCGTTGACGACCTTGACCTTGGGGTCGCGGCGCTGGAGTTCCTCGATGGCTGCTTGGTGCCACGACGGGCTTTGGAGGATCGAGCGGAAGCGGTGGAAGCGCTGGCCGGCGCTGCGTTCTTGCTCGACGAAGTGAGCCATGCGGGCGCCGGCGGCGACGGGGTCGGGGCCGCCGATGTCTTCGCCGTGGCGGAAGACGGGCAGGCCGTGGTGGAGGAACATCTGGTCCTGGCGCTGGTGGGAGACGACGCCGGCGGGGCTGAAGGTCTGGTAGGCGGCCAGGACGCGGTCGTCGGCCGGCGGGGCGTTGCCGTCGATGATGAAGCCGGTGATGGAGAGGTCCCACTGGCGGTAATAGGCGGCATTGTGCTGGGTCCAGGCGTCGAGGCCGCTGGGGAGGTTGGAGATGGGGCGGGGCTCAACGAGCATCGAGGGGTTGAGGTAGCCGGCGCCGTTGTCGCCGGCGATGAAGTAGTCGCGCTCGCTCGCCTCGGTCCAGAGCAGGTGGAGGATGTGGGGGGCGCGGCGGCTGAGGACGGGGCTGATGGCCCAGGACATCGGGACCTGGCCGCGCTGGGCGTCGAACCAGAGGTCGGGCATCCGCTGGTAGAGCCAGGCGGCCGAGTCGTAGTCGCCGACGTAGATCGTGACGTAATCGGTGTCGGGCGCGAGCTGGATCGCGCGGTCGCGGATGATCGCGGTGACGGGGGGGCGCTTTTGCTCGTAGCGGTCCTGGAGCGGGAAGTGCATGAAGAAGGAGGCGTTGGCCATCGCGCCGTGGCCGAGGGCGTCGGCGTCGATGAAGCCGTTGAAGGCGCTAACGAGCTTGACGAGTTCCCACTCGGTGGCGACGCCGCCGCGGCGGCCGCCGGCGCCGGGCACGTCGGTGTACTTGTAGGCCCAGGGAGTGAAGCCGCCGATGTGGATGATGGCGCCGGCGCTCTGCTCGTGGGCGCTGCGGAGGATGCGGCGGAGCATCTGACGATCGGCGCCGGGGGGTTGCTGTGGGTCGTCGACGGAGCGCTCGTCGTCCCAGCAGTTGAGATCGCAGAAGAAGGCCCGCTTGGCGACGAAGTAGTCGTGGTTGGTGAGCGTGTGCTGGTTGGCGGGGCCACGGTCGGCGACGCCGATCCAGTAGCTGTCGATGTAGTAGCCGATGTAGCGCGGGTCGCAGCGGCCGGCGTCGAGGTAGCGGAGCCGCGCCCACTCGTAGGGCATGGTCTTGGCGGAGCGCGTGTCGGGGGGGAGTGCCGGCGCGGGGCCGGCGTCGGGGTTGTAGTCGACGCCGCCGTCGGGATCGCGGAGGTCGACGCGGACCGGGAGCTGCGGGCCGCCGGTGACGAGGCGGCTGTAGACGCTGCCGGGGGCGGGATCGTAGCGGACGGCGACGAGGTCCGCGGCGCCGGCGATGGTGGAGGCGACGTTGCTGGTGGGGGCACGGTGGGGGTCGTAGAGGACGACGCCGCGGAGGTAGTCGCGGTAGCGGGCGACGAGGGCTTCGAGGGTATCGATTTGCTCGAATTCGGCATCGCCGAGCCAGGCGTTGGGCGCGCGCAGGCGGGCGAGCCAGAAGTCGTCGACGTTGCGTCCGTCCCAGCTGACGTAGCGCAGATAAAGGCGGGGGGCGTCGCGGTTGACGAGTCCTTGGAGTGTGCTCACGACGTGGGCTTCGTCCCAGGCGCGCTCGACGGCCACGCGGTCGGTGAGGTCGCCGGGCAGGGCACCGGTGAGGTCGTAGAGGCCGATCGTGATCAGCATGAGGGTCACCAAGGATTGGCTCCGCGGGAACCTTGTCCGGGCGAGGATTCTAACCGAGATCGGCGGCGGGCGTCGGCTTGACTTCGCGTGCGCTGGACGCGACAGTTCGCGGAACGCCCGGCGGGCGCGGTGGAACCCTCGACCGCGTCGCGGGCCGGGTTCAGCCCCGAGGACGCGCCCGTATGACAGGTCGCGAACGCATTGCTGCCGCGTTGACCGGCCGACCTTTCGATCGCATTCCCCGGACCTACACCCCCGTGCCGGGGTTTTTCACGAACCATCCCGGGGCGTACGAGCAGTTGCTGGAGCGCTTTCCGCCGGACACGGCCGACAGCGGCTACGAGCCGCCGCCGGGCGCGACGCAGGGTGATCCGTACGCGGTCGGCACGTATGTCGACGAATGGGGCTGCGTCTTTGAGAACGTCCACGCGGGCGTCATCGGGCAGGTCAGAGAGCCGCGGCTGAAGTCGTGGCGCGGGCTGGCGGATCTGCGGCCGCCGCTGCACCTGATCGACAACCTGGACGCGGTGCAGCGGGCCTGCAGCGTGACGGATGGGTTCACGCTCAGTGCGTGGCCGGTGCAGCCGTTTGAACGGATGCAGTTTCTGCGTGGGACGGCGGCGCTGTTCAAGGATCTGATCACGCAGCCGGC
>CAZCKC010000275.1:0-2719 GCA_964499235.1 uncultured Planctomycetales bacterium | reverse complement strand
CGCGGCAGTTGTGGCCGCGCTGGACGCGACGCAGGTCGCCTGGACGCCGATCCCGAGCCTGACCCCGTATCCGACGCAGACGGCATACCCGACCTATACCCCCTATCCCACCTGGACCCCGCCGCCCAGCGCGACTCCTTATCCGACGTATACGTTGTACCCGACCTATACGCCGTATCCCACTCATACGCCGCTGCCCAGCGCAACGGTGATCGTGTCGCCCACTACAACTCCGGCTGACGTCGAATTCCGGTCCTACCGCCTCGCGCGCCTGGGGCTGCAGTTCGACTATCCCGCCGACTGGGCCGGGATGGAGCAGTTGTATCCCTATGCGATGGTCGGCCATCCCCAGGACCCGCAGTCGTCGATGATGCTGCTCGTGGTGCGTGGTACGCCGGAGAACCTGGTGTCGCAGGAGGTCCTGGCCAGCGATGACCCGGTCGCGGCACTGGAGGCTCTGATCTATGGCATGGACGGGACGGTTCAGGCGGTCGACCGCCTGGGGCTGCCGGCCTGGGAAGCCGTCGCCGCGCGGGGTGACATGCAGGCGCATTACTATTTGCTCGCGCCGGATGGTGAATGGGTGCTGATCGGTGCGGTTGCCTCGGTGGACGAATTCGCCTTCCTGGATACCGTGATTCTGGCGCGCGTGGTGCAGACGCTCGATATTCTGACGCTGCCGCCGACACCCACCCCGACCGCAACGCGCACGCCGCGCCCAACCATGACGCCTTTCCCCTCGCCGACGCCGTTCGAGCTGCCGGCCACGGCGACTGTCACGCCGAGCGCCATCGCCACCGCCGACTTACCCGCTACCGCGACCGCCATCGTACAGATGGCCACCATGACTGCTGGTCCATCGGCGGCGACCGGGACGGCGACACCACTGCCCGACTTCCAGGCGACGGCGACCGCTATGGTGCAGATGGCCACCATGACTGCCGGTCCATCGGCGGCAACAGGGACGGCGACCCCGCTGCCCGACTTCCGCGCGACGGCGACTGCCGTGATCCAATACGCGACCGCGACGGGGGCAGCCCGGGAACCGGCAACCGCCACGCCCAACAGCGTCGCGCTGGCCCTGACGCAGACCGCGCGCGACCTGACCGCCACCGCGACGGCGTACATCACGCCGACGATCCGGCCTTCATACACGCCGCGCCCGACCAGCACCCTGACGCCCACGCCCACGCCGACTAACACGCCGCAGTGGGGCGCGACCGCGACGCAGGTCGTCGCTACAGCGGTCGCGATGGCCCCCGCCGAGCTGCTGGTCGAGGTGCCTGCGGGCTGGCAGCCCCCGCGCCAGATCGACGCGCATCGCGTGCTGCTGACCGACGACACCGCCCAGGTGTACATTTATCGCGGCGATGCGGCCTACTTCGAGCAAACCTGGGGCATCCCGGCGGATACGCGCGATCCACAGGTGGCGCTGGACGCCATCGCGGCCCGTACCGGCGGATCGCTGCAGCCGGTCGCGCTGGCGGACGTGTACCGCGTCACCACCGCGCGCCGGGCCGGTCGCGGCGCGGTGTACCTGATCGCGCCGGAGGATGGCGCGTGGCGCGTGGTGTCGGCCACGGCCCCGGCGGACGAATTCGACACCTACCAGCGCGAGGTCTTCCTGCCATTGGTGGCGGCGCTGGCCGCGTCCGAGGCGGCCCTGCCTCCGACCACCACCCCGATCCCGCCGGCAGCGGCGGCGGATGCCGGGGCTGTCAGTATGCAGCCCTACGAGAGCGCGACGCTGGGCGTGACGTTTGACGCCCCAGCAACGTGGATGCCCTGGATGTACCAGAGTCTTAACGACCCCGACCAGGGCGTGTACAGTGTGATTTTCTACAGCAACCCCGACGACATCAGCGAGGACATGCCCCCACCGACCGCCCCGGCCATTTTGGTGATCCGGCTGGATGCGGCGGTGTTCTTCCCCGGCCAGACCATCGAGACGCCGGAAGACGTGCTGTCGGAATTCTTCGGGGCTAGCCTGGATGCGATTACCCCCTTCAGCGGCGCGAACTACCCCGCCGCCCGTGCCACCAGCGACGACGCGCGCGACGTGGCCGCGGTGTTCTACGCGCTGCACGAGGCGGGCGATACCTGGCTGCTGGCGACGTTGATCACGCCGCTGGATGGGCCGCTGCTGCAACTGGACGAGACGGTGATGATGCCGCTGGTGGTGTCGATCAGCGAACTGGAGCCGCCGGAGCCGGTCGCACTGGAAGCCTACCAGAACGACGCTTTGGGGCTGGCCTTCCAGGTCCCGGCGGGGTGGAGCGAACAGCCGGCGGAAAACCTCAACGAGCCGGACGGCGGCACGCGGGCGGTCTTTTTCTACGCCAGCGCAGCGGATGCCCAGGCACTGGATGCCGACCCGGCTGAGCCGGCGCTGTGGGTGGCGCGCATCAACCTGGAACAGATGGGCCTCAGCGGGGTGTTCACCACGCCCGACGAATTGCTGATCGGCCTGTTTGACGTCGAGCCGGGCACGATTATTCCCTACACCGGGGCGGCCTTCCCGGCCATGCGCGCGCACGTCGACCGCGCGGACCAGGGCGAGATCGTGGTCTATGCGCTGGAATTGGGCGACGATAGCTGGCTGGTGGTGCGGCTGGTCGTGCCGGCGGGCTTTGACGCCCCCGCGCTGGAGACGTCGCTGCTGCAGCCGGTGCTGGATTCGGTGTCCGTGCTGGAGGAATGATCTGCGCGCGACGTTAAG
>CAZCKC010000274.1:0-2745 GCA_964499235.1 uncultured Planctomycetales bacterium | reverse complement strand
CGGGAAGTACGGCAGGAACGCCGCGCGCCCCTGCGTGTGCGCGAACATCGCCGCCAGCCGGGCCGTACCGTTGCCAGTCCCATTCATTTTTCCAACTCCTGTATGACCGTCTCCAGGTCTTTGTCGCCGCGCCCGGAGAGGTTGACCAGGATCACGTGGTCCTCCGGCAGGGTGGGGGCCAGCCGGACCGCCTCGGCGATGGCGTGCGCGCTCTCCAGCGCGGGGATGATGCCCTCCAGTTCGCTGAGCAGTTGGAACGCCGCCAGCGCGTCGTCGTCCGTCGCGTAGGTGTAGTGGGCGCGCCCAATGTCGCGGAAGTAGGCGTGCTCCGGCCCCACCGAGGCGTAATCCAGCCCGGCGGAGACGCTGTGTGTGTTCATGATCTGCCCGTCGGCATCCTGCAGCACATACGAGCGCGTGCCGTGCAGCACACCGGGCCGCCCGATGGCGGGGTCGGCGAAGCGCGCCGCGTGCGCCCGGCTGGCGATGCCCTGCCCGCCGGCCTCCACGCCGACGAAGGCCACATCATCATCCCGGAAAGCATGGAACAGCCCGATCGCGTTGCTGCCCCCGCCCACACACGCAATCGCCACATCCGGCAGCCGCCCGACGATCGCGCGCATTTGCGCCCGCGCCTCGTGCCCGATCACGCTCTGGAACTCGCGCACGATCTGCGGGTAGGGGTGCGGGCCGAGCGCGGAGCCGAGCAGGTAGTGCGTGGTGTTGACGTTGGTCACCCAGTCGCGGATGGCCTCGTTGATCGCGTCCTTCAGGGTGCGGCTGCCGCTGTCGACGGGCAGCACGTCCGCGCCCAACAACTGCATCCGGAACACGTTGGGCCGCTGGCGGGCCATGTCCACCCGCCCCATGTACACGTGACACTCCAGGCCCAGCAGCGCGCACGCGGTCGCGGTGGCGACGCCGTGCTGCCCGGCCCCGGTTTCGGCCACGATGCGGCGTTTGCCCATCCGTTCCGCGAGGAGCGCCTGCCCGAGCGCATTGTTGATTTTGTGCGCGCCGGTGTGGGCCAGGTCTTCGCGCTTGAGGTAGATGCGCGCCCCACCCAGGTGATCGCTCAGCCGCCGCGCGTAGGTGATTGGCGTCGGGCGGCCCGTGTACGACGCTTGCAGCGCCGCCAGCCGTTCGCGGAAGGCCGGATCGGCCCGCGCGGCATGGAACGCGGCGTCGAGTTCCTCCAGCGCCGGGACCAGCGTTTCCGGCACGAAGCGCCCGCCATAGTCGCCGTAGTAGCCGCGCGCGTCAGGCAGCGCCCCGTCCGCCGCCCGCACCGCCTGCACGAAGGCGCGCACCCGCGCCCGGTCCTTGACGCCGGGCGTGCCGTTCTCGACGCCGCTGGCGACATCCACGCCCCAGGGCCGGATCGCGCGCACCCGTTCCGCGACGTTCTCCGGATTCAGTCCCCCGGCCAGCATCAGGCGCGGCACCCGTTCGCGCACGGCGCGCGCCACCTCGACGCTGGCCTGCTCGCCTGTGCCGCCGTACAGCGCCTTGTGATAGGCGTCCACCAACAGCGCGGGCAGGTGGTCATCCTGCGGGGCGTGGGCCAGGAACGCGGCGGCCTGCTCGACGGCTTCGGCGCGGCTGCGGGGCCGGATCGCCTTCAGCCCGCGCCCGTTCAGGCCCGCCAACACATCGCCGGATTCGTCGCCGCTGAGCTGCGCCGCGTCCAACCCGGCGGCCTCCAGTGTGCGGACGATCTCCTCGGCGCTGGCGTTGACGAACACACCGACCAGCAGCGGGCAGCGCTCGCCCAACTGCGCGCGCAGACCGTCCGCGATCTGGCGCGCGGCGTTTGGGGTAATGCTGCGCGGGCTGGGCGGGTAGAAGTTGAGGCCCAGCATATCCGCGCCCGCTTCGGCACAAAACAAGGCATCCTCCAGCGTGGTGATGCCGCAAATCTTGACTTGGGTCATGGTTGTTTCTCCTTCGGTTGGGTGCTCAATTCCTGCACGGCCCCTGCCACGTCCGCCGCCGTGACCAGCGCCTCGCCGACCAGCACGGCATCCGCGCCGGATCGCCCCATGCGCCGCACGTCAGCCCCGGTGAAGACCCCGCTTTCGGCCACCAGCGTGATCCCCGCCGGGACCTGGGTCGCCAGCCGGGCGCTGGTCGCCAGATCGACGGTGAACGTCTTCAGGTCGCGGTTGTTGATGCCAAGCAGCGTCGGATCGAGACGCAGCGCGCGCGCAAGCTCGGCGGCGGTGTGCACCTCGACCAGCGCGGCCATGCCCTGCCCGGTGATCGCGGCGTGCAAGCTGGCGAGCTGGGCGTCGTCCAGCGCGGCGACGATCAGCAGCACCGCGTCGGCTCCGGCGGCGCGCGCGGCGTCCACCTGGTAGGCGTCGATTACGAATTCCTTGCACAGCACCGGCACATCGACCGCCGCCCGCACGGCGGCCAGGTCGTCCAGGCTCCCCTGGAAGAAGCACCGGTCGGTGAGCACCGAGATCGCGGCGGCCCCGTTGGCCGCGTAGGTGGTCCCCAACGCGACCGGGTCGAAGTCGTCGATCAGCACGCCTTTGGAGGGCGAGGCATGTTTGACCTCGGCGATCAGGGCGACGGTTTCGCGGCGCAGCGCCGCCAGCATCGCGCGCGGCGGGGCAGCCTGCGCGGCCCGGTCGTGCATCTGCGGCGGCGGGACGGCAGCTTTGTGCGCCGCGACCTCGTCCACTTTGTGCGCCAGGATGCGGTCGAGCACGGTGCCGGTATGGACGAAGTGGCTAG
>CAZCKC010000273.1:0-2767 GCA_964499235.1 uncultured Planctomycetales bacterium | reverse complement strand
CCAGCGGCGTGTAGGTGGTGGTGATGGTGCAGGTGGTGCACATCCCGGCCGACCACTCGAAGGCCAGTCGTTCATCGGTGGTGGTATAGATGCCGTCCGCGCCGCAGGTGATGACGAAGATCGTATCGGTGAGATATTCGTAGGCCCCGATGTCGGCGATGGCGCTGCCGTCCAGGTCGCCGTCTTGGGGGCGGAGCACGTTATGGCGGTCGTCCAGCGGCGCTTGCGCGTCACTCGCCGCGTCGATGCAGGGGGATCCCGGTAGCAAGCGGAAATCCTCGCAGTCCACGCAGAAGATATCGGCGAAGAGCGGGTCCGCGCTGATGTCGTTGGGGCCGGCGCTGACACCGGCGTAGTTGGTTTCCCAGCCCCAGACGTCGTTGTAATCCAGGTGGGCGACGGTCGTGCCGCTGATGCCGATGGAGTTGGTGAAGGCGCCGACGTAGTAAGCCGTGTCGGTGTAGGCGGTGCACACGATGACGTTGTTGTAGACGTCGGGCGTAGCCCCGCCGATGATGTGCAGGCCGATGGTCCCACCCGCTGTGCTTGGTTGAGCAGCAGCGCCCTCCCAGCCATCTGCACCGTCGTCGCCGCCGATTTCGCCGCCTGTGCCGCCTGTGCCGCCCGCGCCAGGCGTACCGCGGACACCTTCCGGGCCGCGATCCAGCCGGTCAACAGTGTTGTTGACGATGCGCGGCGCGGCGCTACTACCCTCGACCAGGAGGCCCAACCCATCGGCGCCATGGCCTCCGCGACCAGCGTGCCCGCCATGGCCGCCCGCACCACCTGTCCCGCCGGCGCTGCCATCGTGGCCATTGCCGCCGTCGCCGCCGTCCCCGCCGTCGCCAGCTGCCGGATTGTAGAACAGGCCCCCGGTGCCGCCCTGCCCCCCGAGGACGCCGTAGATGACGTTGTTTTCCACGTTGGTCGTGGTGTCGACCAGGATGCCCACCCCGGCGCTGCCGTCGCCGCCGCCGCCGTTGCTGGTGCCTTTACCGCCCACGCCGCCATCTCCACCGCTGCCTTCGCAGGTGGAACTGCCACCATCGCCGCCGAAGCCGCCCTTGCGGTAGTAGGCGCTCCCGCCGTTGCCGCCATCGCCGCCGTGGACGCTCAAGACGGTGTTGCGCCGGAACTCGGGGGCTGCGCCAAGATCGTGGATGCCTACCGCCAGGCCGCCAGCACCGCCGTTGCCGCCCCGACCGCTGTCGCCGCCGTTGCCGCCCCCCGCGCCGCTTATCCCACTACCACCATTCCCACCGGTATTGCCACCGCCCGGCTTGCCGCCATCGCTGCCTGCCCCTCCGAAGACGCCCAAGACGGTATTGTCCACCACCTGGGCCTGAGCTTCGTTGGTCACGTAGATGCCGGCGACGCTGACGGCCTCGACACCGTCTCCGCCATCGCCGCCTGCACCGCCATCCCCCGCGAGACCCGCAGCCGCAGACCCGCAGTCCCCGGCGCTGGACCAGCCGCCAGCGTTTCCGCCGTGTCCACCGCTGCCGCCGTTCCCCCCGTCGCCGCCGCTGGCGCTCCGGCTGCTTATGCCCACGATGGTGTTGTTGCGGATTTCGGAGGCCCCGTCACCGCCGACGTAGATGCCCCAACCGTGCCCGGAGAGGCCGGGCGGACCGCCGTCGCCGCCGTCGCCGCCGTCCTTGCCATCGCCGCCGGGAAATGCCTGATTAGGCCCTAGGTTGGCCTCACCATCGCTGCCATTGCCGCCGCCTCCGCCATGGCCGCCGGAACCGCCATAGCCGCCCCGGCCGCTCCAGATGCTCTCGATATCGTTAGCGAAGAGGGTAGGACTAGCGCCGTCGACGTAGATACCGACCGCGTCGCCGCCGTTCCCTCCGGCACCGCCGTTTCCGCCCGCTCCGCCTTTGCCGCCATCGTGGCCCCGGCCGGGCATGGCGAAATGCTCCCATCCATTACCGCCGCCGCCGCCATTGCCGCCACCACCACCCGAGCCACCACCACCGCCGTAGACTTCCTCGATGGTGTTGAACCCCACCCAGGGGGCGCTCTCGGCGCCGGTGATCATGATCCCGTAGGCCATCTCGCCATCCGTACCATTGCCGCCATCTCCCCCATGTCCTCCGTCTTGACCGACGGGGCTATCCTCGGCGCCGTCCACGCCGCCGGAACCATCTGCGCCGTCGGCGCCGTTATTGCCCCACTCCCCCCAGATTTTGCGGATGAGGTTGTGGGTTACGGTGGGCGAGCTGTTTTCCACGTAGATGCCGCCGCTAGCCATTTCTATCGTGGCGTAGCGGATCACGCTCTCGCCGCCACTTTCCGCCGCCAGACGGACGGCACTGCCTCCACCCAGGATGCGGATGCCGCCCCAGGCAGGATCGCCCCACGTGCCGCTGGTGAAGGTGATGGACTGGGTGGGCGTGATCAGTTGGGTATCGGTGTAAAAGCCGTCGACTACCAATCGCCCGCCACTCTTGACGATGATCTCGACCCTGTCCGAGGCACCGCCAGGGTAAGGACCAGTGTCCGTCGGGACATCCCACGTGCCCATCACCACCGTCGTGCCCGGCGCGACGGTCAACGTAGCGCCGTTCTGGATCACCACGTCGGTGGTGATGGTGACGACGCCGGGCCCCCAGGTGGTATCGGCGTCTACGACGTCGTGTCCCAGGGGCTGCTGCTGTAGCGCCGCCCGGACAGTGGTGTGCTCACCGCCACCCGGTGAGAGTAGCGTCATCAGCGCGATCACCAGCATCAATGCCAGTAAAGGAACAACCGAAAGTCGTGC
>CAZCKC010000272.1:0-2770 GCA_964499235.1 uncultured Planctomycetales bacterium | reverse complement strand
ATCGACGTTGCGCTTGACGCTGCTGATGTAGTGCTTGTCAGCAACGATCTAAGACCCGGCGGCCGGCTGGAGCACCGCCAGCGATTGCGCGCCGGCGTCGGCGAGTGGACGGCAGTCTTGGGTGGGGCGTTGCTCAGACACGACGGCTTCCTACCCGGGGCGTTGCTGCGGTTGCCGTGACAGCGAGTCGATGAGGGCGGCCAGCTTGGTGGGGCTGAACGGCTTCGGGATCACCTGGACGCCCTGGCCGGCGAGCCGGGCGCCGATCTCCTGGTGGTCCCAGCGGTTGGTAAGGACGACGACGCCGGCGGGTCGGAGTTGCTGCTGTTCGAGCGCTGCGAGCAGCGCGAGCCCGTCCATCTGGGGCATGTTGAGGTCGGTGACGAGGATGTCGGGGTGGTGCGCTTCGATCAGCGCGAGCGCCTGCTGCCCGTTGCCGGCCTCGAGCACCTGGTGCTGCTGGCGCCCGAGCCACAGGGCGATCACCCGGCGGATGTGCGCGTCGTCTTCGGCTACGACTACCTTGGCCATGATCTTCCCCGGTCAGGATCCCTTGTCCGCGTTGGCCGGCAGCTCGACGGTGAAGGTCGAGCCGCTGCCGAACGCGCTGGCGAGGTGGATGTCGCCGCCGTGCAGCCGGGCCACCTCACGCGCAATCGCCAGCCCGAGCCCGGTGCCCTTGATCCGCTGGACCTGCTCGTTGTCGGCGCGGTAGAACTTCTCGAAGACGTGCGGCTGGTCTTCGGGCGCGATGCCGATGCCGCTGTCCTGTACGGCGAGCTGGACCCACGACTCGCCGGCCGTCAGCGTCACGGCGACGCGGCCGCCCTGCGGCGTGTACTTCACCGCGTTGCCGATGAGGTTGTTGAGCAGCACCGCGAGCCGGTGCTTGTCGCCCTTGATCCGCGGCACTTTCGGCGGGATCGACAGGGTCAGGTCGATCTGCTTTTCGTCGGCATAGGCGAGGTTGTCCTGCACCATGCTGCGGATGAGCCGCGGCAGCTCGACCTCGCCCCACTCCAGGCGCAGCGAACCGACCTCGAGCTGCGAGAGGTTGAGGATGTCCTCGACCAGCCGACTGAGCCGCTGCGTCTCGCTGACGATCACGTTGTAGCATTCCTTGCGGGTCTGCTCGTCATCGAACTCGGGCTGGTTGAGCGTCTCGGTGTACGCCTGGATGTTCGTCAGCGGCGTCCGCAGCTCGTGCGTCACGTGGTAGAGGAACTGGTCGCGGGCCTCGTCCGCCTCCTTCAGGTGGCTGATGTCCGTCAATACCAGCAGCGCTTCGTCGGCCACGCCTTCGGGCGCCGGCGGCCGCTGGATCCGCAGCGTCCGCGCCGCGTCCTCCGGGCCGATGCGCTGCTCGATGACCGGGATCTTGTGCCGCCCCGCCGGCGCTGTTTGCAGCGCCGCCAGCCACTGGTCGTCGAGCAACGTGTTGACGGGCTGTCCGAGGACCGCGTCGACGCTCTTGCCGAAGAGCTGGGCGGCGGTGACGTTGGCGAACTTGATCTCGCCCGCGCTATCGAACCGCAACACGCCGACCGGGACCGCGTCGAGGATGCCGCGCAGCGTCCGCGCTTCGAACCGCGTCAGCGCGCTCGCCTGCGTGCTGCCGACGCCGCCGCTGCCGCCGGCCGACTGGTGGTGCCGGGCGACCTCGGCGATGAACGCGTTCCAGGTCTGGGCCAGCTGCCCGAGCGAGTCGCTCAGGCTCAGCGCGCCGAGCTCGCGCTCCAGGCCGCTGGCGTACGCCGCCACGTTCCGCTGAATCGCGCTGATGCCGCGCGCCGGGCGCGCGGCCGCCCCCACCCCCCCCCCCCCCGCCGCCACAACCAGCAACGCGCTGCCGAGCCCCGCCGCCCCGGCCGCGATGCGGGTTGCGCCGACGGGGGGCGCCCGCAAGGTGACGTGGACTTGCCCGCCGCCGCGTTGAAGCTGGCCGGTGAAGCGCGGTCCATCGGCCGGCGGGCCGGCGGCGGGTGACTGCTGACGAAGCTGCTGCTGGGAATCGGTCCAGCGGACCTGCGCGACGGCGGGCGGCAGCGGCGGCAGTTCGACTTCCGCCGCCTCGACCGCCAACTGACGCTCGAGCGAGCGCGCGTAGACGTCGGCCAGCGCCTGGCCCGTTGCGGTCAGCACCGCGAACTGTTGCCGCTGGCCGAACCACGCGGTGAAGCCGGCGGTGCCGGCGCCGAGCACGAGGCTCACCGCCGCGATGGCAACCCACGCCGCGGGCGGCACGATCGCCGTGGATCGCACGGCCGTCGCCGCTGTCGCGCCGACGGCTTCCTGGTTGTTCTGGACCGCGCGCAGACCGACACCCCAGCTGAAAACCCGGAAGATCATCAGCGTTATCGGTGGCGGGAGGTGGGTACTTAAAGACCGGCCCGCGCAAGGCTTGCGCGGACCGGAGTCGGTGGCGTGCCGTTGGGTCGGGGACGGCTACGCGCCGGCGTCGCCCGCGTCCGCGCCGGCCGCGTCGTCCGGCGTTTCGTCGGCGTCATCGCCGGGGGCGGTCGCAACCGCGAACGCCCCTTCCATGAAGCCGGTGAAGATCGAGACCAACCCGGCCTGCACCCCCGTGGCGGCGGTGTCCCGAAAGAGGCGGAGCTCCTGGTCCTCGAGGTCACAGCCGCCGAGCGCGAGGCCCAGCCCAGCCAGTGCCGCGACCGCGCCGCGGCGCCCCGGCAGCGGCCGTCCGTGTTTCGATCGTCTGCTGTTCACGGTCCGAAAACTCCCTTCCGCAGCAAATCGTTGGCGTCGGCCG
>CAZCKC010000271.1:0-2775 GCA_964499235.1 uncultured Planctomycetales bacterium | reverse complement strand
CCGGTCGCGTCCAGCAGCATCAGCGTATGACCCGTCGGTGCGGTGTCCATGACCACGAACTGCTGGCGGGCCGCTCGAATCACCTTTGAAAACGCCCGAAACACAGCGATCTCTTCGGTGCAGGGCGAGCGCAGGTCCTCTTCAAGCAGGGCCCGGCCCTGAGCGTCAAGGTTCTCGGCCCTGGTTTCCAGCACATGTTGGCGGTAGCGATCGGTCTCGACCTGCGGGTCGATTCGGCTCACCTGCAGGTGCTTGACGTCGGATGCGATCATCGCGGCGACGTGGGCCGCCGGATCGGTGGTGGTCAGATGGACTTCGTGGCCGCGCGACGCCAATTCGACAGCGACCGCCCCCGCGATCGTCGTCTTGCCCACGCCGCCCTTGCCCATGACCATGACCAGGCCATGGCCATCGGCTTCCATTGCGTCGACCAGCTCGCCCAGTGACGGCACGTCCAACGTGGACAGCGAGATCGAGTCTGCCTCGGGCGCAGCGGTTGTTTGTTCGTCGCTGAGCAGCAAAGCCCGCAACGCCTCGATGCCGACGAGGTTCACCGGCTGCAGCGCCACCCGGTCCATGGGCAGGTTCGCCAGGGCGGCGGGCAACTGCTCCATGGCCTGCTGGTCACGCTGTTGCATGGCCACTGCGAGGCGGTCATCGGTCGCGGCCGCGGGCATCAAACCGTTGACGACCAGACGCTGATTGGTGATCCCCAGCGCGGTCAGTTCCCCGCTGGTCCGGGCCGCTTCGGCGAGCGCCGCTTTCTGGGGACGACTGACGAGCACGAGGGTGGTTTGTGAGCCGTCGGCCAGCGTCGCGACCGCTGACTGGTACTGCTGCCGCTGCTTCTCCAGACCTGCCAGCGGTCCGAGACAGGACGCCCCGCTCGTGTTGGTCTCCAGGAAGTCGGACCAGGCGCTGGGCAGCCTCAACAGACGCAGCGTGTGGCCCGTGGGCGCGGTGTCGAACACGATGTGGTCGTAGCCGGTGGTGACCTGCTGATCCGTCAGCAGCGCCGTGAACTCATCGAACGCCGCGATCTCGGTGGTGCAGGCACCGGAGAGTTCCTCTTCCATGCGGCGGACCGCTTTCTCCGGCAGCGCGTCGCGCACCGGCCCGACGATGCGATCGCGATACGCCTGCGCCGCCGCCTCCGGGTCGATGTTTAGCGCATGCAGGTTGGCAACCTGCGTGATTGGCGTGGGCTCCTGTTCGCCGATCTCCGTTTCAAAGACATGTCCCAGGTTGGAGGCCGGGTCCGTGCTCACGAGGAGCACGCGCTTGCCGGCGTCGGCCAGCTTGAT
This sequence comes from uncultured Planctomycetales bacterium, assembly GCA_964499235.1. Classification (GTDB taxonomy): domain Bacteria; phylum Planctomycetota; class Phycisphaerae; order UBA1845; family Fen-1342; genus JAFGRR01. The sequence continues at coordinate 1,471 of CAZCKC010000271.1, read as the reverse complement.
CGCCGTGGCACACGCCAGCGAGGTTTTACCCACGCCGCCTTTGCCTGTGAAAAATAGAAATCGATTGGCTTGTTCGTACCACATCATGGTTGTCACACTTTCCGTTTCGAAATCGTTGCCTCAGCAGCAGCCGCTGTTCTCTGAGCCGCCGCAACATCCGTCGCCCGCCTCCGCCGCCTCGGGGACCAAGAGGCGCTGCGCCAGTCGGACCATCATCTTCGCCGGCTGCTCTTTGACCTGCAGCGCGACATTCACCGCGTGGATCATGTCCTCGTCGGCGACGCCCAGTTCCGTGGCCTTGCGATGATGGTATTTCAGGCACGGCTCGCAGTTGGCGGCGATGGCGGCGCCGATGGCGACCAGCTCCGCGATCCGCTCGTCGAAGATCGGCGACGGTTCATCGGCCGCACGTTGTTCATCGTCGTTCGCGGCAGGCCCGTCGAGCCCGGTCAGTTCGGCTAATTGCTGCCGCGTGGGGTAGACCTCCTGACTGACCACCCGACCGTCGACGACCACGACCGGAAGCCCGTCGCCACCGGTCGCGTCGACGATCTGCTTGACCTGCGGGTTGGCGGTGAATGCGGCCGGCTCCTGCGAGAGGTTATAGCGTCGCACCTCCACGCCCTGGTGTTTAAGCCAGGCCAAGTCGGCGGAGAACCGCGCGAGGTGATCTTCCGGCTCGGGGCCGCAAACCCCCGTGCTGCAGCACATCGGCGGGTCATAGACTTCGATTTGTGTCATGGTGGTCACTCCAATCAGAGCTTAGCTTCGTGGGGTCGCCTGAGCGTCAAGCGACTCGGGCAACGTTGCGACGAACGCGCGAATCTCATCCCGCGTTCGCCGGTAATGGTTCAAGGCCTTGTCGGGATCGGTTTCATCGGCGGCGAGTTTCGGGGGATCGTCGAAGCCCACGTGGATGACTTTCGCCTCGCCGGGAAACATCGGACAGATCTCGTGGGCGTGGCCGCCGACGGTGACCACGTAGTCGAACGCGACGCCGTCGAGGTCGGCCAGCATCTGGCTCGCGTGGCCGGCAATGCCCACGCCCGCCTCGGCCATGACTTTCACGGCGTCGGGGTCCAGCCCGTGCCTCTCGATGCCTGCGGCGTACGACTCGATCACATCGCTCTTCAGATGTTGCGCCCATCCCTCAGCCAGCTGACTGCGACAGGAATTGCCCGTGCAACGAAACAGAACTTTCATTTTGCGCCGTAGCATGCGGCCAACTCCTTGCGATCCTTCTCGCGAACGCAGCACAGCGCTTTCGCGTCGGTTGCGATGATCTTCTCATCGGCCAGGGACTTCAGCGTCCACCGGATCGCCTGCCGGGCGACCGGTGCTGCGTCCCGGCCGGCCAGCCGGTAGTAGTGCCACCGGCCGTCCTTCCGCCGCTCGACCAGCCCCGCCTGTTGGAGAATCGACATGTGCTTGGACACCGTCGAAGGCGACAGTCCGAGCACCTCGACGATCT
>CAZCKC010000270.1:0-2778 GCA_964499235.1 uncultured Planctomycetales bacterium | reverse complement strand
GAGATCGTTTCACGTGACTGGAGTTCAGACGTGTGCTCTTCCGATCTGGCGGGTTTTCAGGGGTGGCAACGCGCGTCATCAAGCCAGCCAGCGGCGACGCGCAACGGCAGGCAGCGCGTCTCGGAGCGAGGGTGGATTGTAGCGGGGGGCCCGCGGCCGCGGTCGGGGCCACCGGCGTGAAAACAAAACCGGCGGCGCGGCCCGCAGCCGCCACCGCCGGTATCGAAGGCTCCGATCAACGCTTTCGGCGGGTCAGTCGTCGGTGTCGCCGCGCTTCAGCTCGGGCGGGGCGATGACGAAGCCGGAGGCGAACTTGCGGGCCTGCTCCTGGAGCCGCTCGATCTCGCGGACCACGCGCTCGAACCGGTCCTCCATCGAGCGCAGCTCGCGGCGATAGCGGACGCGGACCAGCCGGTTGTGCTCGCGGTTGTGATCGCGAACGACCTTGTAGTAATCGTCGCGGATCTGCTGGAGCTCCTCGAAGTTCATGTAAAAGGCTGCCTCGAGCGTCTCGAGCAGCGCGGCCAGCGCCACGCCCGGCTCGAGGTAGTCGACCATCGCGAGGTGCTCCTCCAGCCGGTCGAGCTCGCGCTTCTTCCGAACGCGGTCGGCCTCGTCGAGCTCCGCCAGCTGTCGCTGCGCCTGGCTGATGTGCTGCCGGGCGGCCTGCGTGCTGGCCCGCCAGAAGATCTCGGGATCTGACAGCGGCGCTCCGCGGTAGGTGCCCTTGGGAAACTCCTCGAGGACGATCCGGTAGCACCCGGCCAGGTCGCCGACGTAACGGCTGCGGTCGAGGCGGTCGAACAGCTCGCGGGCCCCGTCGTACTCGCCGGCCCGTACCTTGTAGACCCCCTCCATCAGCCGCACCTGGTCGGCGAATGCGCGCGGCGGGTAGTCGTTCGCGCTCAGCTGCTGGTCCAGCGCCGTGACCAGTCCTTCGGCATCCGCCCAGTCCTGCGTGTCCAGGAGCTCGGCCAGGATCGCGATCTCGTCGTTGAACGGCTTGATCCGCGCGGCCAGCAGGCGCCCCTTCGACAGCACCTTGCGCCAGTCGACGTCGCGGACATAGGCGTCCGTCAGGCTGCGGAAGCTCAGCGCGATTGGCGTCGGCGACCAGGTCACCGTCGCGGCCACCGTCCGCTCCCCGATGCGGCCCCGCAGGACCTCGCCGTTCGCGGTGGTGACGATCTGCACCCGCTCGCGGCGGCTGGCGCTGACGCGCTCGATTTCGCCCAGCTCGTAGCTCGAGCCCGCGATCCGGATCTCGCCGTCGACCTCGGTCAGGTTCAGCACGCAGCCTGCCCCCTGGAAGATCACGCCGTCGCCGACCCGCTGGGGCGCCGTGTCGAGCTGCTTCGGCAGGGCGGCGATGTCGATCGATCGCAGCGGGATGTGCCGCCGCTCGCCGCCGACCGTCGCGTCGACCGTGATCCCGCTCGTCAGGCTCAGCAGCCGATCGCCGCCGTCCATCACGAAGTTCGCGTACTGCCGCTGGTCACCGTCCGTGAAGATGTACGCCACCTGCTCGAGCGGGACCTCAAATTGCCCCAGCGGCGTCGTGATCCGCAGGCTCGTCGTGTGCAGGTTGCCGATGCGGATCGAGCCGTCGTCGAAGTGCAGCTTGATCTCGTCTTTTTCGATGTCGCGGCTGAACTGCGGGATCTCCACCAGCCCGTCGTGATCGATGAACACGTCCGTGAAGGGAAAGACGTCGGTGTCCTTCGGCAGCCGGTCCTGGATGAAGCCCGACCGCAAAAACTGCCGCACGATGTTCACCGGGATCGCCCCCGAGCGATCCTTCTCGCCCTCCTTGAAATACTTCAGCGCCACCACCCCGATCAACTGGCCCGACTCGTCGGTCATCGGCCCGCCGCTGTTGCCGGGGTGGCCTTCGGCATCCGTCTCGATGTAGCTCAGCGCGCCCGTCGGCGTCTTGGCGACCTCGGTGACCAGCCCGACCGTCGTGATCATGTCCGTGCCGCGCATTTCCCCGCCCGGGAAGCCGGTCATCGTGACCTTCATGTCCTCCGCGACCACGTCGTCATCCGCCAGGTCGATGAAGTTCGGCGTCACCACCGGTGCGCCATTCAGCTTGTCGATCTGCAGCAGCGCCAGGTCACACGACTCCAGCCGGTGCAGCAGCGTGCACGGGTACACCCACTTCTTGCCCTGGTCGTAGACCAGAACATAGTAGGACGACTTCGTCAGCACGTTCGCCAGCGCCCAGCGCTCCTCGGCCGCCCGCCCGTGGTTGAAGTCCACCACGTGGTTGTTCGTCATCACCAGCCCGTTGCGGTTCAGGATCAGCCCCGAGCCCCAGCCGCGCACGTCCTCGCCCTTGATCGGCACCTCGTTGATCACCATCACCGTCGCGTGCTTCAGGAACGCGTCCAGGTCCGTCGGCGCGACCTTCGTCAAATGCTGCGGCCGCTCCGGATCCGGCGCCAGATCGAGCGCGTAAACGAACTTCTTTTCCTTCTTGTCCCGGTCGCGCTCCTGGTCCTCGGCAAACCCGAACCGGGAGCCCAGCCCCGCCACCAACACCAGGATCAATACCAGCGAGAGCACGCGCGCAGGAGTCGGCATGATGCAGGTTCTCCAGGACGATTCGCGGTCAGGCCGCGCTGCCGCAGCCTTTCATGACCAATGTACCACAACGCCAATCGTGACCAAAGCAGTACCTAGTTGGTACCATTTACACGCCCGCCGGCCGCAAGACGCCGCCGCCCCGGACGTTAGAATACAGGGCGGGCCGCCGCCCCACGGAGCCGCCGCCGG
>CAZCKC010000269.1:0-2799 GCA_964499235.1 uncultured Planctomycetales bacterium | reverse complement strand
CTTCGGTGACAGCGGCAAGGCCCACCGCGAGCAGTTCCTGCTCGCGCAGCAGATGTTGGCCGAGCCGCTCGATTTCATGCTGCACACCGGGGACGTCGTCTATCCGGACGGGTCGTGGGATGACTACCCTGCGTCGTTCTTCGCGCCCTACCGCAAGCTGCTTGCCGAGATTCCCTTCTTTCCGTGCGTGGGGAACCATGACCTGGGCGCGGACGGGCCGACGGCGGCTTACCGCGAGGTCTTCGTGGTGCCCGAAAACGGTCCGGTGAGGGCCGAGCCCGAGCGCCACTACTTCTTCGATGTCGGGCCCGCCCGGATTGCGGTGATCGACAGCAACATCGACGCGGAGACGTTGACGGGCACGGTCGCGCCGTGGCTCGCAACGGTTTTCGCCGACAGTGGCCAGAGCTGGCACTTTTTGTCGCTGCACCACCCGTTGTACTCGGCCGGCAAGTACGAGCCGAGCGTGCTGCACCGGCAGACGCTCGTGCCGATCGTCGAGGGTGCCGGCATCGACATCGTCTTCGCCGGCCACGATCACAATTATCAACGGATCGGCCCATTGCTGGACGGCGAGCCGGCGGCGGCCGGCGCAGGCGTGCTCCACGTGATCAGCGGGGCGGGCGGCGCCCGGCTCTACGCGCCGCGCTCCGACGCGCAGGCGGACCTGCTGGCTACGAGCAGCTTCGACGTGCACAGCTTCACGCACGTGCAGATCGTCGGCGACACGCTCACCGGGCGGCAGATCGATGTGGCGGGAACGATCTTGGACGAGTGGACGCTGACGCCGCGTCGGAAGGGCTCGCCGGCGCCGCGTGAACAAGAAGCCGCAGAAGAGATCGCGCCCGCGCCGCCAACGGTCGACGACGCTTGAGTCACGCCGGCAACGCCGCCTCCGCTTCGGCCGCCTCGGGCAGCTCGATATTCAGCGCCTCGAGTTGCTCGATGTGGGCGGGCGGGACGGTCCAGAACCCCGCGCAATCCAGCGGTCGCAGCACCTCGGGATGCGCCTGGTCCGCGGCGAGCAGGAAGCGCCGGATGGTCTCCACGCGGTCCGCCTCCAGCTCCGGCGACGCGACGATCAGGCGCTTGGGAACCGGGATCGTCTGGGCGACCACGCGGAACTGGACCTGGGCGGGCTCCTGCGGCTGCGCGCTCGTGGCCGGCAGCTCGTTCCAGTCCGCCTCGTCGACGAACACCGCGTCGACTTTTCCTTCCAGCAGCAGCATGAGCCGCAGCCGGGCGGTGCGCTGATGCCGGCCAGGACCGAGCAGGTCGAACGCCAGGTCCTGTTCGACCAGTCCGCTGGCGCTGAGCAGCGCCAATGGCGCGCGGTAAGTGCGATCGTCCGCCGGATCCCCAAACGCGACCCGCTTACCGCCTAGGTCGGCGACGTTCTCGATGGATTCGTCATCCTGCCGGACAAGCAGGACGGCGGGGCGACTCGCCGGCCGACTGCTGTCGCTGGGCGCCGCGACGATCTGCAAGCGCTGGTGATCAGGGAGTTGCACGAAGTGCCGCGGGGCGACGACCGCGAGGCCGATCGCGCCCGATTGCAGTTGCGGGCCGGCGACGAAGGGAAAGTCGACGGTCAGCGAGACTGGCTGACCCGTCTCCTCGCGCAGCTTTACCAGCAGGTCTTCCCAGGGCGTGAAGGGGTTGAGCAGCTCGAGCGGGTTCTCGGTGACCAGCGCCATCCGAACGGTCGGTTTCAGGTCGAACACGTTGATGAACGAGCGGCAGCCGCTGCATGCCGCCACGCCCATCCCGAGTACCAGGAGCTTCGCGACCGTCCATGCCCGCATGGCTGTTTCCGCCTCCTCTCGATTCGATTCAACGCGCTTCGCCGGCGTTTTCCGCGAAGTCGCACAGCTGATCCCGGTCGAATACCGGGCCTTCAGAGCAGGATAACGCCCAGCGCCGTCCGGTGTCAGCCGCGGGGTCAAACACCTTCACCACGCACGAGAGGCAGGTGCCCAGCCCGCAGCCCATCATACGCTCGATGCAGAGCTGGCAGTCCATCTGCAGCTCCCGCGTCAGCCGCGCGACCGCGGCCAGCATCGGCTCCGGGCCGCACGCCAGCACCAGCGGCCGCTTTGTCTGGCCGCGTTCTGCATGCCAGTGGTGGATCCCGTCCGTGACGCGCCCGCGCAGCCCGAGCGAACCGTCGTCGGTCGTGACGATCGCGGGATAATCGCCAGCGCCAGGCAATTCCAGGCAGTGCGTCGGCGTGCCGTCGGGCGGCGGCGGCTCGCGCTGCGTTACCGGCAACAGGTCACCCGAGAGCGCGCCGAAGATCGCCGTCACGTCCGTCTGACCAGCTTCCGACAACGCGCGTGCGAGGTAGAGCATCGGCGGAATGCCGACGCCGCCACCGACGAGCAGCACCGGCCGCGACTGCGTCGGCAGGCGGAAGGGCTGTCCCAACGGGCCGGTCACGCTCAACGTCGCCCCGTTTTCCAGCCCGTCGAGCCACCGTGTTCCGCGGCCGATCGCCCGCGAGATCAGCACGAGCGTCGACGAGCCGTCGGCGTTGGTCCAACGGTCCGCGATGCTGAAGGGTCGCCGCAACAGCGTCTCTTCCGTCGACCAATTGGCCGGATCGACGGCCGGCAGCGTTCCTTCCGGCCAATCGAGCAGGCGCGGCGCAGCGAGGGTGGCGTCGTGGCAGCTCACCTGGAGGAACTGTCCGGGTTGCGAAGGCGGCAGCGTGTCGGTGGTGAACTCGAGCCACACGTGTTCGGCGCAGACGTGCCACACGCGTGTCACCCTTGCTGTCAGATCACAAACGGGCGTCGC
>CAZCKC010000268.1:0-2800 GCA_964499235.1 uncultured Planctomycetales bacterium | reverse complement strand
CAACATTGACGCCGAGGCGGTGACCTACGACATCTATGCGTTCGGGGGGTTGCTGCCGTCGATCGTGCCCGCGATGGGCAGCCAAGTCATCGAGTTCAGCCGGATGACCAACACGTTTTTGTTCAAGGATCCGGAGCAGCTGGCGGAGGTGAAGCAGACGGCGGCCGACTACTTCGACATGATGTGCCCGGTCTGGATTGACGGAGTGAAGGTGCGGCCGGTGGTGGAGGCGCTGACGCTGTTGCGGTCGGCGCAGCCGATGGCGGCTGCGGATCCTTACGCGTTTCCGCCGGATCTGAACATCACGCTCAGGTATCCGTGCATGGGGTTGCCGAAGCAGGTACGGATGCGGTGGCGGCTGTTCATCCAGGATACGACGCGGCTGATGCTGGGCGAGGATCCGGCGCTGCCGCTCTTCGCGGACCTGGAGACGGAGACCGAGCGACGGCCGCTGAAGTTCACGGCGGCTGAGCCGGAGAACGTCTGGCACCAGCCGACGGTGAAGCCCGGGACGGCCCCCCTACCGCCGGTACAGCAGGTGGCGGTGGCGGATCCGCGGCCGGCGATCGTGGGCGGCGTGGGCGTGGCGGCGGTGGTGACGCTGATTGCGATGGGGGTGCTGGGGTTCTCGCGGAAGGTGTGGGTGGGGACGCTGGTGGTGGAGGGGATCGGCGTGACGGCGGTCGCGCTGTTGTTCTATGTCGGGCCGTTGCAGCGGGTCGCGGCGCCGACCGTGGCGCTGCCGGACGACCAGGAGGCGGAGACGATCTTCACGACGCTGCACCGGAACATCTACCGGGCGTTTGACTACAAGAGCGAGGGCGATGTCTACGACGCGTTGGCGCAGACGGTGACGGGCGACCTGCTCGAGAGCATTTATGCCGAGGTGTTCCAGAGCCTGGTGATGGAAGAGGAAGGTGGCGCGGTGGCGCAGGTGAGCGAGGTCACGCCGCTGGCGGTGGCGGTGCTGGATCGCGGGGTCGTCGAAGGCGGTGAGGTGGCGACGTTCAAGGTGCAGGCCCGGTGGCGCGTGCTCGGGGTGGTGACCCACTTCAATCACTCGCACCAGCGGCTGAACGAGTACGAGGCGGTCTACGCGGTGACGCAGCGCGGCGACCAGTGGAAGATCGCGGGGGTGGAGCTGCTGTCGAGCGAACGCCTGCCGCCGGGAACCGAAGGGCCGATGGCGGAGACGCCCGCGGCGGAGGCGGCCTCGTGATCGAGTTGGCGGCGGTGGCGTTTCATTATCCGCGGTCGCCGTTCGCGTTGCGGGTGGACGCGCTGTCGATTCCATCCGGGCAGCACGTGGCGCTGATCGGACCGAGCGGCTGCGGGAAGTCGACGCTGGTCAACCTGATCGCCGGGATCCTGGTGCCGGATGCCGGAACGATCACCGTGGGCGACGTGGCGGTCAGCGCGGCCGGCGACGCCGAGCGGCGGCGGTTTCGACTGGCGAACATCGGCTTCGTGTTCCAAGAATTCGAGCTGCTCGAGTATTTGACGGTGCGGGAGAACATCGCGCTGCCGAGCCTGCTGGCCGGCGGCGATCGCGGCACCGCGCGGGAGCGGGCGGAAGCGCTTGCGACGCGGGCGGGCCTGGGCGACAAGCTCCGCCGCTATCCGCACAAGCTTTCACAGGGCGAGCGACAGCGGGTGGCGATCTGCCGGGCGCTGCTGGCGGGGCCGCGGCTGATCATCGCCGACGAGCCGACGGGGAACCTGGACCCGCGGACGGCCGGCGGCGTGCTCGAGCTGCTGCTGGCGGAGGCCCGGAGCCACGCCGCGACGCTGCTGGTTGTCACGCACGATCACGGGCTGCTGGGGCGGTTCGAGCGGGTCATCGAGATGGAACAGCTGCAGGCCGCGGGGGTGGCGGGATGAGTGGCGTGCTGCGGCTGGCGTGGCGGTACGTGGCGTTTTACCGCCTGAAGACCGCGATCCTGGTAGCGGGCGTCACGTTGACGGCCGTGCTGCCGCTGGCGACGCACGGGCTGATCCAGGTGTACGGGGCGCGGCTGATGGCGCGGGCGGAGGCGACGCCGCTGGTGCTTGGGGCGAAGGGCAACCGCTTCGACGTGGTGATGAAGGCGCTCTACTTCGTCGAGGCGCAGGTCGACCCGGTGTCGTGGGCGGAGGTGCTGGCACTGCGGGAGGAGGGGCTGGGGCTGCCGATCCCGCTGCACCGCGCGTTCACCGCGCGGGGCTTTCCGATCGTCGGGACGACGGTCGATTACCTGGATTTTCGCGGCTTGAAGCTGGCCGCGGGGCAGCCGGCGGTGCGGCTCGGCCAGTGCGTCGTGGGCAGCGAGGTGGCAGCGGCGCTGGGCCTCGCGCCGGGCGCGTCGCTGTTCAGCGATCAGAAGAGCCTTTACGACATCAGCGAAACGTATCCACTGAAAATGCACGTGCGGGGGGTACTGGCGGCGACCGGCGGTCCCGACGATCGGGCGGTGTTCGTGGACGTCAAGACGGCCTGGCTGATCGCGGGACTGGTGCACGGGCACCAGGACGTGACGCAGGCGGGGCCCGATGATCCGGCGATCATGGAACGCGAAGACAACCGCGTGACGGCCGCACCGGGGATCTACGAGTACAACGAGGTGACGCCGGAGAACCTGGCGTCGTTTCACCTGCACGGGGAGCCCGCGGCGCAGCCGTTGACGGCGATCCTGGTGGTGCCGCGGGACCAGGAAGCGAACACGCGGCTGACGGTGCGCTACAACGCGACGCGTGAGTTCCAGATGTTGCGGCCGGTGGAGGTCGTGAACGAGCTGCTGGGCATGGTGCTGCGGATCAAGCG
>CAZCKC010000267.1:0-2835 GCA_964499235.1 uncultured Planctomycetales bacterium | reverse complement strand
TCGAGCGACGCTACATCCGGCAACTCCGGCTGCCGTAGCGTCGGTCAGCTTGGAGCGAATCGTCCCACGGTAACTGAACAAATAATACTTATCGCCAGAGGAGAAACGCGGGCCTATAGTAGGAACCAACCGGCACGGCGCCCGGCCCGGTCGCGGAGGCTTGAAGACGAATCTGCACAACCACATCTTCTGGATCCTGCGGCGCCTGCGCGGCCGCACCAGGCGGCTCGTCGCCTTCTCGCTGGCTTGCAAGCTGGTCGCGGTACTGGTGCTGGGGCCGCTGTGCACGGCGTTACTGGGGCTATTCCTGGAGCGCTGGGGCCGCTGCTCGGTCGGGAACTTCGAGCTGGCCAGTTTTCTGCTCTCGCCGATCGGCGCCGCAGCGTCGGTGACCCTCGGGACGATCGGCGTTGCGGCGATCTACGTTGAACTGGCGGGGTTGCTGCTGTTGCTGGCGGACGAGCATTCGAGTATCAGACGGACGCTTGTCCATCTGGTGCGTCGACTCCGCAGCTTGTGCGTCTTGGCGCTGCGCCAAGTGGCCTGGTACGTACTGCTCGCCTTGCCTTTCGTGATTGCCGCGACCAGTGTGCTCTTCGGGCTATGGTCTGACGAGGACCTCAACGGGTTGGTTGTGCTGCGGCCGCCGGTGTTCTGGATCGGGGCGGGGATCGCCGGCTTGCTGTTGCTCGGGTACGGTGTTCTGGCGCTAGGGTTGTTCTTGCGGTGGCTGCTGTCGGTTCCGGCGCTGCTGTTGGGCGACGATACGTCCACGAAGCAGGCGATGGCGGTCAGCAGCGAAGCCGGTCGGGGGCGGAGGCGCCGCCTGCTGGCAGGGCTGGTCGGGTGGTTGCTGCTTCAGTTGGTGCTGGGGGCGATGATCCTGGTGCCGTTGCGGATCCTGTCGGATGCGCTGCTGGACCGGATCGGAACGTCGCTGGCGGTTGTGTTGCCGGTGACGGGGTTGGTGCTCGTGATCCACGTAATCGCGGCGGCGACGCTGTCGGTGCTCGCGACCACGACGTTGGCCGGGCTGCTGCTGTCTTACTTTGCCGCGCTGCGGGGTGTCGACCTCGCGGAAGCAAGGCCGCGGATCGCTGAAGCACATGCGCGGCGGAGCCCCTCGGTGCGTCTGGTCGGGCTCGTGGTGTGCGGGCTGCTGGTGGTGAGCGTGAGCACGAGCGCGGCGCTGCTTTCAGCGTTGGAGCTTCGCGACGACGTCGAGATCACAGCCCATCGGGCCGGCGCGACGGTCGCACCCGAGAATACCGTGGCCGCGATCCGGCGGGCGATCGAAGACGGGGCCGACTGGGCGGAGATCGACGTGCAACTCACCGCGGATGGTGCCGTGGTCGTGATACACGATTCGGATCTGCGCCGCGTAGGCAGCAGACCGGGGCGGATCGGGCAGCTGACGCTCGCGGAGGTTCAGCAGGTCGACGTGGGAAGCTGGTTCGACCCAGCATTTGCCGGGGAACGCGTGCCGACGCTGGACGAAGTGCTTACCGCGGCGGGTGACGGAATCCGGATGAACATCGAGTTGAAGCCACACGGGGAGAACGAGGTTGGGAGGCTCATGACCGAGGCGCTCGCGTCGGTGCGACGGGCCGGGATCGTGGACCACTGCCGGCTTTGTTCGCAATCCTATGAAGCGATGCGGCTGGCGAAGGAACTGGAGCCGACGGTCGAGGTCGGCTTCATCGCGGGCGCGGCGCTGGGGGACCTGTCGGCGCTGCAGGTCGACTTTCTGATGGTGAGCGTGCGATTGGCAACACGTCGGCTGGTGGATCGGGCCCGTGCGCGGGGCATCGAGGTGCACGCCTGGACGGTCAACGATCCGGATCAGCTCCTGCGACTGCTGGACCGGGGGGTGACCAATGTCATCACGGACGACGTCGCGGCGATGCGGACCCGTCTAGCGGCGATCAACGACCTACCTCCGGTGGCCCGGCTGCTGCTCCGCACGCGCAACCTGCTCGCGGACTGACTGTCCTGCGTCGATCCAAGGGGGCCCGCCATGAAAGAAGCCAGAACCGCGGTGGTCGCCGCTGGACGATCACGCCGTGCTTGCAAGCGCGCATCGCCATGGGCTCGGCGTCATCAGCACGTCCAATCCTGCGTCAATGACGAACGCTACGGAAGTACACCGCTCTCGAGCGCGGGTCGCGCGACAAGTGAGAGACATTGGCGCGCGCGTGCAGCCGCTGGGGAGGAATCCTGAGCTCGAAAACCCGGGCCCGCGCGCGTGGCCGGGTTGCAGGCTGCCGAGAGGGGTTCAAGCATGTCGGCCGAACCCGCTCGGCTGCTCTGACGACCTTAAACTTCGGAGCTTGGCGATGTCACTGTGGTTCTACTTCGTCATTGGCGTCCTCACTGAAACCGTCCCGCCCTGGCGCGATGCCCGAGCCCGGCCTGTCGTAGCGTGGCGCCGCTTCCGCGGAGCCGCACAACGTGAAAGTACCGGTCGGGACGAGCCTGCGGTCCGCGCAGCGCAGATCCTCGGGAGCAGGTCCAAATTGTCGGCACCTCGTCTATAGGTTCAGGGCGCGGTGGAAACCATGGTTTGCGGCAGAGCTTGCGACGTGCAGAAACGGCGCAAGGCCCCGATCCTAGTTGAGAGCGCAGGATGCCATCGCGAATGATCTGGGGCAACGGCGCGGGATTGGGAATGGTCCGTCCTATGCCGCAGCGCGGTAGTAATGCCGGAGCAAGCCGCCGAGGAAGCGCTGGCAGCGGACGCGGTCGCCGAGTACAGGGTCGCTCGCGATATCGTGATCATCCGGCCCCGCCCGGGCCGCCGGCAGCGTCCAGTTCCCGAGCCCCTGGTGCGGCCGA
>CAZCKC010000266.1:0-2863 GCA_964499235.1 uncultured Planctomycetales bacterium | reverse complement strand
GACCACCGAGATCTACACTCTTTCCCTACACGACGCTCTTCCGATCTATGGCCGCCAAGCAGAAGACCACCACCCCCACCGCCGGGCGCACCTACGCCGAGGCCGGCGTCAACATCGAAGCCGCCGACGCGTTCGTCGATCAGATCGGCCCCGCCGTTCGCCAGACCTACGGCCCGCGGGTCATGCCCAGCCACGGCGGCTTCGCCGGCGCCTTCCGCCTCGACTTCGACGAAAAGCTCTTCCAGCAAAACTACCACGAGCCGGTCCTGATGGCCTGCACCGACGGCGTCGGCAGCAAGCTCCTCGTCGCCATCGCCGCCAACCGCTACGACACCGTTGGCACCGACCTCGTCGCGATGAACGTCAACGACCTGCTCTGCACCGGCGCCGAGCCGCTCTTCTTCCTCGACTACCTGGCCGTCAACCAGCTCGACCCGCCCCAGCTCGCCACCCTCGTCAGCGGCATCGCCCGGGCCTGCGAAGAGGCCGGCTGCGCCCTGCTCGGCGGCGAAACCGCCGAACTGCCCGACCTTTACCACCCCGGCCACTTCGACCTCGCCGGCTTCAGCGTCGGCGTCGTCGAGCGCCGCCGCCTCATCAACGGCAAGACCGTCAAGCCCGGCGACGTCGTCCTCGGCCTCGCCTCCAGCGGGATCCACTCCAACGGCTACGCCCTTGTCCGCAAGCTGCTCCTCGAAGAAGCCGACCTCCCGCTCTTCAAAACTCACCGCACCCTCGGCGAGCCGCTGGTCGACGCCCTGCTTCGGCCGACGCGCATCTACGTGCGCCCCGTGCTGCGCGTCCTCAGGCGCTACGCGAGCCGCCCGCCGGTCACCGCGATGGCGCACATCACCGGTGGCGGGCTGCCCGGCAACCTGCCGCGGGTCATCCCGCCCAACTGTGACGTCGTCATCCGCCGCGGCGCCTGGCCGCTGCCGCCGATCTTCGGCCTCCTCCAACGCTATGATGTCTCCGAAGAGGAGATGTACCGCGTCTTCAACATGGGCATCGGCTTCGTCATGATCGTGCGCCCGCGCTCGGCCAACGCGATCAGCAAGCAACTCGAAAAGGACCGCATCGAGGTGAACGTCATCGGCAAGGTCAAACGGGGCAAAGGTCGTGTTGAATTCCGCTAGCTCATCCGCGTTCCTCGTAAGGTCGCTCGCAACGCCACTCGCCTTGTTGACGCTGGCCGGCTGCCAGGCGGGACGCACCAGCGGTTCCGTCGCCTTCGAGCGCGAGCCGTGGCAGTTCGGCGGGCACCCCGGCACCCGCCTCGTCACCGAGCACTACGACATCCGCACGACCGTCACCGACGAGAACGTCCTCGAGACGATCCCGCACGTCGTCGAGTCCGCCCACGACTTCTACACCGAGCTGCTGCCGCCCGCCCGCACGGTCGACGAGCGCCTCCCGCTCTACTTGTTTGAACGCCGCACCGAGTGGGCCCGCTTCACCGACATGACCTTCCCGCCGGAAGTCGCCATCCGGCTCAAACGCGTCCGCAACGGCGGCTACAGTTACAACGGCATCGCGGCGCTCCAGTACACGACCAACGCCCGCACCTTCCCACTCCTGACCCACGAGGGCCTGCACCAGTACGTGCACTACTACATCGGTACCCGCCCGCCGGCCTGGCTCAGCGAAGGGCTGGCCGTGTGCGCCGAGGGCATGAAGTGGACCGGCTCTGACAAGATCGCCTTTGACCCCTGGCACATCCCCGAGCGCCGCAACGTGCTGGCCGCCCGGCTGGGTCAGAACCGCCTGATCCCGCTGCCCCGGCTGCTGCGAATGCATCCCGGCGACACGTTCTCCGGCCGGCCCGGAGCGGCCGACGGCTACTACGCCCAAGTCTGGATGCTCGTGCTCTTTCTCCAAGAGGGGGCCGACGGGCGGTACGCGGCCGACTACCTCCGCCTGCGCGAAGCGCTCAACACACCGAACCCGGAGCGTTTTGCCCGGGCGGCCTTCATCCGCTCACCCCGCGGATCCGAGTACGACTATGGCGAGTACTTCTTCCGCAACTTCATCAGCGCCGACCTCGCTACGGTGGAGAAGGAATTCCAGGCCTTCCTTCGCAAAGAACTGCTTCGCGCCCGCTGACCGCGACTGACGCGTACCGCCACGCGGCAAGTTCATTGCCCAGGCCACATCGCGAGCACCGCCGCCGCAACAGCCGCCCGCCGCTCCGCCGATACCAACCCGACCCGCGCTTGGCGAATCCCGGGCGATATCGGCTAAGATTCGACCAGGCGCCAAAACCCGTTCGCTCTCGCCGACCAGGAGCCCCGACCGATGCCTGCTGCCCCCGATGTCATCCAGTTCGACGACTTCGCCAAGCTCGACCTCCGCGTGGCCACCATCAAGGCGGCCGAGGAACACCCCAACGCCGATAAGCTGATCGTCCTCAAGGTCGACACCGTCGGCGGCGAGCGCCAGATCATCGCCGGCATCCGCGGCTACTACGAACCCGAGCAACTCGTCGGCATGCAGATCGTCATCGTCGCCAACCTCGCGCCCCGCACGATGCGCGGCCTCGAGAGCCAGGGCATGCTCCTGGCCGCCAGCAGCGACGACCGCTCGCAAGTGATCCTGGTCAGCCCCGAGAAGCCGATCGACCCCGGCGCCCAGGTCAGCTGAAGCCGCGTCCAACGACCCGGCCACCTCGAACGACCCACGCGGCCGTCACCGAAACGCGGCGACGACACAACGAAACCATACATCAGCTCCTGTTCAGGTAATCACCTGGATGTGGCGCGATATCTGCTGAAATAGGGGCGCTTTCTCCAAACCGCAGGGCGTAAGCCGCGACCGACCGCAACCTGATGAAAGACCACACCGCAACCACGGCACGTCAATGGCC
>CAZCKC010000265.1:0-2869 GCA_964499235.1 uncultured Planctomycetales bacterium | reverse complement strand
TCCGGCGCGGGGTAATCCGCAGGGGGTACGTCCACGAAACGCGCCGGCAGGGACAGGTCCGCTGCCAGCACCGCCGCCAGAACCCACCATCGACGCCGGGGATCCCGCAGCCACCACACCGCCGCTCCGCCCGTCAGCAGCATCAGCACCAGCGGCACCCACACCGCCGGGTTCCACGGCCGGACCGCCCCCAAGGCATCGTCCGGCCCGCCGACGAACGGCTGGGGGAACCCCCCGGCAAACACACTCGACAGTGCCCACGCAGCCACCGCCAAGGCCAGCAGCGTGAGGACCATCGCGATCGGCAGCACCCGCGTCGCACCCCGCCGGACCGCCCGCCGAAGCCGATCCTCCACTCCGCCGACGAGCACGCCCTGCACCGCCACCGCCGCCAGCACCGCCAGCGCGGCGTCGAGAGCCAGGATCATCCGCGCCGGGCACCGCACGATGCCCAGCACCGGCAGCGCGTGGACCAGCCGATACGTCGGCAGGTAGTAGCCCAGCATGAACACCCCCGCACCGAGTCCGATCCACACCCACGTCCGCACGACGGGCCGGTATCCGCCCGCCGACGACCGCTCCGCCGAGGCCCGACGAAAGAGCACCCACACCGCCGAGCCGGCCAGCACAAGCGTCGCCAACCCCGCGTAGCCGATCATCTCGCAGAAGTGCCACCCCCCCCACCACGCCTGCGGACAAGCTGCGTTGGGTATCCGCCCGCCCATCAGGAACGGGAACAGCCAGAGCACCACCGAGGCCGGGAAGTAGCTGTTTTCCCCCGCCGTCGCGTAGCCCAGCCTCGCCCGCGTGATCTGCTCCATCACCGCCAGCGTCGCCTGCCACTGCGGCGCTGTCGCGACGGCAACCAGCACTCCCGCCGCCGACAGCACCGCCAGCGCCCGCCCGATCGGACGCGCGCGGAACGCCGCATACGCCCCGGCGATCAGCCCCATGTGAATGACCGTCGGCCAGTGACCGGCGAACACCGCCGCCACACCCGCCGGCACCAGCACCGCCAGCGCACCGCCCGCCCCGCGACGCAGCCGTTCGATCCCCCACAACCACCACGGCAGCATCGAAGCCGTCAGGATCATCGACAAATGCACGCGGTGCCCGACGAAGAACCCGCAGAACGTCATCGCCAGCACCCCGACCGCACACGCCGGGCAACCCAGCCCCAGCGACCGCAGGTAGCACCACATCCCCCCCGCCGTCAGCGCGAACGCCAGCAGGATCGACAGCGTATACGCCCGCATGGGCGCCGTCACTGCGAACAGCCAGGTCGCCGGATGAAACACCGCCGACTGCGGATCGCCCAGCACCGGCGTACCCATCGCCGTCAGCGGATCGGTCATCGGCAGTTCACCCGCCGACAGCGCCCGCCCCGTCACCACCCGCAACGGGTAGTAGTAGATCACGTCGTCCTCGCCGGCCGAGACCGGATTCGACCACAGCGGATACAGCATCGCCCCCGGCAGCAGGACCAGCACGATCGGCAACAGCACGCCCCAACGCCCGTCCTTGAACGAAGTGGGGGAATGGGGCCACCTGCGAGGACTCTCAGCCGAGGGCGGCTGAGCTACACGATTGGGAGGGTAGGTGCTTGCACCCACGCTGTTGCGTTCCTCAGCTACCTCCTGCGGTTCGTCCCTCAAGGCTCGATCCTTCCGAGCTGGTGCAGCAGCCCGAGCACCGTCCGTTCGCAGTGCTGATCGGTCGGCAGAGCCTGGTACAGTCCGCCGACGCGTCCCAGCGCCCGCTGGAGTCTCCCCACGAACCCCGTCCACCACCGCGCGTAGGCCTGCCGCTCGGCCGGTCCGACGTGCAGCGCGACCCGCCGATCGCTTTCTGCCGCCTGCAGCAGCACCTCCCCGGCGAAGACCGGCTGCTCGTCCTCCGGGCGGACCAGGTGCATTGCGGCGATCTGCCACCTCGGCCCCGCAGCCCGCAGCAGCCGAAACGCTTCGGGCAAGGTCTCGATCGTCTCGGCGAAGTCGCTGACGACCACCACCGCGCCGACGGGGCCCAGGCCCGGCAACAGACGTCGCACGCAACCGGGCAGGTCCGTCGTGCCGTCGGCCTCGAGCGCTTCCATTCCGCGAAGCACCGGCAGGATGCGAGTCGGGTCGGGGCCGGCTGAAATCGGTCGGCCCGGCTGGGCTGCGAAGGGCTGGACGCGGACGTGCTGTCCCCCGCACATCGCCGTGTAGGCCAGCACCGCCGATGACCGTCGGGCCGCATCGAACGCACCGGCCCCGGCGGACATCGACGCCGAGCAGTCCAGCAGAACCAGAACCTCCCCGCTGCGATGTTCATGAAACTCGCGCACCGTCAAGCGGCGCGAGCGGGACCAGGCGGGCCAGTCGATGAACCGCACGTCGTCGCCCGGGACATACGGGCGGTGGTCGGCCAGGTCCAGCCCGTCGCCGTAGCTCCGCGCCGCCTTCGCTCCGGGTCGGGTCGCGGCCGAAGGCGCGGCGAACTGCCCCGCCAGCCGCTTGGCCAGCAGACCCGCCGACTCGAGCCGACGCAGGAATCCCGCGTCGAACAGTCGGGACTCAACCACCGCGGTCATCGGGACCCTGCGGCGGATGGTTACGCATCACCATGCCCATGCCCAGCCCCAGCAGGGCCATCGACCCCAGCACCCACGGGCCTACGTCCCCGACGTGCTCCGGCGCGAAGAACACCAGCAACGCCAGCATCACCAGCGCCGTCAGGCAGATCACCACCGCCATCGCCAGCATCGATCCGTGCGGTTCGGTCGGTTGTCGTTCGCTCATGCGAAACCTCCTGAAAAAGCCATCTTCTCACCAGGGTACCTTGAAACATTCGATTTGCGAGATCGCGCCGAGACTTTGCTTGCTGC
>CAZCKC010000264.1:0-2869 GCA_964499235.1 uncultured Planctomycetales bacterium | reverse complement strand
GGGAAGCCGGCGTAGACGGCCATTTGGGTGATGACCGCGACCAGCTCGGTCCGGCTGACTCCCACGTTGAGCGCGCCGTGCAGGTGGGCCTTTAGTTGCGGGCGGGCGTTGCCCAGCGCCACCAGCGCCGCCACCGTCGCGATCTCGCGGCTGCGGGGATCGAGCGTCTCCGGGTCGTATACGTCGCCGTACGCGAACTCGGCGATGAACCGGGCGAGCTCCGGGGCGGTGTCCTCCAGCGACCGCTGCACCCGCGCCCAGCCCTCCGCATTCACCTGCGCGAGCCGCTCCAACCCGCGCTCGAAGCGATCACCTGACCCTGCACCTGGCGATCCAGTCATGGTCTTACCTCCTCAACCAGGTGTGCTCGTCCCTGGCCGTGGTCGCCCGATGACGCTCATCCCGCACTGCGACCGCCACCAATCCTAACCAGCGGCCAAAAGAAACCAATCGCCGGACTGCCGCCGCTTAATCGCCCGCCCGTCCGAGGGATCACTCGTGATACACAGGCAGTCCTAGCCGTCGACGGCGGAGCTTGACGGCGAACGGGGCGCGGCGGGCATCGAGGGAGGAGGCGGGTCGAGGACCCGCCCTGCGTTGGGAATCGACGGTTTTTCCGTTGCCCAGGCTGAAAGCACGGGGGCACCTGGCCTGGGACGCCCGGCCCGGGCCCCCCCTTGGGGCACCCCGGCTGGGGCGCTCGGACTGGGGCGCCCGTTTTGCTCATCTTGGCCGCGGCGTCAGGCGCCGTCGCGTTGGATGTCTTGGGTGATCCTCATCGAGCAGAACTTCGGGCCGCACATGCTGCAGAAGGCGGCCGTCTTGGCGCCGTCCTGCGGCAGCGTTTCGTCGTGGAAGCTGCGGGCCTTCTCCGGGTCGAGCGACAGGTTGAACTGGTCGAGCCAGCGGAACTCGAAGCGGGCCTTGCTCAGCGCGTCGTCGCGGTACTGCGCGCCGGGGTGGCCTTTGGCGAGGTCGGCCGCGTGGGCGGCGATTTTGTACGCCACGACGCCTTCGCGGACGTCGTCGCGGTCGGGCAGGCCGAGGTGCTCCTTCGGCGTGACGTAGCACAGCATCGCGCAGCCGTACCAGCCGATCATGGCCGCCCCGATGCCGCTGGTCAGGTGGTCGTAGCCCGGGGCGATGTCGGTGGTCAGCGGGCCGAGCGTGTAGAACGGCGCCTCGTCGCACCACTCGAGCTGCTTGGTCATGTTTTCGTGGATCATGTGCATCGGCACGTGGCCGGGGCCCTCGTTCATGACCTGCACGTCGTACTCCCACGCGCGGCGGGTGAGGTCGCCCTGGACCTTGAGCTCGGCGAACTGCGGGCCGTCGTTGGCGTCGGCGATCGAGCCGGGCCGCAGGCCGTCGCCGATCGAAAACGAGATGTCGTAGGCCGCGCAAATCTCGCAGATCTCGTCCCAGTGGGTGTAGGCGAAGTTTTCCTGCTTGTGGGCCTGGCACCACTTGGCGTGGATCGAGCCGCCGCGGGAGACGATGCCGGTGAGGCGCTTGGTCGCGTCGGCGATGAAGCCGCGCAGCACGCCGGCGTGGATCGTGAAGTAGTCGACGCCCTGTTCGGCCTGCTCGATGAGCGTGTCGCGGAAGAGCTCCCAGGTGAGCTCCTCGGGGACGCCGTCGACCTTCTCGAGCGCCTGGTAGATCGGGACGGTGCCGATCGGGACCGGCGAGTTGCGGATGATCCACTCGCGGGTCTCGTGGATGTGCTGGCCGGTGGAGAGGTCCATCACGGTGTCGCCGCCCCAGCGGATCGCCCAGACGAGCTTCTCGACTTCCTCCGCGATCGAGGAGCTGACGGCCGAGTTGCCGATGTTGGCGTTGATCTTCACCAGGAAGTTGCGGCCGATGATCATCGGCTCGATTTCCGGGTGGTTGATGTTGGCGGGGATGATCGCGCGGCCGCGGGCGACCTCGTCGCGGACGAACTCCGGCGTGACGAACTCGGGGAGCGTGGCGCCCCAGGATTGGCCGGGGTGCTGGCGGCCGATGGGCTCGCGGCGCATGCGGTCGCGGAGCTCGTTTTCGCGGATGGCGATGTACTCCATCTCGGGCGTGATGGTGCCCTGGCGGGCGTAGTGGAGCTGGGTGACGCAGCGGCCGGGCTTTGCGCGGCGCGGAGTGCGGTGGGCGCGGAAGCGGATGCCGTCGAGGCTGCGGTCGGAGAGGCGGCGCTGGCCGAACTCGGAGGTCAGCCCGCCGAGCTCATCGGTATCGTTTCGGCTGATGATCCAGGGGAGGCGGAGCGGATCGAGGCCGCGGGCGAGGTCGATCTGCACGTTGGGGTCGGTGTAGGGGCCGGAGGTGTCATAGACGAAGACCGGCGGGTTGGGGGTTTCGTTGCCGCCGGGTTCGCGGGCGGGGGTGGG
The DNA here is from genome assembly GCA_964499235.1 of uncultured Planctomycetales bacterium. Lineage (GTDB taxonomy): Bacteria > Planctomycetota > Phycisphaerae > UBA1845 > Fen-1342 > JAFGRR01. The sequence goes on along the minus strand of CAZCKC010000264.1, from coordinate 482 downwards.
GTGGAGCATGATCTCGCGGAAGGGTACGCGGATCTCGGGGTAGCGCTCGCCGGCGACGTAGATCTTGTGCGAGCCGGGGATCGGGCCGCGGGTGATGGCGTCGGGGTTCTGGAGCGGGGTTTCGGTGGCCGACGCGGTGAGGGTCGTCATGTCTGCCATGGGAAATCCTTTCTCCGCCGGGATGGGCTTGGCGGTGCGGCTGACGAGTCGGCAGGGACATGGGGGCAGGACGGTGATGCGTGACCTGACGCGCGTTCCCTGCGCAGCTTCCGGCGGCACGCCCGTTGCGTGCCACCCAGGCTGATCAGGTTCGAAGGGTGCTGGGTTCGAGCGGGGAACCCATCTCAGGCCGACCGCGTGCCGGCCACCCCTAGCGACGCAGGGATGTTATGTGGGGGGAGGGGGGAGCGGCAAGTTACGGATTTGGGGACAGGGGTATTGGGGGTCTGCTTCAGCACCGGCGGGGCGGGGGAAAGAACACC
>CAZCKC010000263.1:0-2874 GCA_964499235.1 uncultured Planctomycetales bacterium | reverse complement strand
TGGCCACCTGTTCGTGGGCCGCGCCCAGTTCAGGAAACTTCGCGATGAAGTCCTTGAATGTCTGCGGCATCTTTTCGTTGGAATCCGTCAATCCCTTCTTCACGGTCAACCTCCAATGGTGGTCATGACAGCCACGCCCCGGGTCGGGTGTTCGGGGGCTTTGGCGGCGAGTGCTTTCACGAGCAGGCGGTCGAAGGCGTGGCCGTCGAATGCCGGGCGCACCGCGGACATGAAAGAACCGCGCGGCTCGTCCATGAGGCAGGGGTAGATGTTTCCGTCGGCTGTCAGTCGGAGTCGATTGCACGCGGCACAGAAATTGCAGCTCATCGGCGTGATGAAGCCGACGGTCACCTGCCGTTGATCATCGAGCGTCAGAAGAAAACGGCGTGCCGAATCGTGCGCCAGCGCAATCGGCCGCCAGTGCGTGACGATCGGGTCCAGCCGCTGGCGCATCGTCGCTTCGGGAACGTAGCGCTCGGCCCAGTGGTCGGCAAGCGGGCCCATCGGCATCAGCTCGATGAAGCAGATCTGCAGGTCGCGCTCCGCAGCGAAGCGAACCAGATCGGGCAGTTCCGCGTCGTTTTCCGCAGCAAGTACGACCGTGTTCAATCGAATCGGTTTGAGCCCGGCGTCGATCGCGGCGTCGATGCCCCGTCGCACCAGGGCCAGCCCGTCGATCCCGGTCATTCGCTCAAAGGTCACCGGGTCCAACGAATCGAGAGAGAGGTTCACCCGATGCAGCCCGGCGGCGGCATAGTCGGAAGCGAAACGGGCCAGCGATAGTCCGTTGGTGGTCATGGCTAGGTCGTTGATGCCATCGATCCCCGCCAGCCGCGTGATGATCTCGACCAAGTCTGGCCGCGCGGTGGGGTCGCCGCCGGTCAGGCGGACCTTCGACAGGCCGTGATGCGACACGAGGTGGCGGACGACCGATTCGATCTCCGCTGCGGTCAGTTGATTGGCATCGCGCCCGCCGCGCAGCCAGTCCGGCCGACAGTAGGTACACCGCATCTGACACGCCGCGGTGAGCGAGAGTCGCAGGTAGCTGATCTGTCTGTCGTGTCGATTGTTCATTCGGCAGCGCAAATGGTCATCAGGTAACTGGTTCGAGTCGCACATGGGTGTCGTAGAAGCTGACGCTGCCGCCGACCGGGTCGATCATGCAAGTGTTCTTCAGAGCCGGATCGACCCACATGGCGGCGTTGGCGTGGATGCCCTGGGCACGACGCGGCTCACCCTTGATCACGTGCCCGTCAATGTTCATGTCCACCGCACCGGTGGCCCAGTGGCCGTAGCCCAGGGAGAAGCTGATCACGCCGGGCCGCACCTGCTGGGTCAGTTGCACCTTGCCGATCATCAGCTTGGTCTTGCCGTTGCCGAGGTTCCATTCGCCGGCGGTGTTGGTGGCGCTGACGACCTTGACCTGCTGTTCATCACTGAGCCCCAGCCTTGCCGCGTCGGTCGGATGCACCTGAATCGTGTTCTGCGGCAGCAGGGCGGTGAGCCAGGGGTTGGTGATGGTGCGGCTCTTGGTCTGGACGATCGTGCGGTGCGTGATCATGGCCAGGCCGTAGCCGTCGCGCAGGGCTTTCGGCTCGTTGCCGTGATAGTCGCGGACGGGCATCCACGTGGCCAGGCCGGGGTGGTGCTCGCCGGTGCCGCTGTGAATCTTGGACGCAGTCTTTTCCTGATAGAACGACAACTGCTTGGCATGGGGATGGGCGAGCATGTCGCCCTTCCAGCCGTCGTCGTAATTTTCGAAGCGCCCGCCCCGATTGAGGGCATACACGACCTTCGGCCACAAGTCCTCGCCGACGATCCGCCGCCAGCGTTCGAGGTCGAACACGCTCTTGGGCAGGTGGCGGCGGGCCTTGAGGAAGATCTCCATCTCGCGGGCGTCGGCGGCGAGCAGGTTCTGCGAAGCATCCGGTTTCTCGCCGAACGCGATGTTGCCCACGCAGCGAAGCATGAAATCGTCCATGTGCCGCAGGTGTTTGCCGTCCCCGAAGGCGTTCTCACCGAAGCCGGGCAGGTTCAATTGCGCGGCGATGCCCATCATCATGGTCTCGAAGCAGATCGGCTGCTCCTCGCCGAATACCATGCAGGTCTCGGGGATCGGCGCGATCACCGGCTGGCGAATGGGATTGGACTTCCACGTCATGCTCGGGTGGCTCTTCTGGAACTCCCACCGCTCGAGATAGGACGTGTCCGGGAAGATGTAGTCGGCGTACATGGAGGTGTTCCCCACGAGGATGTCGTTGGCGATGAACAGGGGCACCTTCTCCAGATCGCAGAGGATCTGGATATTGGTGTGGCCGGCCGGCAGTGAATAGGTCGGCGCACCCATGTAAAGAAAGAACGCCTTGATCGGGTACGGATACGCATCACCCATCGAAGGAATTATCTCTTCATAAACATCTGACGAGATTGGATACCAGTTGCGCTTGGCGGGATAACCCTCGAAGAAAGTTGTTTTCTCGTACTCGGTGCTGTGACGGATGTGGTTGATGCCGAACGCCGCGTTCTTGCCGGGCTGGTCTTTGAGGTGAAACCAATCGCCCTTGCCGGTGATGTCCCAGGCGCTGGCCTTGCACATGCCGCCCTTGTGGTCGAAGTTACCCAGCAGCATGTTGACGGTCATCCACGCGAAGACGTTGTAGAAGCCGTTGGTGTGCTGAGCGGGGCCGCGGTGGATATCGACCGTGGCCTGCTTGCCGTGGCTGGTCAGCTCACGGGCGACATCGATGACGGTCTCGGACTCGACCCCGGCGATGTCGCACCACTGCGCGATGGTGTGCTGATGGCACTCTTCCTTGAGCAGTTGCAGGCCCGACTTGACGCGGGTGCCGTCGGGCAGCGTCGCGTCCACGTACA
>CAZCKC010000262.1:0-2899 GCA_964499235.1 uncultured Planctomycetales bacterium | reverse complement strand
ATCGCGGCCGGCTACGCGCTGGGGATCGGTGTCGGCGACGCGTTGCTGCTGACGGTGCTGATCGCCAGTGCATCCTACATTGCGGTACCGGCGGCGATGCGGGTGGCGCTGCCGGAAGCCAATCCCGGTCTCTACATTTCGATGGCGTTGGCCGTCGTCTTTCCGTTTAATGTGTTGGTTGGAATCCCGCTCTACCTGTTTGTGATCGAGCTGCTCTGGCCGAACACGGGTTGAGCGACCGCGCAGAGGTCGCAGCGGTGAACAAGGCTGTCCGGCTCGAGATCATCACGGGCGAACCCGCTCTCGCGGCAGTGAAGCAGGTCCTCGACCGTGGCGGGGCGCCGGGCTACTCCATCATCGAGCACGTCAAAGGCCGGGGCCAGCACGGGCCGCATCGCGACGACGACCTGACCGGCGCGAGCGCCAGCGTGTGCGTCATCGTCGTCTGCGGTGCCGCGCAGGCCCAAAAGTTGGCGGACCAAACCCGCCCGATTTTGGAGCGTTTCGGGGGTGTCTGCACATCCACCCCCGTGGACGCATCCCCGTCGTTTGAGTAAGTCCGGCAACCGAACGCGTGTTACGCGTCGTCGGTCGCGTCCTCGACCGCGTCGCCGGCTTCCTCGACCGCCTCTTCGGTCTCGTCGGCGGCTTCCTCGGCGGTCTCTTCGACCTGCTCCGGCATCGGCTCACCGTTTTCGGCTTCGCAGCCGACCAATGCGACCGGCAACGCCAGCACCAACCCTGCGCCCATGACCAGCTTCAACAACTCACGCATTGGCTCGCTCCTTCTCACGGCAGATGATTTCGTCACAACCCAGACCGTACGCAATCGGCCAGTGCCGTAATCTTAGCGCGATCCTCACTCCGATGACACCCATATAACGCGCCCGTCAGGTATTTTGCTGGTGGACGCTTCGAGCCGGCAACGGCGCGACTTTTTCCCAATCGCGCCGTTTCCTCCGGCCTCGCGTAGGATCTAATCGTGGGGCGAACCCACCGATTTTTTAATTCACGCTTAAAGAAGGAGTCCATTCGCATGACGTGGAAACGTTCAATTCTCGCCGACGGAGAACGCAAGGCGGTCGCCGAGACGCTTCAGCCCGTGCTCGCTGACCTCGTCGATCTCGCGCTCCAGATCAAGCAGGCCCACTGGAACGTCAAAGGCCCCAACTTCCGGGCCGTGCACCTCCAGCTCGACGAGGTCGTCGAGTCGGTCCGCACCGCCAGCGACGACGTGGCCGAACGAATCGACACGCTCGGGCACCCGGCCGTCGGCGACGCGGCGGCCGTACAGGAGCAGTCGCGGCTGGAAACTTACCCCCGCGATTTCATCGACGCGCCGAAAACCATCTCGCTGATCGCGGATCGGCTGAGCAAGACGCTTCAGGGCGTTCGCGACGCGATCGAGAAAACGGACCCGAAAGATCCGGTCACGGGCGACCTGCTGATCGGCATCTCCGGCGATCTCGAGAAGCACCTCTGGATGATTCAGGCGCAGGAAGGCGAGGCGTAAGCCAGATCTTCGCACCAAGCCGAGGACAATACCCGACCCCGCGATTCGGGGTCGGGTATTTTTGTTGCCCGACCTCCCGACGCCCCTCCGCAGCCCGCCCGTCAGGCTCCGGGGCCTAGCCATTAACCCGCAGCCACGCTGTTTTCAGTTGACTTCGGGGCTGGCACCTGCAACGCTTATCCAGGTGCAGGATCAACTTCCTGATGATTCGGGTCGATAAAGCCAGCATGTTTGTGACCGTCCAGTCCAACCTGGTCCCATCGCAAGCCGCCCAGGCGGCGGCCCGATATCCTGCGCCCATGACCGCCCGCCCCACCCGGGTCGCGGGTAGCACCCCTTCCTTCTCGCTGTCGCCGGCTGCGTGCACAACACCGTGCACAACACCTTGCACATCGCCCTCGCCCCGGGCGGACCGTGCCGCGACAGCCACAAGTCGTTAGCTGACTTCGACTTAGTTCCAAAACGCTAACCACTTCGAACTGCCGCGTCGCCGCCCGCCAGCGGAAACGTCACTGTTGCGCCATGCTCAAATCAACGCCCAGAAAGTGAGCCATCACCATGAAAGCCGTTCTGATTCTTCCCGATGGGGCCGCCGACCACCCCCTCGCCGAGCTCGACCACCGGACGCCGCTGGCCGCCGCCCAGATCCCGTATATGGACGCCATCGCCCGCCAAGGCCGCATCGGCCGGGCGCAGACGATCCCCGCCGGCTACGTCCCCGGAACCGACGTCGGCTCGCTGTCGCTGTTCGGGTACGACCCGCGGCAGGATTACCCCGGCCGGGCGCCGCTCGAAGCCGCCGCCCGCAACCTGCCCGTTGGCCCGGACGAGGTGATCTTCCGCTGCAACTTCGTCACGATCGCCAACGGGCGGATGGCCGACTTCACGGCCGACCACATCGAGCAGCCCGACGCCGACGAGCTGATCGCGGTCCTCAACGAAGCGCTGTCCGAATCCGGCTGCCGCTTCTATTCCGGAGTTGGTTATCGCAACCTGATGGTCGCCCCCGTGGCCGACCCGTTCGACTTGATGTCGACCGCACCGCATGACATTCCCAACCAGCCGGTGGCCGACGCGCTGCCGCGCGGTGCCGGCAGCGGCTGGGTCTGCCAGGTGATGGAGCGGGCCGCCCACCTGCTCCGCAACCACCCCGTCAACGAGCGCCGCCAAGCCGCCGGCCGCCCGCCCGTCACCGACATCTGGCTCTGGGGCCAGGGTCGCGCGGCCGCCCTGGCACCGCTGACCGCGCGTTTCGGCCTCCGCGGGGTGACGATCACGGGCGTAGACATCATTCGCGGGCTTTCGCGTCTGGCGGGGCTGGACCTGCTGGAGGTTCAGGGCGTGACCGACTTCATCGACAACGATTACGTCGCCCAAGGCCAGGCG
>CAZCKC010000261.1:0-2925 GCA_964499235.1 uncultured Planctomycetales bacterium | reverse complement strand
GTGGACGAACTTCGGCGGCGATCCACCGGCGAACTTTCTGTGGCGGATCACGCGCAGCGGACCGCTCGCGACGGACTGCAACAACGACGGTATCGCCGACGTCGACCAGCTCGAGACCGTTGACCGCTACGGCAACTACATCGGTGACGTCAACGGCAACGGCGTCTACGACGGCTGCGAGCCGGACTGCAACGCGAACGGGATACCGGACGACTGGGAGCTTGCCACCGGGGCGGCGACGGACCTGGACCTCAACGGCCGGCCGGACGCATGCGACGCCTGTCCGGACGATTATCGTGACCCGCGCGAGTCACCCTGCGACTGTGACGGTGACGGCTTTTTCGACTCGGTTCAGATCCGGCTGTTCCCCGAACGCGATCGCAACGGCAACGGGGTCATCGACAGCTGCGAGTGGCTCGGTGATCTGACGTACACACCCAGCAATGAGACCCCGTACGTGCGCACGTACAACGTCGACTTCTTCGACATCGATCCCTTCGTCGCCGCCCTGCTGGGCCGGCTGCCGGAACCGGATCCCGTCGACGTGACCGACAGCTACTACCGCTTCGACGCCGACATCAACGGCGACGGGGTCGTGGATTTCCAGGACGTCGACCCGTTCGTCGAGTTGCTGCTGAGTCAGTAATCACCTTTGATTCCGTGCCTGCGCTTCCCCTGGGCACTGAAGCGGGCGACGGCATTGACCTCTAGTCATTTGTGAACGCGATGCGTGTGCAGTCAACACGCCGAATCCCCCGAACGCGCAGGATCGTAGTCTAAGCCAGCAGGCTGAGGGTGGGGCGCGCGGGCGGCGTCGGGCGACCGCTCGCGCCATAGGCGGCTTGGATGTGCTGCGGCGTGAGGATGCCGCGCGGGCGGCTGGCGGATGCGGCTTCGGCTGAGCGCGACGGCGATGCGCCGGCATTCACGGTAAACGCGGACAGCTGCGGGCGCGTGCTGCGGCCACGGGCGTCGTAGGCGGCGGCCGGCGCGGCGGCAGCGGGCGGTGCGACGGCCGCTTGTTCGCTGATCGCGGCGGGTGCGCGTTCGCTGACGCCATTTGTCGCGCGTTCGCTGACCGCCGCGGTCGCGCCGAGTTCGTCGGATTGAGCGCGTGAGCGCGCGAGCTCGCCTTGCGCCTTGCGGATCTCGGCGTCGGCCTGGGCGGCGATCTTGCGGTCTTGCGTCGAGGGCTCGGCCGGGGCGAGCGCGGCCGCGCGCACGACCTGCATCTTGGCGATGGTGGCCTCGGGATCGCCCTTGACGGGTGAGGTGTCGATCTGGACCTCGCCGCCGACGGCGTACTGGTTGCCATCGGGGCCGGTCTTCGTGCTGTAGGTCGCGCCACCGCGAGCGTACTGGCCGGCGGCAGCGAGGTGGGCGGCCTCGTGCTGGCGGACCTCGCGGTCGCGCTGCTTGAGCTCGTCGACCTGGGCCTGCTCCTCGGCGGTCAGCTCTTCGTAGCCACGCGTCGCAGCGGCCGGCGGCGGTTCGTCGCCGCGCCGGGGGGCGGTGGCGGGCGCCGGCTCGTCACCGCGCCGCGTGGCGCTGGCGTTCGCGGTCGGGCCGGTGAGCTCGACGATGTCGACTTCGACGAGGCCGGCGGCGCTGGCGGTGGCCGCCCGGCACGACGCGCACGCGCCGCAGTTGCCGCAGCTGCGCACGGGCTCGGCCGCACGCACGGCCTCGGGCGCGGCAACGGCCCGGCTGGCGGCGATGCGCTGCAAGCCGAAGCCGGTGGAAGACGGCTGGATGAGGCCCGATAAGATGCTGTCGATCAGCACGTTGCGACTCCGCGGCGCGCAGAGGTCACCGTGGTTCTGCGATCGTCGCGCTCGGGCTCGGGCTTCAATTGGGCCGCTGCGAGGCGGTTTCCGGCCCTGAAACGCGTACCAATTCGCGGCTGAAGGTCTTATAATCTGTGGCAGCGGCACGGACGCCGCGCCGCGATTGGGTTTTCGAGCGAGTCGCACCTACGACTGACACGGAGGTCACCATGCACGTCGAGACATCCTTCTGGAAACGCGTCGGGAACATGTTCCGTTCCTCCGACGACAGCGAACCCCGCAACGGCAACGGCAACGGCCACGGAAACGCAAACCCGGCCCGGGCTGAGCAGGGCGCAAAGCAGAGCACGCCGAGCGAAGGCAACTGGTCGGTTGCCCGGCGGGAGCCCTCGAGCCGCGAGCTCAAGGACGGCTATCGCAAGGTGGGCGAGTTGATGACGGCGCTGCAGCACCACTTCGCCCGGCAGGACGAGCGCTCCGAGCACCTGACCCGGTCGGTTCAGCAGGTGGCCGAGTCGCTGCACCAGCTCAGCGCCACGCAGAAGAACCAGGGCGAGTACATTCGCGCGATCGCCGAGCGCGTCGAGGGCGTCGACGAGCACGCCGCGCGGCTGAACGACACGATCTCGAAGCTGCCCAGCGCGATGGACGCCCAGGCGGGCGCGGTGCAGGCGCTCAGCCGGCAAGTCGAACTCTTCCAGCAGGCCGACCAGCGGGTGGCCGAGAGCCTGACCGGGCTCTCGCACGCGGTCGAGTCGCTCGGCACGTCGGCCGCCGCGCAGGTTGACACGCTGAAGCTGCTGAGCACGCAGGAATCCGAGAAGCGCGAGGCGTTGACGACGCTGGTCAAGGACCAGTCGCGGCGGTTCTTGATCGTGCTCGTGATTACCGCGATCCTCGGTATCGGCGCGCTGAGCGGGATGGGCGTGACGCTCGCGATGATCCTCAACCGCGGTGGCTGAGCCGCCGCGACCTGATCCCGACCCGACGGCGGGCGCAGTGGGCGACCACTGGGCCCGCTTTCACTTCTGCGGTGCGGCGGCTCGCATGCCCGGTCGGGACCGCTACACTAGACGCCCTGGTGAGCCGCCCGTCTCGAAGGATCGCCTCGCGTGAAGCTCGCGTTGATCCAGCTCAA
>CAZCKC010000260.1:0-2930 GCA_964499235.1 uncultured Planctomycetales bacterium | reverse complement strand
CCTCTTCGGAGTCTGACATCGGGCTGAACCCCAGTACTTCCTGATCAGAAGCTACGTTCAGCTCGTGCTCGGCTCGCCAGCCGTGCGGGGCACGTTCGGCAACGTGGTCCAGCTCTTCCCATCGCCCCTTAATCCGAGATGAATACAACCCGTAGCGGCGTATCAGCTGCGTCCCTTTGGGCGGAATGTGCTGTGTGAGCTCGGCAAGGAAGTCCAGCGCGTCAAACATGTGAACGTTTTCTTTGAAGTATTCGGAGTACTTGGACCGAGCAGCCATTCGTCCTCGCGGGGGCCGATCTTCGGATCGTCGCGCAGCGCGGTGAGCACCTGCGCGGTGCGGTCGGGCGCGACCGGGATCTGGATGCCGAACTCGGTGAGGTCGATGCCGCCGGGGTAGTGGAGAACAATACGGCAAACGTACGCAGGCCCTCGCCTCCCGGCAAGCGCCGAACGGACCGCCTCGTCGCCTGAGGCTGTGCGGCGCCGGAACGCGCGCGGCACTCAGACTGCTTCCGGGCCCCGCAACCGGCCCGCGAACTGCGGTTCTCGTTCCGTGATTGCCTCCTGCCGATTCACGTCAGATGACAACTACCCTCGCACAGCGCGCTCACGAGTGGTTAGGGGCCCGCGTTCGCTCTCCCGCGGGTTCTGACGGGAAGATCACTCTTCCTATCGGTGAAACGACCTTCCCTTCTCAACATCAAGAAGGTCCAGGCACCTCCCAGGAAATCTATTACGGAGATGATGATGATCCTCGAAGAAACCATCTCAAGCAACACAAAAGCTGTGAAGAAGAAAACGATCGAGAACCGAATGAAAGCCGTTGCCTTCATGATCACAGTAAGCTCTTGTCTGGCTCCAATGAAATAGTAGACAGAAATGGCCATCAACAGGATCCCTGCAAGCCTGATCCAGACTTCGGTAGTCGGTTCAATATCCAGGGAGTTAAGCAGGACATTGGGCGCTAACAGAAGCAGTAGTCCGTTTATTGCCAGATAGACACCATAGATCAGAACGCTTTTCGCCGACTTGCTCATTTCTCATCCTCCGTATGCTTCACCGATTGCCGAAACTGCATCGAGATCACAGCGATCCCTATCCACAACACTTCCAGTCCGTGACGAACTCCCCGAGCGTACGGCGCGCCTTGTCCGGGTTGTACCGATGGTCGATCACGCCGCCGCCGGCGCTCTCAACAACCCCCGCTCGGCCGGGCTTCGTGCACCGCGGGCTCATCCCCGAGCAGCTCGCAGAACGCGTCTACAGCGGCGGCGGCGCCGCCTGCCTCAACGAGCGCCGACGCGATGCGCGCGGCACCCTCGCGCATGGCCGCCGCCTGCTCGACCGCAGCCGCAAGGGTCTCTTCACCGAGGCGCCTCGGATCGAGCCGTACGCCCGCGCCTGCGTATTCGATCCTTCGCGCGACCTCGGGCTGGTCGCGACCGAAGGGTACGACGACCACGGGCACGCCACGGGAGAGCGCTCGCTGCGTGATACCCATGCCGCCGTGACAGACGACCACGCTCGCGCGCTCGATGACGGGGTCGTGCGGCAGGAACTCCTCGATCCGTACGTGCGGGCTGCCCGCCCCGGCCAGGCTGTCGGGCGAATGGGCCCCGCTCGTGGCGACGACGAAGTACCCCTGGTCGGGAAGGGTCCGCAGCGCGGCCTCCACGATCACGCGGTCCTGCTGCCGTTCGGTGGAGCACGTCACGAGCGCGATCGGACGCTCCACCCGCTCGAGCCACTCCGGCGTCGCCGCGGGAGTGGCCCAGGTGGCCGCCCCGCTGAACCGCACGTTCGGCGGCCACGCTTCGCGGGGATACTCGAGCGCCTCCGCGGTGAAGTAGAGAAGCCGCGGCGCGCGCACGGGCAGCTCACCGACTGTCCCGAGCGGCGGGGCGTCCACCCGCGCACGGACCGCGTTGAGAGCGTCGAGCCCCGCGGCGTCGATCTTCGACCGGATCATGCGGCCGAGAAGCTGGTCCCGCACGCGTCCGCCGAGGCCGATCGATCGGCGCAGCCCCGGACCGAACGGCGGGACGCCCGGCGCCGGGATCGCGAGGAAGTACGGCTGGAACACGGCCCACGGCAGACCCGAGGCCTCGGCGACGGCCTGGGCTCCCCAGCTGTTCGTGTCCACGAGAAGGGCTGTCGCCCCGGTATCGCGCATCGCTCCTTGCACGTCGTCGACTTCGGCGGCGGCGCGGTCGGCGAACGTCCTGATCGCCAGCTCCAGCGCCTGCGTCGGTTTGCGGGCGCGCCAGTCGTCCATCTCGCGAGCCTCGACCGCTGCCGCGATCGGCTCAGCCTGCAGCCCGAGTGAGCGCACTTGCTCTACCTCTGCTGCAAGGGTCCGGACGTGGACCTGGTGGCCGCGGCGCTCGAGCTCGACAGCGACCCCCAATGCGGGGTACAGGTGCCCGCGCGCGGGCGAGGTGTAGACGAGTATTCGTGCCATCAATTCCTCCTGCTCGATCCGTTCAGCATTCGCATCATCACCGCGTGCACGCGCTCAAGGTCGAGTCCACGGTCTCGGCGGAGAAGCTTCCATGTGTAGAGGTCGGTCGCCGCGATCGCGGCGTTCAGCGTGGTGTCCCGATCGGTCCCGGCGGCGTCGAGCAGGTGGGCGCAGTGTCGCTCGATCCACTCGCGGTGGATGCGGCGCCCCGCTTCAACGACGTTTCGAACGTGCGGAACGTCGCGCTCCTGCGCGAGGAAGTTCAGCACGGTGTCACCGTCGGTCTCGTAGTGTTCGAGGAGCGCACGAAGCGCAGCGGCGAGCCCCTCACCGTCCGCGGACTCCCGCGACGCGAGGATCCTCGGCTTCTCGCGTTCGACGAGCGTTTCAAAGAGCTCTTCCTTCGACCCGAACCGGCGGATGACCGTCTGCACCGTCACCCCGCTGTCTCGCGCGATCGACTGCAGCG
>CAZCKC010000259.1:0-2984 GCA_964499235.1 uncultured Planctomycetales bacterium | reverse complement strand
GTGGGCTGAGCGCCGCGTGACGGTTGCCAAGCGTCTGCAAATGGGCCATCGTGTTCGGCCAGTTGCGCAGCGTGGCCCGGTCCCATTCCAGGTGGGCGGCGGCGTGATGCGGCCCGGTCGTCATGGCGGACGCGGTGCGCTCGAACAGTTCCTGCAGCACGTGATCGTTGCGCAGCGCGAGCACCGCCAGCGTCAGCACGACAGTGCCCAGCACGCTCCAGGCCAGCAGCAAGCGGTCGCGCCGGGTGCGGGCCAGCAGCCACCACGCGCCCCCCAGGTAGAGCGCCGTCGTCGCCAGCAGTGGCAGCGCGCGGATCAGCGTGGGGGGATCGTAGGGCCAGCGCCAACCGTAGCCGCCGCGCAGGAACGGGAACAGGTCAACGGCCAGGATTCCGGCCAGCAACAGCGCGATTCCGGTCACGATCCAGGCCGGGCGCAGGGGGGAGGGACGCATCATCTCGCCTTTCTACAGCATCGCTTGGCAGCCTTGAAACGGCGCGATTATAGCGCATCCTGCCCGGCACATCACGGCAGCGACAGCGCCCCACCCTCGTTCTTGACGGTCGCCTCGTGGACGGTGACCGGCGTGCCGAGTTCGGCCCACTCGAACAGCCACTTGGCTTCCGGCGTGGGCAGGTTGACGCAGCCATGGCTGACCGGCGTGCCGAAGTTGTTGTGCCAGTACACGCCGTGCAGGCTGTAGTCGCCGTAGAAGTACATCACCCAGGGCACGTCCTCCACGTAATAGCCCGGCCCGCTCATGTCCTGGATGGTGAGCTTGTAGTAAATCTTGAAGTCGCCCTCAACGGTCGGAGTGTGCGGCTGCCCGGTCGAGGCGTCGATCACGCGCACCACGCGCCCGTTCTCGTAGGCGTAGACGCGCTGCGTGGTGATGTTGACCACGATCTTCTTGCGGACGGCCAGCTCGCCGGTCCGGTCGGAGTTGGGGAGTTGGTAGCCGCTCTGCCGGTGGCCGATGCGCGTCACCGGGATCACCAGCACCTCGCCAACTTCGAGCAGGTTTGGGTCGGTGAGCAGGTTAAGCTCGCTCAGCCGCGCGACGGGCACCCCGTAGCGCTGGCTGACGACGTTGAGCGTGTCGCCGGGCTGGATGACGTGCCGCTGGCCCTGCCACGCCCGGAGCGTGGGCGGCACCTGCTGCGAAACCAGCGTGAAGCGCGAGGTCGCAGTCGCGGTCGGCGTGGGCGACGGGGTGAAGGTCGGTGTGGGGGGCGGCGTGTCGCTGGGCAGGGGCGTGATGCTCGGCGTGGGCGTCGCGGTGGCGGTCGGCGGCGGCGTCGGGCTGGGGATCGGCGTCGGCTCTGGCGGCAGCAGCCCCGGATCGACGGAACACGGACGCGCCCCACCGTTGAACGGCCCGGCGTCCGTCAAGAACTGCGTGTCGCCGCTGGCTGCATCGACCAGCGCGAGCTGGATGTCGCCCGGCCCGCCCACCGACGCCAGCAGCCGCGCCTCGTCGTACCACGCCCACGCGATATCGGCCCCCGCCCCGACGCGCACCGCCCGCGGGGCCGGCTGCTCGAAGTCGATCAGGAAAATGTCGGCGGTCTGCGGGTCGGTCAGGTCGGGCCACAGCGTATAGGCGATGCGCTCGCCCAGCGGGTCGAAGGCGGGCCAGACCTGGTTCCCGGCGCTGAAGTCCGGTGGCAGCGGCAGCTCGACCTCGTCGCCGATGAAGGTCGTCACGATGTCCCACACGCCGCGCTGGTTGGTGGCGAACAGCAGTTGTGCACCGTCCGGCCCCCAGGCGGGCGAGGTGGCACGCCCGACCCCCAGCGACACCTGGCGCGGGTTTCCGCCGGTGGCGTCCATCAGCCAGATGGCGGGGATCCCCCCGCTGCGCGTCGAAACAAAGGCGATGGCCCCGCCGTCTGGGCTGAAGACCGGCGCGAAATTCAGCCCTGCCGAGTCGGTGAGTTGGGTGGACTGGCCGCTGGCCAGGTCCAGGCGATACAACTGGTAGCTGCCGCTGGCATCCGACGCATACACCAGCGAGGTGCCGTCCGGCGCACAGGACGGTTCGCGCTCGTTGGCCGCCGTGCCGAGCAGCAACCGTTGCTGGCCGCCGGCGGTCATCAGGAACAGGTCGTCGCTGCCGTAGCGGTCGGAGTAGAACGCGATCGCGTATGGCTGGCCGGGCGTGGGCGTGAAGGTCGGCGCGGCGGTGATCTCCACCACCGGGGTGTACTGCGGCGCTTCGGGCGTGGGCGTGAGCGTGACCACCAGCGCCCCGGCGGTGCCGGCGATCTGGGTGCGCTGTTCGGCGGCGGCAGCGGTCTGCGTGATGAACAGGGATTCCATCACGGCGGTGTTGGTCAGCGCAACCTGCGCCGTCGCGGTGGCGGTCAGCACGTCCGGCGGGATGGCGGTCGGGGTTGCCGTCTGGGTGGTGCTCGGTGTCGCGCTCGGCAACGGGGTGGGCGTCCCGGTCGCGGGGATCGCCGTCGCGGTCGGAGCCTGGGCGATCACCGTTGGGGAGGCGGACGGCGGCGCGGTCGTCGCCGGGATGGGCGACGGCTCCGGGACAGCCGGCGTAGCTGGGGCCGGCTGGTCGAACATCTCGAAGCTGGCGCGGGTGGGCAGCGGTTCGCCGCCCTCATCATCGCCGCAGGCCGCCCCCGCCAGCACCATCAGCACAAGAGCCAGTGTCAGTCGCAGTGTTCGCGCCACGCCATACCTCCATCGGGCTATGGTTGGGACCGTTTTCCCATTGTAGACTGACCGGCGCGATTTGAGCAATTGCGGGGATGGTAGCTCGCAGGGGTAGGTTGTTAATTGGCGGTTATGCTAGATATCCTGGCGCGTGTGTCGATGGTTTACCCCTCCCTAAATCCCTCCCCGTGAACGGAGAGGGACTTTGGGTCCCGGTTTGTTTCCCCCTCTCCGCGCGCGGGGAGGGGGCCAGGGGACTAGTACACGTTGGTGGAAATATATGCCCACCGGTTGGCCCTCATCCCCTATCC
>CAZCKC010000258.1:0-2990 GCA_964499235.1 uncultured Planctomycetales bacterium | reverse complement strand
CCAGATCTGGACGGCGGCGCCGAGCGTGGAGAGCCAGCGGGGGCGATACTTCTGGCCATTGCCGATGTCGTAGAGGTTGTCGCCGGGGAGTGTGCCGGGTCGGGAGGCAATGGCGTTGTCGTCGTGGGCCTGGGCGTAGTAGACGAAGCCGAGGCCGATCTGGTGGAGGTTGGACGCGCAGACGACGCGTTTGGCGGAATCGCGGGCGCTGTTGAGGGAGGGCAGGAGGATCGAGATCAGCAGCGCGATGATGGCCACGACGACAAGGAGCTCGATGAGGGTGAAGGCGGGACGGCGACGCATGTTTTGGCCCCTGGGGCGCGAATGGCGGGCATTAGCGACATATTGAGTCGCCACAACCGTTGAAGCATAAAGCAGTTCATTGGGCTGTCAAGCAAGGTCCGCGTTAGTGTCCTGTGAAAACGTCACACTAAATTGCTGCCTGGGGCGGAGTTACTCGTAGAGCAGAAAATTCGCACGGCGCTCCTGGAAGCGTTTCAGGTCGGCCTGCCAGAGTTGGGTCCAGTTCGGCGGGACGCTGCCTTTCTCCAGGCGGCTAACGATGTCGTGGGCGAAGATGAGGTTGTTGACGTTCTCGACGTCGAAGGCGGTGGGCTCGAGCTGTTCGAGGGTGTGGGCGATGGCGAGGCCGGCCTGGGCGGGGTCGAAGGCTTCGCGGTCGAGGAGGACGATCTGAACGCCGTGGCAGCGCTGGTTTTTGAACTCGCGGGTGTCGGGGGTGAAGCTGAAGGGGATGAAGCGGAGGCCGGCGAGGCCGAGTTTGTTGAGGGCGGCGGCGAGCTCGATGGGGTTGAAGTAGGGAGCGCCGAAGAGCTCGAAGGGGGTGTCGGTGCCGCGGCCGACGGAGACCTCGCAAGCCTCGATCATGCCGATGGCGGGGTAGAGGGTGGCCTGGGTGAGGGAGCGCATGTTGGGTGAGGGGTGGATCCAGCGGAGGCCGGTCTCGTCGAACCACATGTCGCGCTTCCAGCCGGTCATCTCGATGATCTGCAGGTCGGCGTTGATGTTGCGTTCGCTGTTAAACATGCGGGCGAGTTCGCCGACGGTCATGCCGTGGACGAGCGGGGTGTGGTGGTAGGCGGTGAAGCGGCCTTCGACATCGTTGAAGGGGCCGAAAACGCGGGTACCGGTGATCGGGTTGGGGCGATCGAGGACGACGAAGCGGATGTCGTGCTTGGCGGCCGCTTCCATGCAGTTGCCCATGGTCGCGATGTAGGTATAGAAGCGAGTGCCGATGTCCTGGATGTCGAAGACGAGGGTGTCGACGTCGGCGAGCATCTCGGCGGTCGGGCGGCGGGTTTCGCCGTAGAGGCTGTAGATGGGGAGGCCGGTCTCGTCGTGGACGGAGTGGCCGACCTTGGCGTCGTAGGTGCCGGCGAAGCCGTGCTCGGGGCTGAAGATCGCGACGAGGTTGACGTTTTCGGCGTTGTGGAGGATTGGCAGGATGTGGCGGCCGTCGGCGGCGACGGCGGTGTGGTTGGTGATCAGGCCGATCTTGCGGCCGACGAGGGGCTTGAAATCGGTAGCGATGAGGTTGTCGAGGCCGGTCTGGACGACGGGGGTGACCTCGGCGGTAGCGAGGGTGGTGAAGGCGAGCGGGGTGAAGAGGGCGGCGGCGATCAGCCGGTTGCGGTTGTGAGCTTGCATTGCGGGGTCCTTGTCTTTGGTGAGCACGGGCTTCCTGGTTCAGGTGGCGGGGGTGGGCGGGGCCAGTGATTTCATTTTGGCTTCGATCTGGTCGACGATGGCGGACCAGTTGAACTGGGTACGGATACGTTCGCGGCCGGCGGCGGCGAGGCGGTGGCGCTGGTCGGGGTCGCGGAGGAGTTCGATGAGGACGGCGGCGAGGGCGGCGGGGTCGTGGGGGTCGACGAGGCGGCCATTGACGCCGTCGGCGACGGCGTCGGGGATGCCGCCGGCGTGGCTGCCGACGGCGGGGAGGTTGCTGAGGTTGGCTTCGAGGAAGGAGATGCCGAAGCCTTCGACCTGGCCGTTGCGTCCGGGGCGGGAGGGCATGACGTAGACGTCGGCGGCGTCGTAGAGCTGCTGGCGGGTGTGTTCGTCGACGAAGCCGGTGAAGGTGACGTGGTCGGCGACGTCGAGCTCGGCGGCGAGGTTGGCGAGGGTGTCGCGGGCGGGGCCGTCGCCGACGACGTAGAAGCGGGTGTTGGGGCAGGCTTCGAGGACGGCGGGGAGGGCGCGGAGGGTGGTGTCGATCCCCTTGCGCATGATGAGGCGGCAGACGGTGATGAGGACGGGCTCCTCTTGTAAGCCGAGGGCGGCGCGGGCGGCGGCGCGGTCGTGGGGGGGGTCGAGTTCGGTGAGGGGGACGCCGCAGCCGACGACGGAAGCGTTGGGAAGTTTCTGGTGGAAGAGGGCTTCGGTTTGTTGGAGGCTGTGGCGGCTGTTCCAGAAGGACCAGGCGGCGTGGGTGAGGACGCGTTTCATGCGGGGGCGGAGCAGGGGGTTGCGGGCACGGAGGGTGTTGCTGACGTCCTCGCCGTGGAGGAAGACGAAGTAGGGGCGGCGGCTGGCGCGGAGGATGTCGGCCCAGAGGAAGTGGTAGTTGCCGGCGAAGAGAAGGTCGGGGTTGAAGTCGGCGATGGCCCGGGTGAAGGCCTGGTGGGTGGCGCGTTGCCAGCGGGGGAGGCGCCAAAGGCGGCTCGAGAGCCCACCGGCGGGCATGGGGTCGTGGATGCGGCGGATGGTGACGGGGCCGACGGTGGTTTCGTCGGGCTGGCCGTCGCAGCGGCTGACGAGGACGGTGACGGTATGGTCGCGGCGGGCGAGCTCCTGGCAGACTTGATGGCCGAGCTCGGCGACGCCGCCGGGGGCGGGTTTGAAGTCGGTGGAGAGGAAGGCGATCCGCACGGTGATCGGGCTCCCAGGGTGCGTGGCGGCCTGGCCGAGTAGCGGTTCCGGGTGGCTTCACGACAGGGGGCAGCTTACTCGCGGGGTGGGGTGGCGGC
>CAZCKC010000257.1:0-3013 GCA_964499235.1 uncultured Planctomycetales bacterium | reverse complement strand
CGCCGACGCGCTCGAGACGATTGCACGGCTCAGCAACGCGGAAGTCGCCGGCGACGCGACGCAGCGCGACTTGATCCAGGCGTCGCGCGAGGCCGGACAGGAAACGCTCCAGGAGGCGATCGGGATCTACAACGACCTGCTGCAGCGCACGCAGGAGACTGGGTGGGTGTCCTTGTCGGGGCTGGCGGCGGCGCAATACGTGCTCGCGAAGTTCGAAAGCAATCCGCAGCAGCGGGCGGGAATGGAGCGCGAGGCGGCGCGGGCGATCTTCGACGCGACCGAGGGGGCCGAGAACAATCCTTATCTCGCCGGGGCGGTCCGATTCCGCGACTACCTGGCCGAGGTCACCGATTACCAGCCCCCGCGGCCGGAGGCCGAGGGCGCGGCGCCGGAAGAGGGCGCGGCCGAGCCGGCGCAGTAATCAGCTTCGCGGCAAACACCTTCGCGGCGAGACGACGCGCCAGCCAACTTCCAACGCTAGTGGGCGGTAAAGAACTTCTGTCGGCTGCCATCCGGGGCGACGCGGATGCGGGCCGCCCGCAGGCAGCGCGGACAACGGGCGATGTACGCGTTGCGGTCAGGTCGGCGATAGACCCGCGCGTAAACATGGCAGCACTCGAAGTAAATGCCGAGGTAGGGGCGTCCCGCGGCGGGTTGGGGAGTCCCTCCGGAGCGGGTGGTGGTGGCGTTCATCAGGGGTGGTTCCTCACGCTCGTTCCCGGTACGTCGCCGTGCAACGCGGCATATCGGATAGTCTGCCGGCCGGCTTAAGGGATGGCCTTCAGTGGGGCCGGCGGGATCGCCCGGGCCGCACGGACGAACGCCTGCATCGCTAACGAGTCCTTAACGCCGGGGGCCCGCTCGACGCCGCTAGCGACGTCGACTCCGTGGAAGCAGCCGGCCGGGATCGCTTCCGGCAAATTGTCGGGGGTCAGCTTGCCCGCGCACCAGACCGGAAATCCTTGCGCGACGAGCTGCTCGCCAACGGCCTGGAGCGCGGGGTAGCCGGGATGCGGCTCGCCCTTCGGCACATCGACGATGACGACCAGGCGCCCCTGCGCCCGATCGGCCAGCGCCTGGACGGCCGCCACGTGGTCCGCCGGGTCGTCGTCAGCGCGCACCTGAACTGCCCGGATGAAGTTCAGCCCTGGAACCGCCCGCTGGACTGTCTCGACGGCGGGCGGCGCCTCGTGGCCGTGGAGCTGCACGTGGTGGACGCCGAGGCGCTCGACCTCCGCGATGATCTCGGCGGGCGGCGCGTCGACGTAGAGCAGGACCGGCGCGACATGCTCCGGCAGGACGCTCAGTAGCTCCGGTATCTGGTCGTCGGGCACGCGGCGGGGGCTGGCGGCGCGGATCAGACCAACGTAGTTCGCGCCGGCGTCGGCCGCAGCGCGGGCGTCGGTCGCGTTGGTCACGCCACAAATCTTGACCTGCATCGCTGCGCCCCTGGTGTGCGTCGCGCGACAATCGTGCCGCGTGCGGTCGTGGTCGATTGTAGGGGCGCGCTGCCTGCCTTTGCGACAACGATCAGCTATGATTCACGGCCATGCTGCTGGCCGTTATCGCCGTCCTATCGATCGTGCTGGCGTTCCCGACGCCGATTTACCGCCTGCTCGCGGACCGCGTCGACCCGACCTGGGTCGCGCTGATTGCCGTGGTTCTGGCGGTCGCCGCGCCGGTGGTGCTGGCGTATTGGATCAACGCCCGGTCGCTGCGGGTCCTCGAGCGTGCCCCCGCCCACCCCGGCGACGCGCAGTTCTTCTTCGCCCAAGCCACCGGGGCGATGCACTGGCTGCTCGGCCTCGCGCACGTCGGGCTGCTGACGCTCACGGATTGGCAGCTGATCTGCCGCGCGATTCCGGTTGTCGGAGATTGGCCGCTGGTCGGCGGCGGGCTGGCGATCCTGCCCTTTTTGATCACGATCCTGTGGTGCTGGATCGCGCTGTTCCCGTCGGAGCGGGCGGTTCGCCAGGTGGCGCTCGAGGTGCACCTGTTCCGGGGGCGCCCGATCCGCCCGATCGGCGACCTCCGCCGCTACCTGGACTTCAACTTCCGCCACCAGGTGCTGTGGATCCTGATCCCGATGCTGCTGATCCTGGCCGCCCGCGACGTCATCGCGATGACAACCGTCGAGCTGAGCCGGCAGCCCGGACTCAGCGCGTTGCCGGACCTGCTCACCGGCTCGGCCGCCCTGCTGGTCATGGTGATCGCGCCGTTTCTGCTGCGCTATATCTGGGTTACTGAGCGACTGCCGGCCGGCCCGCTGCGTGATCGGCTGTTCGCGCTGGGCAAGCGGATGGGGCTGCGCTTTCACGATGTCCTCGTCTGGCGGGCAGGCGGCGCGATGGTCAACGCCGCGGTCATGGGGCTCATCGCCCCGCTGCGGTACGTCCTGATCACGGACGCGATGCTGGAGCAGATGAGCGACGAGAAGGTCGAGGCGGTCTTCGGGCACGAGGCCGGGCACGTGCAGCGGCACCACATCTTGATCCTGCTGCTCTTTGCCGTGAGCAGCGGGTGCCTGGTCACGATCTACTCGCTTTGGACGACCGGCGGTGTCGGCTATTTCGGCAACCCGGCCAACGAGACATTCATCTCGGTGGTTCTGGGTCTCATTCTGCTGCTGAAGTGGGGGGTGATCTTCGGGTGGATTTCCCGCAAGCTCGAGCGGCAGGCCGACCTCTTTGGCGTCCGCACGCTGACGCTGGCCGGCGTCCCCTGCGACCAGCCGTGCGCGCTGCACGCTCCGCGGAACCCGGCTCCCGTTGAGGAAGAACGCGTGGCCGAACCGCCACCCGTCGACCCCCGGCGGATCATCGACCGCACCGCGCCGCTGTGCCGAACGGCCGCCCACGTCTACGGTGGGGCGCTGCTCGATGTTGCGAATCTCAACGGAATTTCTCCAGAAGCGCGAAGCTGGCGGCACGGTTCGATCGCGATGCGGGCGCGGATCGTTCGCGAGTACTCGGTTGATCACGCCAACCTGCTCGCGTTCGAGTCCGAGGTGGAT
>CAZCKC010000256.1:0-3058 GCA_964499235.1 uncultured Planctomycetales bacterium | reverse complement strand
TATGTCGGCGAGCAGGACGATTTCGACTTCGGAGCGGTCCCGGCCGCGCGGGTGACGCTGGACAGCTACGTCCTGGCCAGCGCAACGGCGGAGTGGCCGGTCAGTGAGCGCATCGCGCTGACCCTGCGCGGCGAGAACCTTTTTGATGAGACCGTCACCGATGTGTTCGGTTTCAACGGCCCCGGCGCGGGCGTGTACATCGGTGTGAGGCTGAGGCCCTAGGGTCCAGACTCAATTCTTTTGTTGGAGTGACAGACAGATGACCAAACCACGCCAGGAAAGGCGAGCCTTTTCAGGGGGGCGCAACGCCGCCACGGGCCGGAAGACCGTCGCTCACTGCAGCAAAATAATTGAGTATGGACCCTAGATGCTTACCGCTACTCCATCGACGCCCCTCAGGTCGCAGGTCGCGATGCTCCTGCTCGCCGCCCTCGCGGCCTGCGCGCAGGCCGCCGGGCCCGTCGAGACGGCCCGCGAGGGCCCGCTTCGCATTGTCAGCCTGGACTATTGCGCCGACCAGTTCGTGCTGAAATTCGCCGAACGGGACCGCATTCTCGCCATCTCCCCCGATGCGACGGGAGACTTCTCCCATATGCGCGACGCCGCAGCCGGACTGGCCACGGTCCGGCCACGCGCCGAGGACGTGCTGGCGCTCCAGCCGGACCTCATTGTGCGCTCCTATGGCGGCGGGCCGGGCGCAACGGCCCTGTTCGCGCGCGCGGGGATCGATGTGCTGGAGGTGGGCTGGACGCCCGACCTCGGCGCAGTGCAGGCCAACACGCTGCGCATGGCCACTGCGCTCGGCGCGCCTGAGGCCGGCGAGGCGCTGGTCCGGGAGATGGACGCACGCCTGGCCCGGCTCGCCACGGGCCCGGCCGACGCCACGGCGCTCTACGTCACGCCCGGCGGCGTGACCACTGGTCCCGGCGGGCTGGTCGGCGACATGCTTTCCAAGGCGGGCCTCGAGAATTTCGAGACCCGTCCCGGCTGGCATCCTCTGCCGCTGGAACGCCTCGCACGCGAAGCGCCGGACACCTTCGTCTATGCCGACTTCGAAGGCGGCGCGGGGCCCTGGAGCGCGGCCCGCCACCCGCTGTTCCTCCGGCGTCTCTCAGAAACGGACGTGATCCGGATCGAGGGCGCGTGGACGGCCTGCGGTGGCTGGTTCCTGCTCGATGCGATCGAGCGCCTGGCGGACCGGGACAGCGACGGGTGAGCGTGCCGGGCGACAGGCTTTCGGCCGGGCTCGCGGCGGCGTCGCTGGCGGCGATCCTTGCGGCCTGTTTCATGGGGTCGACGGCCATGGGGGCCGACCGCGTCCTGGCGGCGCTCATGGGCGGCGGTGAAACCGGCGACCGGCTGGTGGTCTGGTCGATCCGCCTGCCGAGAGCGCTGGCGGCCTTTCTCACCGGTGCGGCCCTCGGCGTATCGGGGGCTGCGCTCCAGGGGCTCCTGCGCAACCCGCTGGCCGAGCCCGGCGTCCTCGGCGTGTCGGCCTCGGCGGCACTCGTCGCCACGCTCAGCATTTCCCACGGCCTGATCGCGCTCAGCCCCTGGTTCCTGCCCCTCGGGGCGATCGCCGGCGCGCTTGTCGCCACAGCCCTGCTCGCACTGGCGGCCATCCGGACAGGCTCGGCTGTCACGCTCATCCTGATCGGTGTCGGCCTGTCGAGCTTTGCCGGCGCGGCCATGAGCCTGCTCATCAATCTGGCCCCGAACCCCTTCACCCTGTCGGACATGATCCGCTGGATGCTCGGATCGGTGGCCAATCGCAGCTTCGCCGACATCGCGCTCGCGCTGCCCTTCATGCTGGCGGGGGCTGTCCTGCTCATGGCGGTGCGCGGCGGCCTGTCGGCGCTCACGCTGGGCGAGGAGGCTGCCAGCGGGCTCGGCCTCAACCTCGCCCGCCAGCGCATTCTCATCGTGCTCGGTGCCGGGCTCGCCACGGGCGGCGCGGTGGCCCTGGCCGGTGCCATCGGCTTCGTCGGCATCATCGCGCCCCATGTGGTGCGGCCCTTCGTCGGTCATGACCCGGCGCGCACACTCCTGCCCGCCGCGCTCCTGTCGGGCCTCATCCTCGTGCTGGCCGACATGGGCGTCCGGCGACTGCCCACCAGCAATGAGCTCGGCCTCGGCGTGGTCGCCGCACTGCTCGGGGCCCCGGTCTTTGCCTGGATCGCCATGCAACGGAGGGTGCCATGAGCGAACTCGTCGCCAAGGCGCTCAGCCTGAGGGCGCGCGGCGCGACGCTCGTGGATCGGGCCAGTTTCCGGCTTGCGCCCGGCGAACTCGTCGCCCTGCTCGGACCGAACGGAGCCGGCAAGACAAGCCTGATCCGCGCGAGCCTCGGCCTGGTGCGGCCCTCCAGCGGGCGCGCCACGCTGGGCGGCGCGGACACCGCAGGGCTAGCCGCGGCGCAAAGGGCACGGGCGCTGGCCTACCTGCCCCAGCAACGCCCCCTGGCCTGGCCGCTCGGCGTGCGCGACCTCGTGGCGCTGGGCCGCTTCAGCCACGGCGCCGTGCCCGCGCGCCTCGCCCCAGCCGATGCCGCGGCGGTGGACCGGGCGCTGGCGGCCTGCGACCTCGAAACCCTGGCCCATCGCCGCACCGATACGCTGTCCGGCGGCGAGCTCGCGCGGGTGCATTGCGCGCGGGCCTTCGCCGCCGAGGCGCCCCTGCTCATCGCCGACGAACCCACCGCCGCCCTCGATCCGCGCCACCAGTTGCAGGTCATGGCGCTGATCAGGGACTTCGTGGGTGCCGGCGGCGGCGCGCTCGTCGTCTTGCATGACATCCAACTCGCCGCCGATCATGCCAGTCGCCTGGTATGGATGAAGGCCGGCCGGATCCTCGCCGACGGCGCCCCGGAGGACACGCTGACGCCAGAGCGCCTCGCCGAGGTCTACGGCGTGCAGGCCACGATCACGGGCCGCCGGATCGAGATTCTCTGCCCCAGCTGAATCGCGCGAAAAAGGAGGCGCTGTCGGTCTCCCTGTCTTGCCGTCAGCCCTTCAGGCGCTTGTCCACCTGCTTGCGGAAGGTGTCGCCATAGGGTGGC
>CAZCKC010000255.1:0-3083 GCA_964499235.1 uncultured Planctomycetales bacterium | reverse complement strand
CCGCGTTACCACCCAGCACTCCTCACTCGTGCACGCTCGTGCATGTCGGCACCCCGACCCAGCAATGGGCCCCGGGGCTTGCCTGAGGATCTTCAGCACGTGACAGCGTCGCGGCCCACCGGCCAGCGACCATCACGCAGCGGATCCTCGTCGAGACCACCGGGATTGGCGCCCGCCAGCCCACGATCCTGCTAGCCAGTTCTATCTCCCAGCAATTCCCATCCTTTTGCACGCCCCCGCGCATAACACGCCACGGGGCGTGACCGCCAAACCCATCCTGCTTCGCGCCGGCGCACCGGGCGCCGGCACCACGGTTCCAGGATGGCACGTCCCCTTGATGCGACGTGCCATCACGTCACAGGAGGCATCACCATGGCTTGGAGACCGAGTACGTATCTGATCGAAGGCGAGTTGGACAACACTGTATTGGGCCGGGTCACCGGCTGGCTGCGTTTCGCGGGCTTGCCGGACCGGGTCCACTTGGACTTGACCGGCGACTGTCACCGCGACATCCGCGGGGCCAAGCTCCGCATCCGCGGCCCGGCGACCGAAGCCACCGCAGCAGCGGCCGACACCCTTGATGGCATCGCCCGGCGCCAGGTCGGGGAGGTCGGCGACATCACCGCCGGCCGCGAGCCGCGCGACTACGTCAACTACCCCTACATCGAGTGGTACAGCGCGCACAACGGCCGCGTGGTCATCGAGCTCGAGCCCGATGACGTCGAGATCCTCAGCCGGCCGATCCCCGCCTGCGAGAGCGACCCCATCCCGCGCGCGACGCAGCAACACAAGCTGGCCGACTTCATGCACCAGCTGAGCACACAGCTGGGCGTGCCGGCCCTCGCGATCGGCGGCGACCGCACCATCGTCTCCGATCCGGACTTCACCCACTGGGTCGTGGTCGAGGAGCAGATCATCGGCGAGGCCCGTGACGTCGAATCCGAGACCGGTCGTGTCAGCTTCGCGTTCGTGCGGCTGTTCGGGGCGCCCGAGTGTGCCGAGTTCGGGTCGATTGAAAGCCGCTACCTGAGACCGAAAGCAGCCCCCCAACAGCCCTGACTTGTCCGGCGGGTGTCGCCCCCGCGGCACGCCAACCGTTTCTCCTGCAATTCTTCGAAGCACTGGTCCGCTAGCCGGGATGGTCCCGCTGCGCCGGTGCTTCAACACCTGATCGACTAGGAGGATTCCCATGTCGACTAAGCTTCACCCTGCACCCGTGACGGCCACGCTGGCCGTCGAACGATCCCCGCTGCTCAAGGCCCTGCAACGCTTGCAGGCGGTGATCCCCAAGCGCTGCCCCAAGCCCGTCCTGACCGGCGCGTGGCTGGAGGCCGGCGGCGGCTGGCTGCGGCTGCGCGGCACCGACGGGGAGTTAGCTGTCTACCGGCAATTGCCAGCCACGGGCGACCTACCGCCCACCCTTGTGCCGTGCGAGGAACTGATCCGGCGGGTCAAGGCCGCCAAGCAGCCGACCTGCCAGCTGGGTCTGTCCGATGACGCCCGGCAGCTGCACGTCAACGGCGGCCGCGTCGATCACGCCATTGAGACCCTCGAGGTCGCGGACTTCCCGGTCGTCCCCGACGCCTACGCCGGCGACACGCTGGCAGTGGACGCGGCCGAGTTCATGACCGCGGCCCAGATCGCCGCGACGGCCATCGCCCGCGAGCCCAGCCGCTACGCCATCGACGGTGTCCTGCTGGAGAGCGACGACCAAGGCACCCGCCTCGTCGCCACCGACGGCCGCCGGCTGGTTGTGAGCGAGTTGCGGGCCTGCCAGAGTGAGTTCGCGGGCGCGGTGGTGCTCCCGAGTCGCTTGCTGCGACTGGCCGACCGGCTCACGGCCCGCGATACCGACCACCTGGTGGTCGCGGTCGATCGCCCGGCGGACGCTGAGAGCGACGCGCTGCCCGCCCGGGTGTTCATCGCCGGCCCGGACTGGCTGATCTCCACGTTTGCGTGCGAGGGATCGTTCCCGGTCTGGCGCGACGTCGTTCCTGCGTCGGCGTCGCGATTCGCTGTCGATCGAGCCGTGCTGCTCGAGACGCTGCAGGAGGTGGCCGAGGCGACGACGCTGGCCAACCCGATGGTGCGGCTGAGCTTCGGCAAGCATCAGCTGCAGCTGGCGGCCCACGCCCCGGAACGCGGCTCGGCCCAGGCCACGCTGGCGGCCGAGTACCTCGGCGGCGGCGATCCGGAGATCCAGACGGCCTTCAATCCCGGCTACCTGCTCAACGCCCTGCGGACGCTGACAAGCCCGCGGGTGGTCTGCGACCTCGAGCAGAACCACTACGGCTGCGACCACTCCGTGATCGGCCGGCCGGTGATCCTGGCGGCCGACCACGACCCCGCGACGCGGTGGATCATCATGCCCGTCGACGCCGGCCTCGAACCAACTCCGGCGAACCTCGGCTCGAACTATCCGGAACACCTGATGGCGGAGGCATCCACATGAAGCTCCACACGCCTATGTGTCCCGAGTGCGACCAGCCTGCGAACGGTACGCTCGAGCGGCTGTGCGGCCGCGCGGACTTCAACATCGAACCCGGTCCCGGCGTCGACGTCGACTACGGCGGTTGGACGGAGATCTGGTGGGACGAACAGCGCACCCTCCTGGAGCGTGATGACGAGCCCGAAGGACCTGACAACCGCCCGCTCGTCTGCTGCGCCAATGGCCACACCTGGCCGACCGTGATCGACTGGTAACGCCGCCTCAGCTTCCCACCCGCCATAGGTGACCCCGACAGCCGCTCCGGCAGTCCGAGGCACCAAAGCCTGGCACGACGATCCGGCCGTCAGCGGCACTGCCGTTCACGCGGCACTCATCCTCCGGGTCCGTCGACGCCAGGATCACCCTTTCAACCCGGGCGTATCGCTGCGCCAGTAAGTAGTCGACATGCCAGTGCAGGCGTTCTGCGCCCTGCACGTGCCGCGCCACCCGTGCGCGCAGGCCGCGCGATGCCCGCCCGGTGTAGATATACGTCCCGTTGGCGAAGTGGATCTCGCCGAGGGCGCCCACGCACACCTTCACGGGCCGACGCAGCGCGATCCACAGCTGATACACGCCCGCATCCGGCCACGCGTCG
>CAZCKC010000254.1:0-3117 GCA_964499235.1 uncultured Planctomycetales bacterium | reverse complement strand
CTGCTGGCCGACATGACGCTGTCGGACTACCACTTCGTTCCGCACCGGCCGGTGCTGACGCCCCTTGGCGAGCAGCGGTTGCGGCGGCTGGCGGCGTTGATTGACGCGTACGGAGGCGAGATCCGATTCAACACCGACGGGCGGGACTCGGTGCTGGCGGCGCAGCGGGCGACGGCGGCGACGGATTTCCTCCGCGAGCAGGGCGTCGACACCACGAGCGAGGTGGTGACCCAGGCGATGGCGGGGTCGCGGGGCATCGAAGCGGAAGAGGCGATCCTGATTCGCAAGAACGAAGGCAGCTACCAGCCTGGGGCGTCGGGTCCTGGTGCGGGTCTTGGCGGGGCTCCCACGGTCGGCCAGTAGGAGTTGTGTGGTGACGAAGAGCGGTTGGAAACTCTGGGTCGTGCCGGTGGTCCTGGTGCTCGCCGGGTCGCTGGCCTGTGAGACGCAAACGAGCAGCACCGCGGCACCGGGCCAGCTGCCCAAGGGCGACCACCAGGCGCACGTGCAGCCGCGGGTCGACTCGGCGACGTACTTCGCCCACGGTCACCTGCTCGAGCGGCAGGGACACCTGAAGCGCGCGGTCGACCAGTACGCGCGGGCCTTGCAGGTGATGCCGGACTACGTGGCAGCGCGGAACCGGCTGGGCATCACGCTCAACAAGCTGGGCCGGCACAGCGAGGCGACAGAACAGTTTCGAATTGCGGCGGACGACGCGCCGAACTATCCGCACATCTTCAACAACCTGGGCTTCAGCCTGTACCTCGAAGAGCGGTACGACGAAGCAGTCTCGGCGATCGAGCAGGCGCTGGCGCTGCGGCCGGAATTCGCCCGGGCGCGGATGAACTACGCCTTGACGCTGGGCAAGCTGGGGCGGCACGAAGAGGCGTTCGCGCAGTTCGAGAAGGTCGGGCCGCCGGCGGACGCGTACTACAACTTGGCGATCCTCCAGACGGACGCGGGCGACTACCTGGCGGCGGTCGAGTCGCTTGACCAGGCACTGGAGCACGACCCGGAATTCGAGGCGGCGCGGGCGCAGCTGAAGGTCGTGGCGCGGCTGGCGGCCGAGGCGGAGCCGCAGGAACCGACTTACGAGACCGGCCCGGTGCAGGCGTCGGCGCAAACACCGGCCGACGGCATGGCAGCGACGCAGGCCGTCGCGACGACGACGGACAGCGACGCGGTGGACGACGCCGCGTCGGCGGGCGCGAACGCGATGGCCGAGACGTTCAGCGCGGTGCGGGGCTTCTTTGCCTCGACGAGCTGGGAACTGCCGTCGTTCGACCTGTGGCCGATCGCCCGGGCGACGGAGGCGCGGCTCAACCAGCTGATGTTCGGGGCGGTCGGGACGTCGGAGTCGTTCTTCGAGCGGCCGGGCGAGGAAGCGGCGGCCACGACGACGCCGGCGGCCGAGGAAGCGATCAGCGGCGTTGAATCGCCGTTCCGATTCGACCCGGCGACGGCGGTGAGCCTGATCGTCGACCAGACGCTGCGGGGGCAGGATCCGACGCTGAACAGTGAGCAAGCGGCGGCGGTCGAGGAGTGCGGGCCGACGTTGCCGCCCGAATATGAAGAGCTGTTGCTGGCGCGGTAGTTCGACCGCGGGAAGTCAGCTTCTGGAACTGGTACCTCCGCTCCGAGGCGGGTCGGGAGTGTCGCCCTGATGGGCGGGCTTCCGACCCGCCTGGTTTTTTGGTCTTTTTTGGGGGGGAGAGGTGAGCTGGTTGCGGGCGCTGCTTCATGTCCGGCGAGACGCCGGACCCACCCTTCTTGTGAACCGACCTGCTTGGCGATGTCCGCCTTTATTGGCCGGCCGCATCTTGTTCGATGAGGCTGGTGTAGGTCGCGCGGTAGGCGCGGAGGCTGGCCTGCTCGTCGCCGAGGGCTTCGTAGGCGCGGAGGGCGGCAGCGGCGGCGGCGGCGGCGCGGCCGGGATCGGTGAGCAATCGATGGAGGGCGGCGGCGATGGCCTGGGGGTCGCGGGGGGTGGCGACCGTCGGGATGCGGTCGAGGGTGCCGAGGGTGTCGCGGACGCGGGTCGCGGTTGATACCAGCAACGGGGTGCGGGCGGCCGCGGCCCAGCGTACGGCGGCGGGGTCAGCGGTTTCATCTCCTAGCCAAACTGCGACACGTGCTGTCCGAAAGGCTTTGGCGAGGGACATATCCGGGGGTAAGAAATGGACAGCCCGCCCGAGGCGACAGGCCTGGACGAGGCGGGCGACGCGGTCGGCTTCGCGGCCGCCGGCGGGGACGAGGGTGCGGACGCGGGTGTCGATCTGATTGAGGAGCAGGCCGGCCCAGACAGCGTAGTAGGCGTGGGTGGGTCGCTCGATCGGGGGAAGGACGAGGATGTCTTGGCGGGGGAGCTGGCCACGGGCGGGGTAGCGGTTGGCGGTGGCGGCGGCGAGGGACCGCTCGTCGACGAGGGCGGGGATTTGGCGGTAGGCGCGAGTGGCGACGCCGCGACGGCGGAGGTGTTCAGCGGTGGCGGCGGTGCGGATGATCCAGCGGCAACGCTGGAGGCCGTTTTGGGGGACAGACAGCTGCCACACGAGGGCGTCATAGGCGGTGGCGGCGTGCTCGAGGACGAGGCCGGCGAAGGGGTTGCCGGCGAGACGGGCGACGGCGGCGGCGGCGGGGGCGTCCCAGCAGTGGGCGACGAGGGGGTTGCTGGGGCTGGGGGGGTGGCGGCGGAGGTACTCGCTGACGCGGCGCTGGCGGAGGAGGCGGAGCGGGGCGACGGCGGGGTGACGGTGGGTGGCGAGGTCGGGGGCTAACCAACGGGCCTGGCCGAGGTCTAATAAGGCGTGGGTGCCGCCGCTCTCGGCCGCGAGGCGTTGGATGGCGACGCGGTCGGCGGTTGTCGGGGGGCGGGTCACGATGTGCAGGACGTCGGGTGTTGGCACGAGGTTCCCCTGTGGGCGGCATTGTGGGGCTCCCGGGCCGCATTGTCGATCGGACGCCGAGGGAGATATACTGTACTACTTACGCTGATCCAGCGCCGCGCAGCTGTCACGCCGAGACGCCGATGGGCCTCCGAGTCTTGATTTCCATTTTCATTGTTCTGGTCGCCCTGGGCGGCGGGGGCGGGATTGCTTACTTGCTGATCGAGTATGG
>CAZCKC010000253.1:0-3171 GCA_964499235.1 uncultured Planctomycetales bacterium | reverse complement strand
TTGAACTTGATGTTCATCACGTCCCCGTCCTGCACGATGTAGCCCTTCGGCTCCTGCCGGACGAGGTTGGCCGCTTTCGCCGCCCGCATGTCACCGGCCTGCTTCAGGTCCGCGAACGCCACCGTCTCCGCCCGGATGAACCCCCGCTCCAGGTCCGAGTGGATCTTCCCCGCCGCCTCCGGCGCGGTCAGGCCCGCCCGGATCGGCCACGCCCGCACCTCGTCCTCCCCCGTCGTCAGAAAGACAATCATCCCCAGCGCGTCAAAGCACGCCCGGATCACCCGGTCCCGCGCCAGGTCCGTGATCCCATAGTCCTCCATGAACGCCGCCCGCTCCTCCTCCGCGAGTTGCATGATCTCCGCCTCCAGCTCCGCCGCCACCGCGAACGTCGCCGCCGACGCCGAGTCCTCGAACGGCGGCGCCTGCCCCACGTCCGCCTCCCCGACGTTCACCACCACCACCAGCGGCTTCTGCGTCAAAAAGCCGAAACTCCGCAGCAGCTTCTCCTCTTCCGGCTGCACGACGTCGCGCAGCGGCTGCTCGCTCTCCAGCGCCACCTGGCACCGCTGCAGCAACTCCAGTTCGCGCTTCTGCTGATCGCGATCCTTCGTCGGCTTGCTGATCGCCTTCTCCAGCCGCTCCACCCGCGTCGAGCAGATCACCAGGTCCGCCAGCAGCATCTCGTCGCGCAGCTCCTGGAGATCCGCGGACGGATCGATCCGCCCCTTGTGTAGCGGCACGGCGTCCGACTCGAACGCCCGCACCACGACGCACAGCGCGTCGACCTGCCGCAGCGTCGTCAGGTGCTTGTCGAGCCCGGCCCGCTCGCCGTCGCCCTCGGTCGACCCGGGCAGGTCCACGAACTCGATCGTGGCCTCGGTCCGCTTCTTCGGCTTGTACAGCGCCTCGAGGAAGTCCAGCCGCGGCTCCGGGATCTTCACCGCCGCCAGGTTCTCCCGCGCCAGCTCGAGCTGGTCCGCCGCCTGCCCCGTAATCGCCCGAAACAGCGCCGTCTTGCCACTGAATGGAAAGCCCACGATGCCGACCCGCATGCCCTGCCGCTCCTTCAGAAATCGCCGCCCAAACCCCCGCTCAGGGCCCCGGATTGCCGAGCCCCTGGCGCGAGATACAATAGCCGCCGATGAAATCAGAGGACAGCCGACGACGACAGGCTGAGACGACAGGCCGAGATGGCGGCGGCCGCCGCTGCCAACCGCTCGAAAGGACGCCGATGCCCGCTCGCTCCAACCACTTCCCGACCGGCGCGATTTTCCTGGCCGCGGGCCTCCTGGTGGGCACCCTCGGCTGTCCCCCCGAGACGTTCCCCAACGCCACCGGGCTGACCCTCATCGAGGTCAACCAGATCCTCAACAACAATAACCTCACACCCCAGGAGCAGCGCGCGGCCCTCCTCGCTGCCGGCATCTCCGAGACCACCGCCAACGGCCTGCTCCGGAACGAACGGCTCGCCAACCAGTTCGGCGGCAGCCTCACGTCCGCATACGAAAAGGTCGTCGCGGCGGAGTTCTCGGAACTCACACCTGATGAGATCCAGTATTACGCCGACGCCGTGGCCGTCGCGGACGATAATTTCAACACGACCGTCTCAGACGCCCAGTCGCAGGCCTTGGCCGATTTCTTCTCCCAAAACGCCGTTGATTCCCCCGCCGATGTTTCCGACTTCCTCAATAGTCCGACGGCCGAGCTGCCGGCGGACGTGGATGAGGACACTTTGCAAGCCGTGTTCGTCGACTTCGACCCGGACGGGGTCACGGACCAGCTTCCCTGAGGGAGATTCGGAACATGAACCGCACCTGTCTTCGCCTCGCGGTGACCACCGCGGGCCTGCTCTTTGTTGTTACCGGCTGCATGGGCCCCAGTTCCGCGCTCGTGCCCCCGGAACTCACCGGCGCCGCCAAGATCGCCGGCGGCGAAATGTCCACGCTCACCGGCCAGGAGATCCTCGCCCTCAGCGGCGCGGCCTCCGACCTCAGCGGCGCCCTCGGCATCGAGATCCCCAGCGATTTCGACCTCGACCTGACGATGGAGCAGGCCGACGCCCTGGCCGAGTTCCTGGCGCTCAACCAGCTTGACACGGTCGACGACGTGAAGGCGCTCGTCGAGTCGGCCATCCGGGACCCCGGCTCGGTCGCGATCCCCGACGGCCTCATCGAGATCTTCCTGCCCGATGTCCAGCCGCAAACGGTCAGCGCGGTCCAGAAGCTTAGCCAAGGTTCGATCTCGACGTGGACGGCCGACGAGGTCCAGAGCCTCGCCCTCGAGATCAGCGAGCTCGACCCCGACAAGGAACCGGTCCCGCTCACCGACGAGCAGTCGCAGGCCATCGTCGATTTCATCGTCCTCAACGACATCGACACGCTCGCCGATTGGCAGGCGGTCGCCGAAAACCCCGAGATGGCCGAGCTGCCTGACGGCGCCGAAGACCTCTTCGCCGGCCTCTAGCCACACCACCGCCCACCACGCCACCGCCGCCGTCGGCCCCTCACGGTCGGCCGCGGCGGTGGCTCGCGATTGGCCTTGCCAGCTCCCACGCCGATCGTCTCTAATATCGAGGGAGCCCGCCCGTTAGCCGCTTCGATCGCGGCCGCGGGCGTTGTCTTTTTTCGGATTTGATCTCGATGTTCGCCGGCATTATCCAACAGCTCGGACAGCTCAGCGGCACGCGCCCGGTCCCCGCGCCGAGCGGCGGCACCGCCGCCACGCAGCTCGAGCTGACGACGCCCGACAGCTTTTTCGCCGGCCTCGCCCCCGGCGCCAGCGTCGCCGTCAACGGCGTCTGCCTGACGCTCACCGGCGAGAGCGGCCAACGCGCCCGCTTCGACGTGATCCCCGAAAGCTGGCGGGCGTCCAACCTCAGCACGCTCAAGACCGGCGACCTCGTCAACCTCGAGCGCTCGCTCAAGGTCGGCGACCCGATCGACGGCCACTTCGTGCAAGGCCACGTCGACGCCGTCGGCACCGTCACCGAGATCGACACCGCGGGCGGAGAATGGCGGATGTGGGTCGCATCCCCGCCGGCCGCGCGCCCCTACCTGATCCCGAAAGGCTCCGTCGCGATCGACGGCATCAGCCTGACGCTGGCGGCCGTCGAGCCCGAGCGCTTCGCCGTCGCGATCATCCCGACCACTCTCCGCACGACGAACCTGCATC
>CAZCKC010000252.1:0-3255 GCA_964499235.1 uncultured Planctomycetales bacterium | reverse complement strand
TCGCTTGTCGCCGTGCTGGCCGCCGTTATCGGCCTGCCGCGCGGCTGATGCGGAGCTGATCACGGAGATGGCGGGATGACGTTCAAGAGGGCGTGGCTGGTGGTGGTCGGTGGTATCGCGGTGTTGTCGGCGTCGAGCGTGGCGCTGGGCGACGCGGTTGGGCTGGCGGCGATGCGGCTGGATGAGTTGGGACGGCTGCGTTCTGGCGTGCGCACCTACCAGGCGTCGAGCTATGCGCGTGATGGGGGCAATGTCGATCGCGGGAATTATCTTTACGTGGACGGTGAAGAACACGTGATGCTCGACGTGCTGGGGCCCGGGTGCGTGTATCGCATCTGGATGACGGGCATGGATGTTGATGCGCGGATTCGCATCTACTTCGATGGCGAGGCGGTTCCCACCGTCGATGAGCGACTGGGCGACTTCTTTTCCGGCGCACTGGCCCCGTTCCTGGCCCCGCTGACGGTGAACGATGACGTGTCGTCCGGCGGCTTCGTCTCGTACGTGCCGCTGCCCTTTCGTACGGGCTGTCGGATTACGACGAGCAGTGACACGCACGACTACTACAACGTGACGTACCAGCGTTACGACAGTGCCGCCGGGATCGAGACCTTCACCGGCGCGGAAGACACGACGGAGATCCGGGCCGCCTGGGACGCCAGCGGGATCGACCCGAAGGAGGACCCCGGCGCGATGGCGGTGCGCGGCGCGGCCACGCTCGCGGCGGGTGGGGTCCTCACACTGGCCGACCTGCCGGGCGCGGGGGTGATCCAGGGGCTTGAGCTCATTCTTCCCGGAATGGACGCGAGCCTCAATCAGCCCGTCTACGACGACGGGCGTGCGCACCGCGGCACGAGCGCCTTCGAGGTGGCGATCGACCCAGTTAATGCTGGCGTGAAGTTGACGCGGCGGCTGGATTACAGCATCGGCAATCAGACGGCGGACGTGTACGTGGACGGGACTTACGTCGGACCGTGGTCGACGCCGGGCTACGCGGTGAACAAGTGGCTCGACAGCACGTTCGACATTCCGGCAGTCCACACGGCCGGCAAGGACCGGCTTAGCATCCGCATCGACTTTGTCAGCTCCGACAATGACTGGAACGAGTTCTCCTACTGGGTCGAGAGCCTCGTCGGCGGCGTGGGCGTGCCCAGCGACGAACTCGATGTCGGCGACCCGGACGACGAGGCGGCGCACGGGTACTCGATCACCATGCAGACGTGGGCGGGTGATGGCACGCGGAAGTACTACGACCCGGACGCCGTGGAGCAGGTGACTGATGACGGGCGCGCGTTCAAGCAGCACTGCCAGTTCGTGCTGGCAATCGATCCGGCCAACAATGGCGTAAACCTGACACGGCGGCTGGACTACACGATCGCCGATCAGCAGGCTGATGTCTACGTTGACGGGGTCTTCGCGGGGCAGTGGCTGACGCCGGGCGCGTCGGCGGCGAAGTGGCTTGACAGCACGTTCGAGCTACCGGGGTCGCTGACCAGCGGCAAGTCGCAGATTCTGGTGAAGGTGGTATTCACCGGGGCGACAGGCGACTGGAACGAGTTCTATTACTGGGCGGAGAGCATCGTCGGCGATGTGGCGGTCACGTCAGACGAGCTGGACGTTGGCGATGCCGCGGATGAGGCCGCGCACGAGTACCAAATTGCCGGCGATGTCTGGAGTGGCATTCGCACGTTTGAATACCACGCCGCGTTCGAGCCGCAGCCGTTCTTCGATGTGATCACACAGTTGCGCCTGGTCGCGCGCTGGGACGGCGCGGCCGCAGCGGCGATCGACGTTCCGATCGGCGGTTTCTTCGGTTCGAACATCGGCCCGTCCGAGGTGCGGGGGCTGCCAGCGGGCATCATCGGCGACCGGATGTACTGCTGGCTGCCAATGCCCTACGCCGCCGGAGCGCAGCTCGAGCTGGTGAGCGGTCATGATGCGGATGTCGACGTCGACTACCGCGTGCACTACACGCCGCAGACGCCGGCGACCGTGAGCGGGACGGCGCGGCTGCACGCCGTGCGGAACGACACGCGGCCGTGCATTCCCGGAGAGGATCACATCATCCTGGACGTCACGGGGGCGGGCCATTTCGTGGGCGTTGTACAGGCCTCGGCCGGCGACAGCTTGTATTACCTGGAGGGTGATGAGCGGATCTACGTTGACGGTAGCCTAACCCCGCAGCTGTACGGGACGGGGACCGAGGATTTCTATAACGGTGGCTGGTACTACAACCGGGGGCGTTTCACGCGGCCGACGCATGGGAACCCGACCATGGAGGGGACCCCGCTGACGACGGATCAGTATCGTTTCCTGATCAGCGACTTGGTTCCGTTTTCAGCATCGCTGCGCGTGGGGATCGAGCATGGTGGCACGAACGACACAACGGACGTGGACATCTGGAGTGTGGCGTTATTTTACAAGCGGGAGGAACCGCTGATGACGCTCTCAGATGCGCTGGACGTGGGCAACGCAGCCAGCGAGGACGCGCACGCGTACGTGGCGACGGGACAGGTGAGCGCCCCGACGCTGACCGACGAGTACGAAGGTGACGCCAATGATGTCGCCGTGACGGATGACGGCCGACACGTGGGTACGGCCGCCGGTGCCGGTTCGTCATTCACGGTGGCGGTGACGCCGTGCAACCACGGGGTGCTACTGCGGCGGCGCTGCGATTATGGTGTGGCGCACCAGGAGGCGATCGTTTATGTCAATGGCGTGCCTGCCGGAATCTGGTATGAACCCGGCCAGAATTCCGTGCACCGCTGGCGCGACAGCGAGTTCATGCTACCAGCTTCACTCACGCGCGGTGCAGCCAGCCTGGATATCGTCATCGAAAACGTGTCCGCGACGCAGGCGTGGACCGAGTATCACTACGCGGTTTACGCGCTGGACTGGACAGGGCGTGTTGGGGAACTCACCGGTGACAGCATCGTCGATGCGAATGACCTCACCGAGCTGCAGCAGTGCTTCACCGGCCCAAACGCGCCGGAGGGGGCACCGTGCTGTGCTCCCGCCGACGCCGACGCGGATGGCGATGTCGATCTGCTCGACGTGGCCGCGTTCCAGGAGGTTTATGGGGTATGAAACAGGGTGACGATCTCGAAGCCCGTGATTCGGTGTCAAGACAAGAGCGGAAAGCCGGGGTGAGGCGGGCGCTTTGCTGGTGCAGGGGGCTGGTCGCGGGGGTGTGGGCATCAGCTAAATGAGCAGGTCGCGAAGCAACTACGGCAGAGCGGCCGCTTTTCTTGGTTT
>CAZCKC010000251.1:0-3297 GCA_964499235.1 uncultured Planctomycetales bacterium | reverse complement strand
TTGCACGAGATCATCGCGCAGCCGTCGCCAGCAAAGCGCAATAGCCCGTGCAGCGCAACATCCACGTCGTGCTCGGGATGAAACCGGCCAACGGCCTCGACGCCCACCGGCTCGGCGCCAAACAGGTAGCGCGAAACGTTCACACAGTAGCAGCCGACGTCAAACAGTGCGCCGCCGCCCCAATCCTGGCGCCAGCGGACGTCGTCGGGCCGGCCGAGCGTGAAGCCGAAGTTGACCCGCACCGTCCGCAATTCGCCAATGGCACCTTCTGCAACCAATTCGCGGATTCGGTGAATCCGCGGGTCGTAGCGGTACATGAACGCTTCGACCAGGTGAAGTTGCCGGCTGGCGGCCGTTGCGGCCATCTCCGCGCACTCGGCCGCCGTGCGTGCCAGCGGCTTTTCGCACAGCACGTGCTTGCCGGCCTCAAGCGCTGCCAGCGTCAGCTCACGGTGCAGCCCGTTGTGCGTCGCAATGTAGACCGCTTCGACGTCAGGATCCGCCAGCAGCTCGGCGTAGGTGCCAAAAACGCGCTCCGGGTCGAGCCGCGCGGCCCGCTTCGGGTCGCGGCTGGCGACCGCCAGCAGCGTCGCGTTATGCGCCTCACGCAAGGCCGGGGCGACCGCGTTTTCCGCGATGCGCCCCGCGCCGAGAATCCCGAATCGCACCGGGTCGTTGGTTGGCATCTGGTAGCTCCTGGCAGAATTTGCCGCGGAGCTTACCGACTGAGAATGCGTTTGTCTGTTGCGGTTTCCTCTAGTCTGGCGGCCAGGCGCTGATACGTGACCGAGGTGGCGATCAGCAGCACGCCGACGACCAGCAGGCTGAGGACGCGGTACACGCTGCCGACGTGCATCATGTCGAACGCCAGGACCTTGCCCGTGGCAATCACCAGCAATCCCAGGCCAATCCAGCGCACCTCCCGCCAGCGTCGCGCAAAGCCGACGACCACCAGCCCGACGCCCCACAGCGCCCAGTGAATGCTGAAGCTGGCTTGCTGCGCCATGCGGCCGAGTTCGAGCGAGGCGGCCCGCTGGTAGAAGAAGCGGTCGAGCTCGAGGTTGCCGATCCAGAACAGAATCACCCAGGGCAGCGCCAAAACCGCCAGGCGGAACTTCTGATCGACATCGCGCCAGCCGATCGCGAGGGCGGCCTGCCAGGCGAGCACGGCGAGCGCAGCGGCCACCAAAATCCCGCTAATGGCCTGCTGGTTCAACAAAGTCCAGGCCGCGACCGGACCGCCGCTGAAGCGGTAGGCGAGCGTGCCGACGGTCAGCCAGGCGGCCGCGCCGGCCAGGACGGCGACCCCGGCGACGGTGGCGACGCCGCGGGTTTCGCGGAGGCGCGTGAGCAGAATCGCGCCACCGCCGACAGTCCACAACACTGGCCACCAAAGCCATTGCGCGTGGTTGGCGGTCCACGGCGCGAGCATTCCCTGGTCGTAGAGCAGGTCGAGCGCACGGGTGGCTTCGATGCTGAGCGCGGTCAAAAACGCAGCGACGGCCGCACCCCATGCCAGGTTCCGCCACTTGGTGTCAGTCCAGCCGACCCAGCCGAGCAACGCGACCAGCGCGATCGCGACGACCATCTGGCCGTTGAACAGCAGCCACGGCGCGTTCGCGCCGGACGCGTTCAGGCCGGCGAGGGCGTCGATCAAAAACCACTTGATCGTCGCAATTACCAGGAAAAACACGCCAAAACGGTGATAGCGGCGGGCGCCGGTCAGGCGGCCGACGTAGATTCCGCCAGCCGCCAGCAGCAGCCACGCGACGGTGAGCGTGGCCTGCGAAAACATCGCAACCGTAAAGGCAATCCCAACCGGGGCCGCGACCGCGATCAGCACGCCGGGCAACGGCGCTTTACTGAACCAGCCGCGGAGGCGTAACCGGTAAGCAACCGCGTGCAGCGCGGCGAAGACCGTGGCCGCCAATATCGACCAGACGCTGACATCGATGTTGACCGCGGCGACACCGAACCAGTCCTTGTGCAGGTCGCTGTCGACGAGGTTCGCGCTGAAGAGCTGCGACAGCGCGGCGCCGAGGACGGCGACGCCGTAGAGCTGAAGTCCGCCAGAAGGTAACCGTCGGCCCGTTTCTACCGCAGCCACCGCCATGACGGCCCAAACGACGGTGCGCTCGCCGCCCTCGGCGTAGACGCCCGCCGCCGCGACGACCAGGACGCCGGTCAGCGCCCACAGCGTGACGGCCAGGCGGTCGATGGCTTGCTGTGGCCGATGCTGTAACGCGGTCAGGCCGGGACCAAAGCGGAACGCCACAGCGACGCAGACGAGCGCAATGGCCAGCAGAAACGTGCCGAGCGCGAAGCGCGACGGGTCGACCTGCGATTGCAGCATCCACGCGCCGCCGACAGCCAGCGCCACGGTCGCGCCAAAGGTGACAATGCCGTTCTCGACAGGGGCGCGGCCGCGCAGGGCGTGCCAGAGATTGTCAGCCAGCATCACTCCCCACCAAACGGTGAGCCAGATGACGGCCGGCCAGGCCCAGTTCTCGGCGTTGATGGTCGACAGCCAGGCTAAAGCCAACAGGCCGTGCGCAGGGTAAGCCACGCGGCGCAGATGGATGAAGATGGCCGGCCGGTAGTGGGCCAGCGCGAGGCCGACCGGGAGGACGGCGGTGAGGTAGGCGGCCAGCGGCAGCGGGGATTCCGGCCGGGCTTCGAGGAGCAGCGGGCTGCCGTAGGCGCCGAGGAGTGAAAGAACGCCAATGACCAGCATTTGCCCGTGCAACGTTAACACGAGGCCGAGGGCGGCGACGGCGACGAGCAGCGCGAAGCCGACCTGTTCGGAGACGAGGCCGAAATAGCCGAAGGTCGCGTAGGCGGTCAGGTAGAGGGTGCCGAGGCCGGCGGCGGTGAGGCCGACGGCGGCAGCCTGGTTGACCCAGCGGCGGCAAAGTTCGCCAGCGGCCACCAGGAGGGCGCCGAGGCCGGCAGCGGCTGCGCAGCGCGCGGCGGGCGGCAGGTTGAGCCAGCCGTAGTCGTAGGCGAGCTTGACGAAGAAGCCGGCGGCGAGGATGACGATGACGGCGCCGGCCCAGGCGAGGAGGCGGCCGCCGAGCTGCATTTCCCAGGTGGATTGGCGGCGGCTGGCGGTGGTGGCGGCCGGCTGGTGGTGGTGCGTGGATTCTGTTTTGCGTGCGGGGGCGGCTGGCGGTTGGAGGAGCCTGCCGAGGGGCTGGTTGAGGGTGGCGAGTACCCGCTGCGTGGGGCTGGCGGGGTTGGGGGGGGGCTGGGGGGCCGCGGGGGGGGGGTGGTGGGGTTTTTTGGGGGGGGGGGGGG
>CAZCKC010000250.1:0-3340 GCA_964499235.1 uncultured Planctomycetales bacterium | reverse complement strand
GGTTCTGGTCGGAGCGGGTCGACGTGGCCGCCCAGCGGAACCAGGAAGGCGGCTCGACCGAGGAGGTCGCCCGCCGCGAGCGCTACGCCTTTCTCGAGCGGGTAGCGCTGAAGGTCGGCAGCGATCGCGTCGTGATCGCCCACCATGCCGACGACGACGCCGAGACGATCTTTCACCGCGTCTGCCGCGGGACGGGGCTGCGGGGGCTGGCCGGAATGGCCGCCCAGCGCCCGATTCGCCCGGGCAGCCGGGTGACGCTGCTGCGGCCGCTGCTGAGCCAGCGCCGAGCGACGATTGACGCGCTGATGAACGAGCGCGGGATCGCGTTTCGCGAGGACGCGAGCAACCTCACGGGGCAGTACACCCGCGGCAAGATCCGCAACACGATCCTGCCGCTGATTCGCGAGCAGCTCAACCCAAGCGTGACCGAGGCGCTGGTGCGGCTGGGTGAGCAGGCCCGCTGGCTGGGGACCTACCTCCAGGACGCGGCCGCCCGGACGTTCGACTCGCTGGTGATGTTCGAGAGCCCGCACCGGGTGGTGCTGAACACGCGGGTGCTGCTGACCAAGCAGCGGATCATCCAGGCGGAGGTCGTGCGGCTGGCGAGCCTGCTGGTGATCGGGGGCGAGCAGGACCTGGGCTTCACGCACATCGACGCGGTGCTGCGGCTGGCGGGCGACCCCGGCAGCGGCAAGGAAGCTCACCTGCCGAACGGGATCGTGGTGCGCAAGCAGTACGAGCGGCTCGAGTTCCGCTCGCAGGCGCTGACCGAGCCCCCGGAGATCGCGCCGTGCATGGTGAAGTGTCCCGGCGCGACCAAGCTGCCGCTGCTCAACGCGACGCTGACGATCCAGGAGTTGCCGGTCGACAGCGACCGGATCGAGCGGCTGCGGCGCGACAACTCGCCCTATGAGGAGTGGGTCGACCTCGAGCGCGTGCTGCCGCCGCTGTTCGTCCGCGGGCGGCTCGACGGCGATCGCTTTCACCCGCTCGGCGCGCCGGGCGCAAAGACGCTAAGCGACTTCTTCATTGACGAGAAGGTCGACCCGTATCAGCGGGCCCGCACCGGGGTGCTGTGCGACCAGGCCGGCCCGATCTGGATCATGCCGCTGCGGATCGACGAACGCGTGAAGCTGCGGCAAACGTCGCAGCGGGCATTGCGCCTGCTGCTGGACCCCGCCCTGGTCGAGCCAAGCGAGGCATGATGGCCAGTCGACGCCGCGCCGCACGCATCGGGTGGTTCGTCGTCCTGGTCGCCCTCGGTCTTCGCTGCGGCTGGATCATCGTCGACCAGGTCCGCACGGGCGTGACGCTCGACTACCCCGACGAAACGCTGCATTGGAGCCTCGCGGAGAACCTCGTCACCCGCGGCGCGCTGGTATCGCACGACGGGCTGTACGCGAGCCGGATGCCCATCTACCCGCTCTTCCTCGCGCTGTTCGCATGGCTCGGGGAGGCCGGGCTGCTGGCGGTGCGGCTCGCGCAGGCGCTGATCGGGGCGCTGACGGCCGGCTTGGTCTACCGGCTCGGGCGGCGGGCGGTCGGGCCGACCGTGGGGCTGGTGGGCGGGCTGCTGGTGGCGGTGGACCCGTTCCAGATCTTCTTCAGCAACCTCCTGCTGACCGAGGTGCTGTTCACCTGGATCGGCGTCGGGCTGGTCTACTGCGCGTGGCTGC
This sequence comes from uncultured Planctomycetales bacterium, assembly GCA_964499235.1. Lineage (GTDB taxonomy): Bacteria > Planctomycetota > Phycisphaerae > UBA1845 > Fen-1342 > JAFGRR01. The sequence goes on along the minus strand of CAZCKC010000250.1, from coordinate 1,664 downwards.
TGCTGCAGCGGCAGTTCGAGGTCGCCTTCACGGGGCTGATCGGCGTGGTGTTGCTCGGGCCGGCGGCGGTGCTGACGCGGCCGTCGGCGGCCGGCTGGATCGTGCTGCTGTGGATCGTGCTGTTCCTGGTGCTGCGGAAGCAGTCGCTGCGGCGGGTGTTCGTGTTGGCGGCCCCGTTGATCCTGGCGCTCTTGCTGCTGCCCTGGGGCGTCCGAAACTACCTCGTCATCGGCGACTTCGCTTGGCTCAGCACCAACGGCGGGGTGACGCTTTACGACGCGCAGGGCCCGCAGGCGACCGGCGCCAGCGACCAGGCGTTTCGCCAGCAGATGCCCGAACTGGCCGCGATGGGCGAGGCCGAGCGCGACGACTACCTGGCCGACCAGGCGTGGGGCCAGATGCGGGCGAACCCCGGCCGGGTGCTCGCGCTCGCCGGCAGCAAGTTTCTCCGCACGTGGAGCCTGACGCCAAACGTGGCCCATTACCGCGGCGGACTGACGGCGTGGGTGAGCGGCGTGTTCACGGCAATCGTGCTGGCGGAGGCGCTGTTCGGCTTGTTCCGGGTGTGGCGGCAGCCGGCGCGGCACCAGCGGCGGCTGTTGCGGCTGCTGCTGTTGCTGTGGCTGCCGGTGATCTACTTCACGCTGGTGCACATGGTCTACATCGGCAGCGTGCGGTACCGCATCCCGGTGATGCCGTTCGTGGCGCTGACCGCGGCGATGGCGCTCGCGCCGCGCCAGCGGCTGGCGCCGCCGACCCGCCCGATGACGTGAGGCCCGGCCGCAGCGTAGCGTGCCCGGCTACTTGGCAGGCTTGCTCTCCTCGACCGCGGGCGCGGCGTTGCCCTCGCGGATCACGTCCTTGATCGCGGTGCGGTTGAAGCGGGCCTTCACGTTGTTGGTCTCGTCGATCTTGACGACGACCTCCTGGTCGCGGACCTCCACGATCGTGCCGAGCAGCCCACCGATCGTCTGCACCCGGTCGTTGCGCTTCAGCGAAGACAGCATGTCGTCGTGCTTCTGCCGCTCCTTCTTGTTGCTCCGCCACATGAACAGATAGAAGAACCCGAGCGCCACCGCGATCGCGATCAGCCAGTGCGTCGGATCGGCCTGCTGACCGGTACCGCCACCGCCCCCGCCGCCCGGGGCTGCCGGGGCGGTCGCGAGTTGAGCGAAAACCACCATTGCATCGATCATTCCGTTTCTTCCCTGTCTGTACAACCCGCGGCCGACGCCGCGAATCGGCGTTGCCACGCGGCGAAGTCATCGGCCTCGATCGCGGCGCGCACCTGCCGCATCAACGCCTGGTAGAACGCGGTATTATGGAGCGCCACGAGCGCCGGGCCAAGTTGCTCGTCCACCAGGAACAAGTGCCGCAGGTAGCTCCGGGAGTAGTGCCCGCACGTGTAGCACGCACACGCCGGGTCCAGCGGGCCGCCGTCCGCCCGGTGCACCGCGTTCCGCAGCCGCACCACCCCCCGGCTCGTGAACGCGTAGCCCTTCCGACCGTTCCGCGTCGGCAAGACACAGTCAAATTGGTCGATCCCCGCCGCCACCGCCGCCACCAGGTCCACCGGCCGCCCGACCCCCATCAGGTACCGCGGCTGGTCGGCCGGCAGGCGGTCAGCGAACGCGTCCAGCAGGGCGTGCATCGCCGCCGGCGGC
>CAZCKC010000249.1:0-3377 GCA_964499235.1 uncultured Planctomycetales bacterium | reverse complement strand
ATCTACGGCAAGGGCGGCATCGGCAAATCGACCGTGACGGCGAATCTCGCGGCCGCGCTTGCGAGTACGGGGCAGGCGGTCCTGCAGATCGGCTGCGACCCGAAGCGCGATTCCACGCGTCTGCTTCTGGACGGGCGGACGGTGCCGACGGTTCTCGATATCCTGCGCACGACCCGGCCCGATGCGCGAAGCCTGGGGGCGCTTCTTCATCGGGGTTACGGCGGCGTCGATTGTGTCGAAGCCGGCGGACCGGAACCGGGCGTGGGGTGCGCGGGCCGGGGGATCCTCAGCACCTTCGAGACGCTGGACGCACTCGGCCTCGATATGGGCCAATACGGTGCAATTCTCTACGACGTCCTTGGCGACGTGGTCTGCGGCGGCTTTGCCGTGCCCTTGCGCAAGGGCTTCGCCGACCGGGTCGTGATCGTCACCTCCGAGGAGTTTCTCGCGCTTTACGCGGCCAACAACATCCTTCGCGGCGTGCGGAACTTCCACGGTGCGGCCCCGCGCATGGCCGGCCTGATCCTGAACTCGCGCGGCGAGAACGAATCAGACGCTGGCGTGTTGCGCTTCGCCGAGGCGACGGGGCTTCGGGTGCTTGCGCGTCTGCCGCGATCGCAACTGTTCCGCAAAGCCGAGGCGCGGGGACAGACCGTCATCCAGGCTTTTTCCGATACGCCCCTCGCCGACACGCTTCGCAACCTGGCCAATGCTGTTGCCGCGCCGGAGGCGATGGCCCCGGCCCGCCCCCTGGATGATGCCGATCTGGAGCGGCTCCTGCTGGACCGCACCGTCGCCTCCATCTCCCGTGCCCCCGCAACCGAACCGAACGAGGAGTACGACAGGGGCTGCAAAGCGGCGGCAGTCTCCCCAAAGCATTCGGATGAGCCGGTTCGCCCCGAACGGCCTCCGCGATTTCTTTCCAAGAGCATGCGTCTGCGCGAGCCTTTGCACGGTTGCGCCTTCGCGGGCGCTGTGGCCACGCTGACGCAGGTCGGCGACGCGGTGACGCTTGCCCACGGTCCGCGAAGCTGCACGCACATTGCCGAGCAGGCGCTGCTCTCGGCAGGCACGCAGGTTCTCCGGCGCGACGGCCGGGCCGTTCCGGAACTGATGCACCCGCGGCTGATGAGCACCGACATGGGCGAGGACGGCATGGTCTTCGGCGGCGGGCCATATCTCTCGGAGACACTGGAACAGGCGCTGTCCGGCACACCCGGCGCGGTATTCGTCACCACCACCTGCCCGGCGGGTGTGATCGGAGACGACGCGGACGCCGAAATGGAGAAAGCCGGCTTCATGTCCGACGTTCCGCTTCTCCGCGTGGATACCGACGGCGACATGGCCGGCGATTACCTGCAGGGTATCATCAATGCCTGCGTACATGGAGCGGGCGGCCTGATCGACGACCGTATTGCGCCGGAAGACGGCTTCGTGAATGTCGTGGCCGAGAAGAACATCGCCAGTAACGCGGAGAGCAATTTCGCATGCGTCCGGGACCTGTTGGCCGAACTCGGACTGCGCGTGCACTGCCGCTTCGTACGCCGGACCACGGTGGAGACGCTGCGTACGTTTCGCAAGGCGAGCCTGAATCTTCTCGCCTACGGCGACACGCTCGGACGGGCGCTTCGCGACTACCTGTCCGATACGCACGACGCGCGTTTCGCGGATCAGCCCTTTCCCGTCGGCCTGCACGAGACGATCCGCTGGATCGAGGGGATCGGCGAAAAGACGGATCGCGCCGACCGCGTGCAGTTGCTTGCCGCCAGCCTGCGCGCACGTTTCGCCCGGCACGCCGCCGCCCTGCGGCCCACCCTTTCCGGCAAACGCCTGTTCCTCGTGGCGTACAACCACGACCTCGACTGGATCCTGGAGACCGCCTTCGAGGTCGGGATGGAGGTGGTCAAGGTTGCGATCCTGAATTACAGCCAGGACGATCTGCTCCAGTCGCGCTTTCGGGACCGCGTCGATTTCGAGACCGGCTACGACCCGTCCAAACGCGAAGCGGATATCGCCACGCTGCATCCCGATCTCGTGCTCTGCAACTACGTGCCCCACGGTCTCGCGCCGGTCTGCCATTACGACGGCATTCCGCTCTGCCCCGACGTCGGTCCGGGCGGCGCGCTCGCCCTGGCCCGCCGCTGGACGCGAATTCTCAAGACACCGCTGATGGAAGACTGGCGCAACGACGGCCCGAAGGCGGAGGCAGGGTCATGACCGGCAGGTGGACGCCTTGCACGCCGCCCGACGGCCTGACCGGCGCGATCCTCGCCGTGGAGGGGATCGCCGACGCGGCGGTACTTCTGAACGGCCCTACGGGCTGCAAGTTCTACCATGGCGCCATCGCGGATCGGCAATTGCCGCGCAGCGACTCGCTCGATCCGCTCCATTACGCGGAAGAGTTTTACTTCGGCCAGCCCCGGGTGCCCGCCACCTATCTCGACGGCGATGACTACGTCTTCGGTGCGGGCGCGAAGATTGAACGCATCCTCCCGGCGGTGGCGGCCAAGGGACACCGGCTGATGGCGGTGGTGAATTCTCCCGGCGCGGCCCTGATCGGCGACGACCTGGAGCGGTTGATTGTGACCGCCGGCCTGGACGCCCCGTGCGCGGTGATCGAGACGACCGGCTTTTCCGGCACCGCCGCCGAAGGCTTCGACACGGCCTTACGCTCTGTCCTCCGCCGTCTGGATCCGCCAGAGACCCAGCCCGTTCCCCGGCGCATCAACCTGCTTGGCGTTCCGCTCCTGCAGTATCAGTGGCGCGGGAACGTGGAAGAACTCGCGCGCCTCCTCGGCTTGTGCGGCATCGAGATCGGCGCGGTGCTCTGTGCCGGATCGAATGTGGATCAACTCCGGAGTCTGCGCTCCGCCACCCTGAACGTGGTCGTGCAGGAGGAATACGGCGCGGGAGTCGGCGCGTTTCTTCGCGAGCAATACGGCATGGATACGATCCGGCCGGAATGCGGCGTGCCGCTCGGATTCGACGCGGCCGCCACGTGGATCGGCGAGGTCTGCAAGCGGCTGGACGCCGACCCGGCACCCGCCTTGAACGATATCGCGAACGCCCGTGCCGACTGCTACCGTGCGCTCAGCCGCTTTCATTCCCTGACCGGCCTGCCCAAGGCGGCGACCTTTGCCGTGGAGGCGGACGCGTCTGTTGCATTGCCCCTTACTCGCTGGCTGCACGGCTATCTCGGCATGGTCCCTGACGCTGTGCGAGCGCTACAGGCAACACCGGAAATCGCCGAATGCCTACGCGCATTTCTACGCAAGATCGATTGCGCCGACGCATGGAATCGCGATCCGCTGGATGCGGAGATCGTCTTCGCCAGTGGCCAGACTTTGCGCAAGCTGCAGGCAGCGGGGTGGGACGGC
>CAZCKC010000248.1:0-3405 GCA_964499235.1 uncultured Planctomycetales bacterium | reverse complement strand
TACACCGAAGCCGAGCGGGCACTCGACAAGCACGACGGCCTGTTCGACCGGTCGATCCGCCACGCGGTGGTCCGGGAGGCCACGGCCGCCCACTACGCCGGCCGTCTGGAGCCGGGCCGGGAGGTGGGAACGCTTCCGATGGCCGTACGGCCCGGTTCGAAACCGGGCTTGCTGGAGGTGGCCGGCACGGACACCGTCCTGCGGGACATCCTGGACGCGCCCAGCCCGCCCCCCAACTTTCTAATCCTGCCCGAACACGTCATCCATCGCCTCGAGGTCCGGGGCGGCAAGGTGGTTTCGGCCCGCGGCGTGGACCTGACCACCCAGTCCGAGATCGAAGTCCGGGCCGACCACTTCGTGGTGGCCTGCGGCACCGTGCTGTCGGCCCAACTGCTGTGGAATTCGGGCCTCCGCCCTTGGGCCTCGGGACGGTACCTGATCGAACATCCGATCTCGTTCGCTCAAGTGGTGCTGTCGAAGTCGCTGCAGGAGCGGGTGAAGCACGATCCGGCGTTCGAAAGGCTGCGGGACGGCGCGCCGCCCGACGACCCGCTCCGGCTGCCGGCGCACGACCTGTCGCCCAACGTCTGGATCCCGGTGGGCGAAGGCCGCCCGTGGCACGTCCAGCTCACCAAGGACGTGGTCCACTTCAGCGCCCGGGCGCAGGAGACGGACGACCGGATGGTGGTGGACTTCCGTTGGTATGGCCTGATCGATCCGGACCCGGAAAACCGGGTATGGTTCGAGGACGACCTGCTCGATCCCTTCGGCATGCCCCGCCCCACCGTCCACTATCACCTGGGCCCGGACCAGGTGGCCAAGCTTCAGGCCATGCAGGAGGACCAGCGCGAGCTGGCTGCAGCCATGGGCACCTACGTGCCGGGGGCCGAGCCCCGTCTGCTGCCCGCCGGCTCCTGTCTGCACCTGCAGGGCGCCACCCGCATGGGCGACGACCCGGCCACGTCGGTCGTCGACCGGGACAGCCGCGTGTGGGGAATCGACAATCTGCAGATCGCGGGCAACTCCGTCATTCCCGGCGGCAACGCCTGTAACCCCACGCTCACGACCGTGGCCCTGGCGACCCGCGCCGCCCGCAGCCTTCGCTGAGCCGAGTACACATCATGTTCGACATGCTCTCCCGCGACCTCGCTCCCCTTCGCCGGGTTCTCTCCAGCCCCCGGCTTCGCCGCACCACCCGGGTGGCCACCCCCCGGGGCGATCTGCGGACCCTGAAGTCCACGCCCTACCCGGCCGCGGTGGGCCGGGCCTTTCTGGAGGTCGCCCGACGGCGGGTGGCCGAATGGGACCACAGCTTGCGCCGCCTGGAAGAAGTCCAGATGGAGCAGCTTCAGCGCATCGTGACCCTGTGCGGCGAGTCGGAATACGGCCGGCAGCACGGCCTGCAGTACGTCCGGACCTACGACGAGTACCGGCGCAGCGTTCCGGTGGCGGACTACGACGCCCTGGCCCCGCTGCTGGAGCGCACCCGCCACGGGGAGCAGCGGCTGCTCACCACCGAGAACATCGAATTCATCTGCAACTCGGCCGGCAGCTCCTCCAAAGGCAAAGCCAAGTTCCTCCCGGTCAGCTCCACCCAGATCCGGTTTCAGCAGGGTAGCGCCTCGGACGCAGTGCTGCGCCACGTGGCCTGGACCGAAGACGCCACCCTTCCCTGCGGCTTCACGATGACCGTCCTGCCTCCGACGGTGATGCGTGACGAGGGTCCGATGCGGATCACGAACAACCCCGCTCTGATGAGCACGCGCCTGCCGCTGTTCAGCGAGCCCGTGGTCCTACCCGACCGGGACGTCATGATGATCGACGACCTAGACGCCAAGATGGACGCGATCGCCGAGCGCTACCTGGACCACGACATCCGGACCGTCACCGGAACCACCTGCTGGTTCTCGATCCTCTTCGACAAGCTCCTGGCTGCCGCTCGCCGTCAGGGGCGACAGGTCGACGCGATCTCGGAGATCTGGCCCAACCTGAAGTTCCTGGTCGGCGGAGGCGTGGCGGCCGGTCCGTACATCGACGTCATCCGCAACCGGATGGGTTCGGACGCGGCGCTGATCGACACCTACAATGCCACCGAGGGCGGCATCTTCGCGGTCAGCGATCACGCCGCCCGCAAGGACGATCTGCTCGCGATTCCCGACCGGGGCGTGTTCTTCGAGTTCGTACCCCTGGAGGACAAAGACAGCGACAGTCCTCGTCGCCACCCGATGTGGGAGGTTCAGACCGGAGTGGACTATATCATCCACGTCTCCACGGTCAGCGGGCTTCAATGCTACCGACTGGGAGACATCGTCCGCTTCACCCAACTGTGGCCCCACCGTATGGTGTTCTCGGGTCGCTTGAGTGGATGCCTTTCGACCACCCAGGAGCTGACCACCCACCGGGAGGTGCAGCTCGCGGTGGACGCTGCGCTCCAGGCGGTCCCGGCCCAGACCGTGGACTACACGGTGGGCGCGGAGATCGGCGTGGAAGGAACGGCCAAAGCCCGCTACGTGGTCTTCGCCGAGTTCGTACCGGACCACCGCCCCGCCGATCCGCAGCGCTTCGCGGACGCATTCGACGAGGCCCACCGAGCCCAGAACCGCGTCTACCGGGAGCACCGGCAAGGCGATACGGCCATCCTGTCGGCCCGCCTGGTGGAGCTGCCTTCGGGCAGCGTCCAGCGGTTCATGCAGGAGGAAGGAATGACGAGCGTCCAGACCAAATTCCCCCGCATCGTGGACGAGGCCCGTCGCGATCGGCTGCTCGGCTACGCGCGTTGACCCGCCGACGGCGCGCGCCACCCACATCCGAACTTCAGCTGGCGGTTGACCCCAACTGGACGGCGGTGAACTAGTGAATTCGATGCGAGCGCTCGAACACAGGCTTGGCGGGGTGCCACCGCTTGCCGGTGGACGCTTCGGTGAGGCTCAGGGCCGTCCGGCCGAATAGCTCCCAGGCCGAAAGGTCCTCGCCGTCGGAAACGCCCACGATCGATAGCCGCGGACCGTCCTGGAACAGGGATGCCCCGGCGTCGAGGGCGGCCACCAAGCGGTTGACGTCGGCCTCGGTGGCGAGTTCGATCCGCCATACCGCCGCCGCCCGCTCCCCCGGCAAGGCGTACAGCGCGACCCGGTCCGTGACGTAGGCCCGGAACAGCCCGTGGACCGCGGCCGGGGACGGACTCTCGGCCGAGAGCACCGGCGCCCACACCAGCCACGGCCCCAGCCGGTCTTCGGCGACGAGCTCCGCCGGGACCGAAGGGCTGTGGCCGTTCAGACCGGAGTAGACTCGGGCGGGAGCCGGCCGGTCGGTGTGGAGCACCACGTCGGCCGTCGACCGACGGGGGGGACGGAGCGCGATAGTAGGGATAAAGGGACCCTTGGTCGAGCTGCGGGGGCTTCGGGA
>CAZCKC010000247.1:0-3412 GCA_964499235.1 uncultured Planctomycetales bacterium | reverse complement strand
CGCTAGCTCAACTGGCAGAGCAGCTGACTCTTAATCAGCGGGTTCGGGGTTCGAGTCCCTGGCGAGGCAGTCCTCCTCGAGAGCGTTTAGTTTTCGCCTATCGCGACGCGATTCACATTGCGTCGGCAAGCTGCGAGCAGAGCGACTTGATCCCCCAATTCGCCGAGGATGCTCCCATGACCGGCCTGTTTGATGGCACGCCGCTCGAACGTCCCGTGACGTGTGAACGGTGCGAGCGGCCGCTGGCGGCGTGCGCGTGTCCCCGCAACGCGGCCGGCGAGCTGACGCTGCCCAGAGACCAGCACGTCCGGGTCCGCCGCGAGAAGCGGCGCGGCAAGGCCGTCACCGTGATCGCCGGGCTGGACCCGGCCGCGAACGACCTCGCCGGCCTCGCAAAAGACTTTCAACGTCGCCTGGGAGCGGGCGGGACTGTCAAGGATGGGACCATCGAGCTTCAAGGCGATCACCGCGACACGGTACTGGACGAGCTGAAGCAACGGGGGTTCAACGCGAGAGCGGCCGGCGGCTGAGCTGCGGAGGCCGACGCGATCCGGCGCGAAGGCGTTCGACTGGCCTGGTGAGCACGCAGGCAGGCAGGCGGGCGGGGCCGAGAGGTCCGTTGATGGCAGGTGTGCCAGCCCTAGTCGATCTGCGCCCAAATTGACTTGGCGAAATCGGGGTCGCCGTTGAAGTCTTCGGGCAGCGTGGGCGAATCGAGGATCGTCACGCGACGCGGGTCGGCGCCCTGCTCGATCGCAGCCTGCATGCGTTGCAGGCTGATCTGCCGCTGGTTCAGGCACAGCAGCAGCGTGCCGCCCGGGGCGAGCAGATCCACCGCGCCGGCCACGAGCGGCTCGAGCTGCGCGCTCAGCACGAAGGGGCGCTTCGATTTGCGGTCGCGGGCGAAGCTCGGCGGGTCGAGGATCACCAGGTCATAGATCCGCTGCTGCCGCTCCGCCCGGCGGTAGAAGTCGAACACGTCTGAGGCGAAAAACCGGTGCGGGTCGAGCGCAAGCCCGTTGGCGGCGAAGTTCTCCTTGCTCCACTCGAGGAACTTCTTGGACACATCGACGCTCGACACGTGCGTCGCACCGCCGGCGGCCGCGGCGATCGAATAACCGCCCGTGTAAGAAAACAGGTTCAGTACCCGCTTGCCCTCGGCCGCCGTCCGGAGCCGCTGCCGATTGCCGCGGTGCTCCAGAAACAGGCCGGTCGAATAGCCGTCGTACGGCCGAACCCAGAACCGCAACCCCGCCTCCTGGACCAGCAGCCGCGCCGGTGCGGGCGCCCCCAGCCAGGGCTCGGCGGCGTAGTGCCGGTCGGCCACGCGCTGTGCACCAGCCGAGCGGTCGGCCACGAACTCCTTGCGGTAGACGGCCGTCGCGTCACACGCCGGCATCAGAAGCTCACAGACGGCGGCCGCGTCGTCGGGCTCCAGCGCGAGCACGCCCTCATGCAGCTGGGCGATCAGCACGGTACCGAGCTGCTCGACCACGAGTCCCGGGAGCCCGTCGGCGGTGCCGTGAACGAGCCGCACCGCGTCCGTTGCCTTCTCAGCCAGCAGCGGCTGTCGCCGGGCGAGGGCGGCCTGAGCACGCTCAAGCGCCGTCGCGCGGCCGATCGGCGGCGCTGCAGCGGGTCGCGGATCAGCAGCGCGCCGTTGCGTAGCCATAGCGGTCTCACCTGTTCAGCGACGGACACGGGAAACGATGCGGCCGCCGGCACTGGGGCCGACCGGGCACATCTTCACGCGGTGCGGCGGATTACGATTCCGCGACGCGCAGCACGTGGTAACTCTTCTTGCCCTTGCGGAGGATGATATGCCCGCCGGGCAGCAGGTCAGCGGCGCTCAGCGTGTACTCGGGATCCTTGACCGCGACGTTGTTGACGCTCACGCCGCCGCTGGGAATGTCCTTGCGGGCGCGGCCACGGGAAGGATAAAGCTCGACCTCGGCCAGCACGTTGACGAGCTTGGCCTCGTCGCTGGCGAGTTTCTCCGCCGGCCAAGCGGTCGTGGGGGCGCCTTGAAACGCCTCGCGCAGCTCCTGGCCGGAGAGGCCGTGAAAGTCTGCCTGCTTATCGAAGAGCACGCGGGCGGCCTTCTGCGCGCGGGCGAGTGCTTCGGGCCCATGGACGAGCCGCGTGACCGACTCGGCGAGCAGGCGCTGGGCTTCGCGGGCGGCCGGCTGCGTGGCGACGGACTGCTGGGCGTCGGCGACCGTGTCCAGCGGTTCGAAGGTAAAGAACTTCAGCCGCTGGATGACATCGCGATCATCGGTGTTGAGCCAGAACTGGTAGAACTGGTAGGGGCTGGTCCGCTCGGGGTCGAGCCACACCGAGCCCTTCTCGGTCTTGCCGAACTTCGACCCGTCGGCCTGCGTCAGCAACGGGAAGGTCAGTCCGTAGGCAGCGCCCTCGCGCAGGCGGCGGATGAGGTCGACGCCCGAGACGATGTTGCCCCACTGGTCGCTGCCGCCGGTCTGGAGCGTACAGCCGTAGCGGTCGAACAGCGCCAAAAAGTCGTAGGCCTGCAGCAGCATGTACGAAAACTCGGTATAGCTCAGTCCCTGCTCCCGGGCCTCGAGCCGCTGCCGCACCGAGTCGCGCACGATCATCTGGTTGACGGAGAAGTGCTTGCCGATGTCGCGGAGGAAATCGACCAGGTTCAACGCACCCAGCCAGTCAAGGTTGTCGACGAGCATCGCACCGGCGTCGAAGTCCAGAAATGACTCCACCTGCCGGCGGATCGCCGCCACGTTGGCATCGACCTGGGCGCGCGTCTGGAGCGCCCGCTCGGCCTGCTTGCCGCTCGGGTCGCCGATCAACCCGGTCCCGCCGCCGACCAGTCCGATCGGCCGGTGGCCGGCCAGCTGAAACCGGCGCAGGTTCAGCAGCGGCAGCAGGTGCCCGACGTGCAGGCTGTCCGCGGAGGGATCGAACCCGCTGTACAAGGTGACAGGCCCCGCCGCCAGGTGCTCCGCGAGTTGCTCCGCGGAGACCTGGTGCACGAGACCACGCTGTCGCAGATCATCAAGCAAGGCCGGCTGCATGGTGCGGTATCGTAACGCCGGCCGGAGGCGAAGCAAGGCGGACCGCCGCGCGGCGCCCGCCGCCCGCCCGCGTGGCAGCTCAGGACAGCACGAACCGCCCGCGGCCGGTCTTCTTCACGTTCGGCAGCTGGGTCAGGACGATGCCGACGCTCTTGGCCAGCGTCTTGTTCTGCGTGGGGTAGCCGGCGGCGATGACCGCGTCCGTGATGTCGCGGACCTGCATTTCGCCGCGGCCTTTCATGACCCGCTGGACGTAGTCACGCAGTGTGCCGCTCTCGCCACGGCGTCCGCGTCCGCCGCGCGTTGTCGGCGTCGGCGTCGGCGCGGCCGGCGCCGGCCCGCGGCCCATGGCGGCGAGGGCG
>CAZCKC010000246.1:0-3422 GCA_964499235.1 uncultured Planctomycetales bacterium | reverse complement strand
GTCGCCGGGCGCCTGGCAGGCCTGCCGGTGGACGGGACCGCCGGCTGGACGGCCGCGGTGCGGGACGCGGTTTGCCGCCAGATCAGGCGGACGCAGCGGCTGCGAATTCCGCCGACGCTGCTGATCAGCGCGCTTGCGCTGGTGCCCGATATCAAGCGGTGTGTGACGCCGGACCTGAAGCGGGTCGACGACGAGGTGTTCCTGGTCGGCGGGCAGGCGCCGGCGTCCGTCGACCTTGAGCAGGCCGCCGCGACGCACCTGGCCGTCGCGGACCTGATCCAGGCCGGCGTGGTGTCGGCCTGCCACGACGTCAGCGAGGGCGGCTGGCTGGCGAGCCTGGCCGAGATGGCCTTTGCCGGCGGGCGGGGCGTGGTGCTCGACCCGCAGGACGCGCCGACGCCGCTGGCGCTGCTGGCGGCCGGCTATGTGATCGCGACAGGGCGACTGAACGAGCTGCGAGAATCGCTGGCGGCGGCTGGCGTGCCGTTGCGGCGGCTGGGTCGGGTCAGCGGGGACGCTCAGTTGGCGTGGGAAAAGGCGTCGGTGCCGCTCGCGGCGTTGCGGGCGTCCTGGTCCGGGCCTGGCGAATAGGGCGGGGGCTGCCGCCACTCGCGGACGAGCCAGAATAAGATCGCGGCGTAAAAGCTGATTGATACGACGGCCGCCATCGCGAGCACAACTTGATCAAGTACGGTCATCAACTGCAGAGCCTAGCGACGAACGCCACCCGTGGACAGGGGCGTTAACTCATGGCCCTCGCGCGTTCCATGCCGCCGCCCGTTGCGACTCCGCAGGTCCAGCAGGCCGCGGTGCTGCGCGCTGCCCGCCGCCGCCGCCGCAAGATCATCTTCAACCTGCTGGCCTTCATGGCTGCCACGGTCGCGATGGTGCTGATCTCGCTCTCGTTCCGCGACGACCGTGAGCAAGGCAGTGTCGAGCGCTTCGTCGGCGAGCTCGCGACGATGTTCAACGCGCACTACACCGATCGCCGGCCGCCCCCGCAACTCCCGCGCCCGCAGAGCATCCCGCCCGCCGCATTCAACGACTGGCGTGAGCGGCTGTGCTACCTGTGGAAGAACTGGACGCTCGCGGAGCCGGGTGAGCCCATCGCGATCTGCTACACGTTGCCGCCGACCACGATGTACCTGCGGCCGCCGGGGCGCGGGGTGGTGTTGTATAACGGGGTCGGCTACGAGGCGCGGTGGATGCCGGAGTCGGAGTTTCAGCGGCGGCGCGAAGCATTGGACATTCCCGATATCACGTTGGATTTCAGCCCGTAGCCCCTGAGCATCGAGTGGAGCGGTTCGATTGCACGCGCTGCTGAGCGTCCATCACGAAGTTGACAGCTACCCGGCACCGCCCGACGGCGTGGTGCTGAGCATCGGCAACTTCGACGGGGTGCATCGCGGCCACCAGGCGATCCTGCGGGCGGCCCGGCGGCGGGCGGACACGCTCGGGATCCCGCTCGTCGTGCTGACGTTCGAGCCCCATCCCAAGGCGGTTTTCGCCCCGGAACAGACGCCGCCACGGCTCACGACGATCGAGGAACGGCTCGCGCTGCTCGCGCGGTACGGCGTCGACGACGCCGTCGTGGTGCGCAGCCGGCCCGAGTTCTTCAGCCGCTCGGCCGCTGACTTCATCGGCTGGATGGTCGCTCGGCTGCGCCCGCGGGTGGTGGTGGAGGGGCCGACGTTCACCTTCGGCCACGGCCGCGAGGGCAACGCGGAGTCGCTCTTGGCGTTTGGGCGTCGGCACGGCTTCGATGTCGAGATCGCGGGTGCGGTCCAGCTCACCGATCTCCCGGGGGAGCCGACCGTGAGCAGCTCGGAGATTCGCCGCCGGCTCATATCCGGGGCGGTTGACGAAGCGGCTTTGATGCTGGAGCGGAGCCACCGCATCTCCGGCCGGGTGGGTAGTGGCGTCGGGCGGGGCGGGCCGCTGGTGGTGGCGACGGCGAACCTGATCGAGGTGCCGCAGCTGGTGCCGGCGGAGGGCGTTTACGCGGCGGTGGCGCAGCGGGATGACGACGCGCTCTTCCTGGCGGCGGTGAACGTCGGCTACCAGCCCACGTTCGAGGAGAGCGCCTACCGGATCGAGGCCCACCTGCTCGATTTCGAGGGTGAGCTCCGCGGGGCCGAACTGGGCCTGCACTTTCTCCGGTTCATTCGCCCGCAGCAACGGTTCGAGAACGTGGACGCGCTGATCGCACAGATTCGGGAGGACGTCCGCATCGTGCGGGACCAGTTCGAGGCCCTCAACCAGCTCCGCGCGGCGGGGCTCCTCCCACTGCCGCCGGTGGCACAGAGTTGAATCTTATTCAACAGCGGGGGGGCAGGTCGCGACGGTCGGCCCGTCGTTCAGCGGCAAGGTCAGCAAGGCGAAACAAAAAGAAGCAGGGTCGAGCTTTGAAGCTCGACCCTGCGTTCAGCGCTTAGTGTTGGGCGAAGTCAAGGAGCGATGGGCTCCACTTCTTTCCCTATCAGGTGGTCTTAGCGACGACGAATCGCGAGACCGGCGAGACCGAGCAGCATGAGGCTGGCGGGCTCAGGAATGACCGTGGCGATCGTACCCACCACGGGCTCATCGGCGATGTTGGTGTTCGGGACGAGATCACCCATCGCAACGGCGACCGAGTCATCGCCCTTGTCCGAGCCGGCCGCGACGGCTGCAAAAACCGACAGATCAATCGGGCCGACCTCGCCAGCAACAAGTTGGGCGAACGCGTAGTGGCCGCTGCCCGCGTCGAACAGCGAACCGAGAGCCTCGAAAGGACCACCGAGACCCTGGGTCTGGACGCCAACGACGCCCGCCTGGGGATCAAGCTCGAAGTCCGAGCTGCCTTCCCAGCGGTTGGAACCCGTGAAGAACTCATTGAAGACCGTGCCGGTGGCATTGGACAGCGCGAGGTCAATCCCCTGCCACTTTTGCTGACCGGGGGCACCGGTCGCCGCCCACAGATAAATAATATCGCCCGGCTCAACGACCGGAATGGCATCCGGCATCGTGCCATCAGTGGAACTGGTGCTGGCGAAGAAACGGATGTCGTGGGCGTTGGCGGTCATCGCCAAGGCCGCGAGACCCGTCATGACACAGAGAATTTTACGCATTTGTCTTTCTCCTCTAGAAGAAATTGACTTGTGGAGGTGCTTCCAGCCTCCTCGGACCAGATACGGAAGTGAGTGCCGCTCACCCGTAACTCTCTCTGAACGGTTATACCCAAGCGCAAATCGCGAAGCAAGCTGGCGTTTTGCGAAAATTGCGACAGCATTGTGTGAATGCGGCCGTGACGCCGCTATTCTCGGACCCGAACCCGGAAATTTCAGCCGTGCGAAGACGAGTAATTGGGGCGTGAATGGGGTGTTTATGCGACCGTCGCGTCGCCGCCGGGCGCGTCGTCCGGCCGGTGCCATTCACCAGCCGCC
>CAZCKC010000245.1:0-3443 GCA_964499235.1 uncultured Planctomycetales bacterium | reverse complement strand
CGTAACAAGGTAGCCGTAGGGGAACCTGCGGCTGGATCACCTCCTTTCTAGGGATACTTAGACGCCCCGGCGTGAAAGCGCCGGACGTTTAAATGTCAGCACACTCTTAGCCAACTCGGTCGACGGCACCCGCTGTCGACCTCGGCGCGAAGCGCGAGCAATCGCCTTCCCAGCTCGTCCACTGTTTTCTTTTTTTATGCGCCCACTTCGACAGTGCCTGCCCCGCGTGGCGTTGCCCCGACGCTGCTCCCGGACCCCTCAGACCGTCAACGACACGATGCCCGTCACGGAGAGCACTACCCGCTCCGCGGCGGATAAGTGTGCGGCAACGGCGGCTTCAGGCCCTGGAAGTGCGCCAGCGGGTCGGGCATCGGCATCGGCGTCGGCAACCCGAACACCTCGCCATACGGGAAGCCGCACCGCGCGCCCTCGGCCGCGTCAACGCCGCGGATGCGGTGCAGCAGCCCCTCCAGCCGCGCAGCGTCGAACTGCGACTTGTACGCCGAGATCGCCGCGATCTTCTGCTCGTAAACGTCGCTGATATCCACCACGAACCGCGTGTGGTGATCCCCCTGCTCGCCGAACGGCACGAGCGGCCGGTACCACAGGTACGGCACGCGGTACGGCTCGGTGTCGTCGAAACGGTCGTCCCACTTCGTGAGCTGCGAGTAGAACCGCGCGGCCTCGACGATCAGCTGCGCCTGGTAGTGGTCCGGCGACGCCCCCGGCGTGCGACCCAGCAAACCGACGACCACCTGCGGGCGATGGCGGCGAAAGACCGTCGCGACCTGGTAGCGGGCCGCCGGGCCGTCCATCAGCTCGCGGTTCGGCAGGTCGAGCACCTCGACGTGCTGCACCCCGAGAATCTCGGCCGCGGCGTGGAGCTCATTCATTCGCGTCTCGAGCGTGCCACGCGGCGTGGGCTCGCCGTTGGTCATGTGGACGATGCCGACGCGGTGGCCTTGCTGGACCAGTTTCGCAACCGTGCCGCCCGAGCTGATCTCGATGTCGTCCGGGTGCGGCATGCAAAAGATGATGTCGAGCTCCGGATGCGCCACGCGAGTCCCCTTCTTCAGCCGACCAGCAGGTCTTCGTCTTCCGCGGTCCACGTTGCGGAACAATCCACGCCGATGTTAGCCGCCCCTCCACCGGCCGGCTCACCGCCCGGCCAGAATGAACCGCAGCGCGTCCCGCAGCCAGGCGCGGTCCGGCGGGCTCAGCGTGCCGCCGAAGGTCACCTCGCTCGTATCGCTAACCGCACGCAGCGGCGGGCCGAGCCCGGCGCGGTTGAGGAAGCCCGGAACCTGGCGGCCGTCGCTGGCGTCGGCGAGCTGCTCGAGCTCGGCCGCGGGGATCTCCACCCGCTCGGCATGCCGGCCGCGACGTTTCTCCACGATCAGGCGATCCCGCGCGACGATGACGTGCTCTTGAACCTTCAAGCGTCGCATGATCGTTATCACGGCGGCGACGGGCAGCAGCAAGACCACGCCCGCGATGACGGCGACGAGCGCCAGCGCGGTCGGGTTTCCCTCGCTCACCATCGCGAACGTGACGGCGACCACCGGCGGCAGCACGAACAGCACCAGAAATCCGATCCCCAGCGCGAGCAGCGGGCCCAGCCGCGGCCGCGGCAGCGTAATGTGGGCCGCGTCATCGACCAGCTCGTACTCGATCGCACTGCCGGCGGGCAGCTCCGGCCACTCCAGCGGCTGGTCAGCCAGCTGGTCCGCGAGTGAAGCGTCGAGCATTTCCGCCTCGCGGCGCTGCGGCGTCTCCCCGGTGCGGTCCTCAATCGCGCTGCCGACGAGCTTCGCGAGCTGCTCGGCCCGCTTGCGGGCGGCGCTGAGGTCGCGCGGGTTCTCGACGGTCAGCGGCCGGCCTTCGGTCGCCTCGATCTTGATGGGATAAATGGTGTACGAACTGTTCTTGGTCCGCACGCGGCGCTTGCTGTAGGCCACGCACGTCACGCGATCAAAGGGAATCGTCCGGGTGCTCATCGGCACCAGAAAACCCCACCACGAGGTGATCAACCGCTGCCGCCCGTCGCACGTAAACGCGCTCCGCGCGAGCATGACGGCCAGCCCGATCAAGATGAAGACGCTCACAAACGGCACCACGAACCACGGCGCCTCGTCCGTGAGCATGATCAACAGGGCGATGCCGGCCCCGACGAAGATCAGCCCGATCAACGAGGCGATCCCACCCCCCTGCCGAATCTCGATCCGCTGCGGATCATCCATGGGCGTATGCCTCCGTTTCAGCCGCCCCGCCGTGCCGAGGATCCATCACCTCGCGCCCAGCGCCGCGAAATTCTGACCGCTGGAGCACTGCGACGCGATGAAAATCCCGGCCGCAATTTCAAAGCGCCCCCGCTGCCGCCCCGCCCCCGGGGCGTCGCCTCAGGCCGGAGCGACCACAAGCGTCCCCACCAGCTACAATCAAGTCAATGTTCGACTTCGGCTGCCAACGCGAAGCCTCAACCCGGCAGCAGACGTTCGCCTGCCCCGCCTGTCGCGGCCGCCTCGTCATGAGCCGCGAGCACGAGCGCGGCTCGCTGACCTGCCCCCACTGCGACACGACGATCGCCGCCCCGCCCTTCTTCTCGCGCCGGCGACTGGGGACCGCCAAGCCGTGGCCGGAACTCCACGTCGCCTGCGAGCACTGCGGCGAACCGCACCGCGTGGATGCCCGCTGGTTCGGGCGCTCGCTGCGATGTGGGTACTGCGACCGCGTCACGCCGGTCGCGCAGCCGGGCTGGTGGGCCTGGCATCGGCCGGTGGCGAAGTTCCTGACCCAGGAAGACTTGCGGCGGTCGCTGCACCACCGGATGCTGGCCACCGGACGGCGGGCATTCGCCGACAGCGCGATCCCGGCCGACACGCGGCGGCGGTTCGCCTTCTATTGCGGCCACTGCGGCTCACTCCACGAGGCCCGCGTCTGGGACATCGCCTCGCAGATGGCCTGCGAGCAGTGCGACGTGATGCTGATCATTCCGCCACCACTGCGCAACGGCAGCCCGCACGCGACCGAGTCGCCAACGCCCCCGGCCGAAAGACAGAGCGACGGCCCCCACGTATTCTGCACCGCTTGTGGCGAAGCCCTAACGCATGCGGAAGCAGCCGGCGCCACGGCCCCGCCACGGTGCGCGCGTTGCGGCTCGAATCAGCAGCGGTCAAGAGCATCGTCGCTACGCTGGTAGCGGCCGCCTTACGATTCCCTGAAAACGAGTGGCACGCCGAGCGAATCGGCAATGGGTTCCGCGCGCTGCCGCGCACGGATTTCGTCATTCAGGCTGAGCCACTTCACGCGCGTTTGCTCGTCAGCCAAACGGACATAAAGGGTGTAGTGGTCCACTTTGGGTGTCGCCTCATGCCGGATTTCCAGGGCCTTAACCGTCGCCAGCGGCCAACGCCGACGCCGTGTCGCGAGACCGAGCACGCGGG